>NZ_JAGGML010000001.1:4138415-4442317 GCF_017875275.1 Xanthobacter flavus | reverse complement strand
GCCCGGCGGCGAGCGTGCGCTTGGCCGCCTCGCCCATGAGCATGGCGGTGAGGAAGCCCTGCATGTAGCCTGTCGCCTGATAGGTGGGGCGGAGCTTGCGGATCTTCTCGAGGATCGGCGCGTCGGGAGCCGTATCGTAGTAATAGCGGTAGGGCATCACGCCCATGAAGCCGTCCGCCGGCGCGCCGACATTGGCCCAGAGCGAGTTGTCCATGGACCAGAAGGTGCCCATGAACTTGGTCTTGAGCCCGAGTTGCTTGGCCTGAGACATGAATTCCGGCAGCGGCGCCAGCACATAGCCATGGAAGATGGTGAAGTCCGGATTGGCCCGGCGCAGCTTCAGCACCTCGGTGGAGACGTCCACCGCCGAGGGCGGGGTGACGATCTGGGCCACCACGTCGAGGCCCATGGCCTTCGCCCGCTTCACGCTCGCCTCGATGGGGTCGCGGCCGAACTCGGTATCGGAATTCACGAACACCAGCTTCGCGCCCGGCTGCGCCTTGGCGATGTATTCGAGCAGGATGGCGAACATCTCCACATAGTCCGGCCCGGCCATGAACTGGAACGGATACTTCGCGGGATCGTTCAGCTCGCTGCCGAAGGAGGCGCCGGCCATCATGATGGTGCCGCGGCGGTTCAGCTCCTCGTTGATGGTCTTGGCGAAGCCGGTGGAGTCTCCATAATAGAGATGAATGTCGTTCTGCGTGGTGAGCTTGTTGAACACCGCCACCGAGGTATCCACCTTGTAGGCGGTGTCCTCATAGGCGAGGCGCAGCTTGCGCCCGGCGATGCCGCCGGCCTCGTTGGTGAGCTTCACATAGTCGGACATCCCCGCCTCGATGGCGACGCCGGCGAAGGCGAACACGCCGGTGAGCGGGATGGAGCCGCCGATGACGATCTCCTTCTCCTGCGCATAGGCGGTGAAGCCGGGAAAGGCCGAGGCGAGGCCGGCGCCGGCGGCGAGGCCCATGATCTGGCGTCTGTTGAGACTGGTCATTGGCGTTTTCTCCCTTGGATTTCTACTTGATCTTATTTTTCGTCATGCCCCGGCTCGTCCGGGGCATCCACGGTCCGGCCGGGCTGTACTCTTCGTTTCAAACACCCGCCACGCGGCCGGGTGGATCCCCCGCACAAGGCGGGGGATGACGGCGGGGGATGACGGCGGGGGATGACGGCGGTGATGCGAGCGGCTTTTCATGTGCGCCTCACGTCCGGAACGGCCACAAATGAAAGAAGCGGCGCGCGCGGCGCACCATTTCCGCCAGTCCATGCGGCTCGAAAACGAGGAACAGGATGATGAGCGCGCCGAACACGATGGTGCGCACCGGCGAGAGCGCCGCGCCCGCATTGGGGAAGATGGGCGCGAGCCACTCCACCACATATTTCAGCAGTTCCGGCATGAGCGTCATGAAGGCCGCGCCCAGCACCGAGCCGATGATGGTGCCGAGCCCGCCCACGATCACCGCCGCGAGAAAGAAGATGGAGGTGGCGAAGGGGAAGCTTTCCGGCGTCACCACGCGGAAGAAATAGGCCCACATGCCGCCCGCGACGCCCGCGTAGAAAGACGAGAGGGCGAAGCTCATGAGCTTGTAGCGGAGCAGCGGAATCCCCAGCACCTCGGCCGAGATGTCCCGGTCGCGGATGGCGATGAAGGCGCGGCCGATGCGCGTGCGGAACAGGTTGGCCGCGCCCAGCACCATGAGGCAGGTGATGGGCACAATGACGAAATAGAGCGCGAACGGGCTCGCCAGCTCCAGCCCGAAGAGCCGCGCGGGCGCGACATTGATGCCGCGCACGCCGCCCGTCACCGACACCCAGTGGGTGAACACGAAATGCAGGATCACCGAGGCCGCGATGGTGGCGATGGCAAGATAGAGCCCCTTAACCCGGAGGCTCGGAATGCCGACCAGCACGCCCACGAAAGCCGCCACGAAGCCGGCGGCGATGATGTTGACGAGGAACGGCGTTCCCACCTGCCCCTCGAAGAAGGCGACCGTATAGGCGCCCACCGCCATGAAGGCCGCCTGCCCGAGGCTGACGAGGCCAGTAAAGCCGGTGAGGATGTTGAGTCCTGTCGCGCTCGCGACATTGATGGCGACGAGGCAGGCCAGATAAAGCCAGTATTGGTTGAGCACGAAGGGCGCGAGCAGCAGCATCGCGAGGAGCATGCCCAGCCACGCCCGCTGCGTGGCGGTGACGAGCAGGCCCTCGTCGGCGATGTAGGTTTCCTTGGCGGTTGCGATGCGCATCAGAGCCGCTCGATCTCCACGGTGCCGAACAGGCCGTAGGGCCGGATCATCAGCGCCGCGATGAGGATGGAGAAGGTGGTGACGAGCTTGTACTCGCCGCCGAGGAAGGTGCCGGCCCAGGCTTCCACGAGGCCGATGAGGATGCCGCCGATGAGCGCGCCGAGCACGCTGTCCAGCCCGCCAATGATGACCACCACCAGCGCCGAGAGGCCGAACACACCCATGGTGGGCGAGATGCCGCCGATGGCCCCCACCAGCAGCCCCGCCCCGGCGGCGGTGGCGCAGGCCACCATCCAGGCCAGCGAGAACACCGCCGGCACGTTGATGCCGCAGGAATAGGCCGCCGCCTGGTCGGTCGCCGTGGCGCGCAGGGCGACGCCGCCGCGCCAGAAGCGGAACAGCAGCAGGAACAGGGCGATGACCAGCGCCGACACCACGAAGCCGATGGCGATCTTGCGCGAGACATACGCCTCGCCGATGAACACCGGCGCCTGCCCCATGAAGTCCGGCAGCGCGCGCGGATCGGTGTTCCAGATCAATTCCGTCGCGCCGATGAGCACCGAGCCGAGCCCCACCGTGAGCATCAGCACCGAGATGGAGCTTTCCCCCAGCATGGGGCGGATGAGGGTGCGCTCCACCACGAAGCCGAACAGCGCACCCCCGGCGATGGCGAGCGGAATGGCAAGCCAGGTCGAAAGCCCGAATGCGGTGACGAAGGCGAAGAAGAGATAGCCGCCCAGCATCAAGATCTCGCCCACCGCAAGATTGATGACGCGCGTCGCCTTGTAGATGAGCACGAAGGACAGTGCGGTGAGCGACAGCAAAGCGCCGGAGCCGAGCCCCGCCAGCGTCACCTCGGTGAAGAAGAGCCAATCCATCAGGCCGCCTCCCCCACGCCCGCGAGGCGCCGCATCAGTTCGGCCGGATCGCCGGAGCCGAGATAGGCGGCGGCGACCTCGGGATTGGCTTGCACCTGCGCCGGCAGCCCCTGCGCGATGACCTTGCCGAAATTCAGCACCACCACATGGTCGGAGATGTCCATCACCATGCCCATGTCGTGCTCCACCATGAGGATGGAGATGCCCCATTCTTCCTTCACGTCGAGGATGAAGCGGGCCATGTCCTCGGTCTCTTCCCGGTTCATGCCGGCGACGGGCTCGTCCAGCATCAAAAGGCGCGGGCGCATGGCGAGCGCGCGGGCGAGTTCCACGCGCTTCTGGAGGCCGTAGGAGAGCGAGGCGACCGGCTTGTTGCGGATGTGGTCGATCTCCAGGAAGTCGATGATCTGCCGCTCCACCTCGGCGCGCAGCTCCATCTCCTCGGCCCGGGCCGCGCCCCAATAGGTCAGCGCCTGCAACAGGTTGGTCTTCATGTGGGCGTGCCGGCCGAGCTTGATGTTGTCGAGCACGGTCATGCCCTTGAAGAGCGCGATGTTCTGGAAGGTGCGGGCAAGCCCGGCCTTGGCGCGCGCGGGGGGATGAGTGTGGGTGATGTCCGCGCCGTCGAGCCGGATGGCGCCGGCGCGCGGGCGGTAGAAGCCCGAAATGCAGTTGAACAGCGAGGTCTTGCCGGCCCCGTTCGGGCCGATGAGGGCGGTGATGGTGCCGGGCTTCACTTCGAACGACACGTCGGTGAGCGCCTTCAGCCCGCCGAACCACAGGCCGAGTCCATCCACCGCCAGATGCGCGGCGGGGGGCGCATGCGTTGCCGCGGAGGCGGGAGCGGCGCTCATGCCGCCCTCCCCAGCCGCGAGCCGACGCATCCGCGGCGCCCGGCCATGCGGACCGAGTTGACGTATTCCAAGGCATTCCCTCCAAAGCCGCCGGTTTTCCGGCGATCGTCTTGGTTTTACTTCAGCTCAAACTTGCGACTTGCTCAGCGCATAACGCGCGAAAATGCGTTCCACGGGCGCATCGATCTCGCGGCCTGCCCGAATGAACCCCTTGCGCCAGTCGTTCAGGTGGCGGCGCATCCAGGTGCGGGAGAGTTCGAGATCGCGCGCCTTGACGGCCTCGATGATGAAGCGGTGCGCCTCCGCCATGCGCCGCGCGCCCTCGGGCACCCGCCGGCAGATCATCTCCGTGGACGGAAAGAACAGCAAAGCGGCGGGCTCGCGCGCCATTTCGAGCACGCGGTTGCCACAGGCGCGCGCGAGGAGCGCGTGAAATTCGGAATCCAGCTCCGCGATGACGGCGGGATTGTTCACCGCTGCCTCAAGGCGTTCCTGATTGTCCTCCAGCGCGGCCAGCATCTCTTCATCCGCGTGGACGACGGCGCCCTCGACTGAGCCGACCTCCAGCACCATGGCGGTGTCGAACAATTCGCGGAAGGTCACGTCCTGCAGCACCAGCGCGCGGCTGATGCGCGTGGAGAGCGCCGCCGGGTGCGGCTCGCACACGAACAGCTTGCGGCTCGCCTCCCGCCGCACGAGGCCACCCTGCTCCAGCACGCGGATGCCCTCGCGCACGGTGGAACGGTTCACCCCGAACTGCCGCACCAGCGCCGCCTCGGTGCCGATCTCGTCCCCCGGCCGCAGCCGGCCGGACACGATCTCGGCCTCGATGGCCTCTGCAACCATCTCGTAGGCCGAGGGGACCTTGATGCGGTCGAACCGTTCCATGAGCACCGGGAAATCCACGAAAGGACGCTTTGTCGGACAAAAGGCTATTTCTGGGTCATGGGGTTGTCAACGGCGATTTTGTGGCCGCGATTAGTATTATTAGTCGATTGATATTAGGACATTTTTACCGATCTTTGTCTTCGGACGGACATATTGTGCATTGCGACATCGCAGGCGCACCCTTGGCGGTCGCCGGAAGCTGAGGCTCTCCCGGCCCTGTTCTTGCGTCGGCTGCGGCTGGGTGGCCGGGTTCGCCGGCACGCGGCCGCAGCAGGTGAATATGTCATTGGTTTTACAAGATGAATGCGAACGGGCCGGACGCCTTGGCACCGCGTCGCAAACCCGACATGGCGCCTCTTGCCCCAGCTTCCGGGCAACGGCCTGATGACGGCCGCCATCGCCGCCGGGCCAAAGATCGCCGCGCTCTCTTGCGGCAAGCCGGTCTATCTCGTGGTGCTGCTCCATGCCGAGGGCAGTTCCGGGCAGGAGGTGATCGACCTCGCGCTGAACTTCGCGCCCGAACTGCCAAAGGCGGATTTCCTTGCCGCCGAGGCGCCGTTCCCGGCCGCGACGGGCCGCCGCTGGTTTCCCGGCGAAGGCTTTTCCAGCGAGACCATCGTCGCCGGCCTCACGACCAGCGCGCCGCTGCTCGACGCCTTTCTCGACGAAATGCTGTCAGCACGGCGCCTGCCGGGCGACCATCTCGCCCTCGTGGGCTTCTCGCAGGGGGCCATGCTGGCGCTCGACGTGGGTCTGCGCCGTGCCGTGCCGCCCGCCGTCATCATCGCCTTCGGCGGTGCCCTGCCCGAGACGCGTGACATCGGCGCGCCGCGCGCGCAGCCGCCGGTGGTGTTCATCCATGGCGAGGACGATGCGGTGGTGCCGCTCGCCGACATGATCGCCACCCGCGACCGCCTGAAGGCCCTCGGCCTGCCGGTGAAGAGCATGCGCCGGCCCGGCCTCGGCCATGGGGAGGACGACGACGGCATCATCGCTGCCGGCAGCGTGCTGACGGCCGCCCTCGTGAAGCCGAAGAAAGCGAGCGATGACCATGACCACGGCGACCACGATCATGACCACTGAGGCGGGAGCCCCGCCCGAGCCGCTGCGGCGCTTTTGCTGGGACATCCAGTCCATGGTGGAGCTGGCCGACGATCCGCGCGAAATCCTGATGATAGGCCGCGACCTCATGGCCCGTCTGGTGGCGCAGGACGACTGGCTGCCCGACGCCTTCGCCCGCCTCGACGGCGCGCCGTTTCGCCAGTACCAGCTTTATGCAGACCAGATGACCCGCTTCACGGTGATCGCCACCGTGCTCGGCCCCGGCGCTGCCCTGCCCTTGTGCGCGCAGCCGGTCTGGGAGTTGGCCGGGGTGCTGCGGGGTGAGGTCGCGCGCCAGCGCTTCGCGCTTCCCGAAGGCTTGCCGCCGACGGCACGGGCGGCGGCGAAGCAGCTGATGGCGGGCATGGTCGATGCCTTCGTCGCGAAGGATGGCGACGGCCTCGCCATCGCCAACGGCTCCGCCACCGCGCCGGCCATCCTCATCGAGGTGCATGGCGCGGAGATCGGTGGGATGGCGCGCCGCGCCGTCGATCCGGATGGACGCAGCGACGTCTTCACCACCGCCTATGCCAACCCGCCGGACATGCCCGCGTGGGACATTCTGACCATTCAGGCCCGCATCGTGGACTGACGGTTGCCGGATTGTGGGTGCGGGTGTTCTAGTCACCGGCGCGCCGATCGGAGACTTGCGAAATGCGCCGGGCCGTTCTGATCCTTGCTCTGCTGCTCTCGCCCACGATCACGCTGGCCGAGGACCGCACCAACGCGGATCGCGCCGCCGAGACCGCCATCCGCGCCCGCCTCGCCGCCTGGACCGAGGCCTTCAACCGGGGCGATGCCGCGGCCACCTGCGAATTGTTCGCCCAGGACCTCCAGTCGGACATGCAGGGCGCGCCGGCGGGCGACAAGGCCGCCGTCTGCGCGCGCATCGCGAAGGCTTTGGCGAAATCGCCCGGCAGGCTCGCCTATGCGTTCGACATCAAGGACATCATGGTGTCCGGCGACCTCGCGATGGTCCGCCTTACCTGGATCCTCACCGAGCGACCGGAGGGCCGGCTGGTGTCCCGCGATGAAGGCATGGACATCTTCCGCCGGGAAGGCGACGGCATGTGGCGCATCGCCCGCTACATGGCTTTCCCTGTGGCGGGAGAGGATGCGCCAGCTCAGGGCAAGTGACGGAGAGCCGTGATCCTTGGCCAATAAAAAAACCCCGGAGCAGCCTTCGCCGCTCCGGGGCCTGCCTCAGCGAATGAGGATCAGTTCTTGGACTTGTCCACCAGCGCCTTGGCCTTGATCCAGGGCATCATGGCGCGCAGCTTCTCGCCGACTTCCTCGATGGGGTGGGCGTTGACGCGGGCGCGGGTGGCCTTGAAGGAGGCCTGGTTGACCTTGTTCTCCAGCATCCAGTCGCGGGTGAACTTGCCGGACTGGATGTCGTTCAGCACGCGCTTCATCTCGGCCTTGGTCTCGGCGGTGATGATGCGGGGGCCGGTGACGTATTCACCGTATTCGGCAGTGTTGGAGATGGAGTAGTTCATGTTGGCGATGCCGCCCTCATAGATGAGGTCGACGATGAGCTTCACCTCGTGGAGGCACTCGAAATAGGCCATCTCGGGGGCGTAGCCGGCTTCCACCAGCGTCTCGAAGCCGGCGCGGATCAGCTCCACGAGGCCGCCGCAGAGCACCACCTGCTCGCCGAAGAGGTCGGTCTCGCACTCTTCCTTGAAGGTCGTCTCGATGACGCCGGCGCGGCCGCCGCCGATGGCGGAAGCGTAGGAGAGGCCGAGATCATGGGCGTTGCCCGAGGCGTCCTGGGCGATAGCGATGAGGGTCGGCACGCCGCCGCCGCGCTGGTACTCCGAGCGCACGGTGTGGCCGGGGCCCTTGGGGGCGACCATCAGCACGTCGAGGTCCTTGCGGGGCTCGATGAGGTTGAAGTGGACGTTGAGGCCGTGGGCGAACAGCAGCGCCGCGCCGTGCTTCATGTTGTCGGCGAGGCTCTCGCGATAGATGTCACCCTGCAGCTCGTCGGGGGTCAGCATCATCACCACGTCGGCGATCTTGGCCGCCTCGGCGGGCGCCATCACCTTGAAGCCCTCGGCCTCGGCCTTCTTGGCGGAGGCGGAGCCGGGACGCAGGCCGATGATGACATCCTTCACGCCCGAGTCGCGCATGTTGAGCGCGTGGGCATGGCCCTGGCTGCCATAGCCGATGACGGCGACCTTCTTGCCCTTGATGAGGTTCAGGTCGGCGTCGCTGTCGTAATAAACGCGCATCATGGTCTCCTTGTGGGCGTTGTCTTGAATTGGGGGATGGCCGCGGCTCCTTTGCACCGGATCGCGGCAAATGAAAACAGGCGTTTCGCACGGCAGCGCTGCCGGCGAACGCCTGTTTCCGAATGGTCACATGCTCAGGCCGCGATCCTCACATGGCCTCGGGGCCGCGCGAGATGGCCACCACGCCGGTGCGCGCCACCTCCACGAGGCCAAGCGGCTCCATGAGCCAAGCGAACTGGTCGATCTTGTCCGACTTGCCGGTGATCTCGAACACGAAGCTCTCGCGGGTCGCGTCGATCACGCGGGCGCGGAAAGCCTCGGCGAGCCGGAGCGCCTCGCCGCGGGCCTCGCCCACGCCGCGCACCTTCACCATGGCCAGCTCCCGCTCCAGGGAGGACGCCTCCACGGTGAGGTCGCGCACCCGGTGCACCGGCACGAGGCGGTCGAGCTGGTTCTTGATCTGCTCGATCACCATGGGCGTGCCGGTGGTGACGATGGTGATGCGCGAGAGGTGACCCTCGTGGCTCACCTCGGACACCGTGAGGCTGTCGATATTGTAGCCGCGGCCGGAGAACAGGCCGATGACGCGCGCCAGCACGCCCGGCTCGTTGTCGACCAGGACGGAGAGGGTGTGGCGCTCGATGGGCTCGGAGGAATTGGGCATGGAAGTCTCGAATGGAGATGGGGGCGGCGATGCGCCGAGAAGAGGCTCCCTCTCCCCTTGCGGGAGAGGGGAGGAAGCGAGAGGGCCCGCCTCACACCAGCATCTTGCCCTCGTCGGTGATGGCCTCGTCGAGATCGATCGCCATGTCGCCGAGGATCATCTCGTTGTGGGCGCGGCCCGACGGGATCATGGGGAAGCAGTTCTCCTGCTGGTCCACGATGCAGTCGAAGATCACCGGCCGCTTGATGGCGATCATCTCCTCGATGGCCGCGTCGAGGTCGGCCGGCTTGTCGCAGCGGATGCCCACGCCGCCGTAGGCGTCGGCGAGCTTCACGAAGTCGGGCAGCGCCTCCGAATAGGAGTGCGAGTAGCGCCCGCCGTGCAGCAGCTCCTGCCACTGGCGCACCATGCCCATGTACTTGTTGTTCAGGATGAAGATCTTCACCGGCAGGTCGAACTGCACGGCGGTCGACATCTCCTGCATGTTCATGAGGATGGAGGCCTCGCCGGCGATGTCGATGCACAGGGCATCGGGATGCGCCTTCTGCGCGCCGATGGCGGCGGGCAGGCCGTAGCCCATGGTGCCGAGGCCGCCGGAGGTCATCCAGCGGTTCGGCTCCTCGAAGCGGAAGAACTGCGCCGCCCACATCTGGTGCTGGCCCACTTCGGTGGAGATGTAGACGTCCTTGTCCTTGGTGAGATTGTAGAGCCGCTCGATGGCGTATTGCGGCTTGATGATCTCGTCCGAGTGCCGGTAGGCGAGCGAGTTGCGCGCCCGCCAGCGGTCGATCTGCGCCCACCAGGCGTCCAGCGCCGCCTTGTCCACCTTCAGGCTGCGCGCCTTCCAGGCGGCCAGCATGTCGGCGAGCACGCGGGTGCAGTCGCCGATGATGGGCAGGTCCACCTTGACGTTCTTGTTGATGGACGAGGGGTCGATGTCGATGTGGATCTTCTTGGAGAAGGGCGCGAAAGCGTCGAGGCGGCCGGTGATGCGGTCGTCGAAGCGCGCGCCGATGCAGACCATCACGTCGCAATCGTGCATGGCCATGTTGGCTTCATAGGTGCCGTGCATGCCCAGCATGCCGAGCCACTGGCGGTCGGCCGCCGGATAGGCGCCGAGGCCCATCAGCGTGGAGGTCACGGGCACGCCGGTGAGGCGGGCCAGCTCGCGCAGGATGCGGCTCGCCTCCGGCCCGGAATTGATGACGCCGCCGCCGGTATAGAAGATCGGCTTCTTCGCGCCGGCGATCAGCTCCACCGCCGCCGCGATCTGCGGCGCCTCGGCGTCGAGCTTGGGGCGGTAGGTCTTGTGCTGGATGTTCTCGCGGCCGACATAGGTGCCGGTGGCGAACTGCACGTCCTTCGGAATGTCCACCACCACCGGTCCGGGCCGGCCGTTCTGGGCGACATAGAAGGCTTCATGCAGCGTGCGCGCGAGATCATTCACGTCCCGCACCAGATAATTGTGCTTGGTGCAGGGACGGGTGATGCCCACCGTGTCGCATTCCTGGAAGGCGTCGTTGCCGATGAGGTGGGTCGCGACCTGCCCGGTGATACAGACGATCGGGATCGAATCCATCAGCGCGTCGGTGAGGCCGGTGACAGCGTTGGTCGCGCCGGGGCCGGAGGTGACGAGCACCACGCCAACTTTGCCGGAGGAGCGGGCATAGCCCTCGGCCGAGTGCACCGCCGCCTGCTCGTGGCGCACCAGGATGTGCTCGATATGGTTCTGGTGGAACAGCGCGTCATAGATCGGCAGCACCGCGCCGCCGGGATAGCCGAAGATGTGCTCGACGCCCTGGTCGGCGAAGGCCTGGATCACCATCTCGGCGCCGGTCATCTGCTTGCTCATGGCCCAACTCCCTGCGGGATCCTTGCCGGTCCCGGCCGGCGGGCTCCGCCGGACTTCTGTCGCTGTCTCAACCCGGCCTGCGGCCCGGCTCGATCTCAAAAATTCCGCGCCGGCGCCCCGGCTCAGAAACGACGAAGGGGCCCGAAGGCCCCTCGTCACGCGCCACCTCGTTCGTCGCAGCCTCAGGCCGGACGGAAAGTGGCGCACCACCCTACGAGAAGAATAACGATCTTGCGCATGTCGGCGCCGTCCCTTTCAAAAGTTGCGCGAAATTACCCATGAGGAGCAGGGCCGTCAAGCGTCGATGCACTCCGTTAGGGAATGTGTTGTAGCTTTCCGCAGCTTCCGCCGTGATATTGCCCAAAGTTGGGGGTCTGTATATCAAACCTGTGGTCCCGAAGGACCCCGATGAGGAGGGGCGCTGCCTCATGAAGAAGTTCACGCTCGCGATCTCGGCCACTCTGCTCGCAACTGCGCTGTCTGCCGGCGTCGCGCTGGCGGACTGCCAGAGCGATGTCGCGTCGGTTCGCGGTGAACTGGAGGAAAAGGGCAAGGCCCTGCAGTCGGTCGTGAGCAAGAAGGAAAAGAACCCGCAGGTGCTCTGCCCCGCGTTCCGCGCTTATGCCGCGGCCGAGCAGAAGTGGGTGAAGTTCCTGACCGACAACAAGGACTGGTGTCAGGTTCCCCAGCAGGCCATCGATCAGGCCGCCGCCTCCAACAAAAAGACCGCCGATCTGCGCAACAAGATCTGCGAAGCCGCCGCCAATGGCGCGACCGGCGTCGGCGGACCCAACAAGCCCCCGCCGCAGGGCTCCATGTCCAGCGCGCTCGGCATCACCACCGGCTACAGCGTCAACGCGGAAAAGAACTCCGGCGTGTTCGGTACGCTCAACGGCAACGCGCTGAAGTGAGGTTGCCGTATTGAGTGCCCGCGAAGGGGCTGCCGCCCCGCAGATTGCCGATGCCCCGCGCGGTAACTGGGTGGAGCGCATCGCTCCAGGCCCGGTGCGTCCATACCTGCGACTCGCGCGGATGGACCGCCCAATCGGCTCCTGGCTTCTGCTGTTGCCCTGCTGGTGGTCCACCGCGCTTGCCGCCATCGCCAATGACGATCCCTACCCTTCGGTGAAGCTGCTGGTGCTGTTCGCCATCGGCGCCGTCGCCATGCGCGGGGCGGGCTGCACCTGGAACGATATTCTCGACCGCAAGATCGACCGGCAGGTGGCGCGCACGCGCGGCCGGCCCATCGCCTCCGGCCAGGTGAGCGTTCCCGCGGCTTTCGCCTTTCTCGTCGTTCAGGCCCTCATCGGGCTGGCGGTGCTGCTGTCCCTGCCGCATTTCGCCATCGTCACGGGCATCGCCTCCCTCGGTGTGGTGGCGGTCTACCCGCTGATGAAGCGTGTCACCTCGGTGCCGCAGCTCATTCTCGGCATCGCCTTCTCGTGGGGCGCGCTGATGGGCTGGGCGAGCGTGATGCGCACCATCGCGGACCCGGCGCTGCTGCTGTTCGCCGGCTCGGTGCTGTGGGTGTTCGCCTACGACACCATCTATGCCCATCAGGACAAGGAGGACGACGCCATCGTCGGCGTCCGCTCCACTGCCCTGCTGTTCGGGCGCAGCACGGGGCTCGCCGTCTCCCTGTGCTATGTGCTGGTGGTGTTCCTGTTCGCGGGGGCGCTCATGTCGGTGCCGGTGGGGCCGTTTGCCTACCTCGGCCTGATCGGATTCGCCCTTCACCTATGGATGCAGGTGCGCCGTCTCGACATTGATGATCCCGAGCGCTGCCTCGCCGTCTTCAAGTCGAATCGCGACGCCGGGCTCATCCTGTTTGCGGGCCTCGCCCTCGACACCCTCCTGCCCAACACCATCCTGCCTCTCTTGCCGTAAGGGCAAGCCGGAGGGCGGTCCGATTGACGCGGTGCAGCATCAGGTGGCTTGCCTCGCGGCGTCTACGCCCCTATTTGGCAGGGCAATGAGCACCGAACCGACGCGCGCCGGCAGCGGGGATCATCCCCGGATCGCCATCGACGATGCCTTTGCCCGCCGTATGGTCGCGACCGTGGCCGAGGCCGGCGAGATGGCGCGCGGCATGTTCGCGGCCGGCGTGAAGACCTGGACCAAGGGCAACGATTCCCCCGTCACCGAGGCCGACATGGCGGTGGACGCCTTCCTGCGGCAGCATCTGACGGCGCTCGATCCGGCTGCCGGCTGGCTGTCCGAGGAATCGGCCGATACGCCGGCGCGCCTGTCCGCCCGGCGGCTGTGGGTGGTGGACCCCATCGACGGCACCCGCGCCTTCATGGCGGCGGGCAGCGACTGGGCGGTGTCCGTGGCGTTGGTGGTGGAGGGGCGTCCTGTCGCCGCCGCCTTGTTCGCTCCCGCCACCGACGAGATGTTCACGGCCATTGCCGGCGCGGGCGCCTTCCGCAACGGCCGCCCCCTCGCCGTATCGCCCCGTGCGCGGCTGGACGGCGCACGGGTCGCCGGCCCGCCGGCCGATCTCGACCGCATGGCCCGCGCCGCGCCCATCGAGCGCCTGCCGCGCATCCGCTCGCTGGCGCTGCGCCTCGCGCGGGTGGCGACGGCGGAGATCGATGTCGCCCTTGCCGGCGGCAATTCCAACGACTGGGATCTGGCCGCCGCCGATCTGGTGGTGAGCGAGGCCCAGGGCCGCCTCACCGGCCATGACGGGGCGCCCTTGCGCTACAATGCGCCCGTCCCGAGCCACGCCCCCCTCGTCTGCGCCGGTGCTCCGCTGCACCCGGTCGCGCTTGAGGCCATGGGCGCACCCGTTTCTTTCAAAGCCGCATTGGATACGCCATGACTGAGACGAAGAAGCAGTTGCCCCACCTTGTGTTCGGCGGGGAATTGACCGCGATCGACAGCACCGAATTCAAGGATCTCACCAAGCTCGACATCGTCGGCATTTATCCCGACTATGCCAGCGCCGCGGCCGCCTGGAAGGCGAAGGCGCAGCAGACCGTGGACAACGCCCTGATGCGCTACTTCGTGGTACATCTCCACCGCCTCCTTGATCCGGAAACCGGCAAGGTTCAGGGCGGGTGAGCATCGGGTCCCTCGTCCTGCCCACCGGGCAGGACGCAACAACAGTGGGCAAACCATAGATGTGGCGGCGACTGAGGACCAACCGCGCCTTCAAGGTGGCAGCGGGAACGACGTTTGCGTCCTATTTCAAGCTCGTGGCGCGGACGAGCGACTTCGTCATCGAGCCGCCAGACGTCTTCGAGACCATCGACGAGCACCTGCCGGTGATCGTCACCTTCTGGCACGGGCAGCATTTCCTCACGCCGTTCGCCATGAAGCCCCACCACAAGGCCAAGGTGCTGATCTCCCGCCATGCGGATGCGGAGATCAACGCCATCGCCGCCGAGAAGCTCGGCGTCGGGACCATTCGCGGCTCCGGCGCCACCTCCAGGCGCGACTTCCACCGCAAGGGGGCGGTTTCCGCCACCTATCAGATGCTCGATACCCTTGCGGAAGGCATCAATGTGGCGATGACCGCCGATGTCCCCAAGATCGCCCGCAAGGTGGGCATGGGCGTCGTTACCATTGCACGCTACTCGGGACGCCCTATCATCCCGATCGCCATGGCGACCCGAAATCGCATCACCCTGAAGAGCTGGGACCGCGCCAGCCTGAACCTGCCGTTCGGGAAGGGCGCCGCCGTCGCCGGAGCCCCCATCTGGGTGGCCCGTGACGTGGACGAGGCCGGCCTCCTCGCGGCCCGCGATCAGGTGCAGGCCAGCCTTGAGGACGTGACCCGCCGGGCCGAGGCGCTGGCCGCGCGGACCACGCGTCGATGAAGGCGCCGGCATGAAGGGGCGCAAGCTGCCCATCACTCTGCGCGCCTACCGGCGGGCGAGTTCCGTGGCGTCGCTGCTGGCTCCGGCCTGGCTGTCCTACCGTGTCCGCAAGGGCAAGGAGGATCCCGCGCGTCTCGCCGAGCGGCGCGGCTATGCCAGCACCGAGCGTCCCCCCGGCCCTATGGTGTGGGTGCATGGCGCCAGCGTCGGCGAGGTCATTTCCGTCCTGCCGCTGATCGAGCGGCTGACCCAGCGCGGCTTCCGCGTGCTGCTCACCTCCGGCACGCTCACCTCCAGCCGGGTGGCCGAGCGGCGGGCGCCGCCCGGCGTCATCCACCAGTTCGTGCCTCTGGATGCGCGGGCCTTCGTCGCCCGCTTCCTCGACCATTGGGCGCCGGACCTCGTGTTGCTGGCCGAATCCGAACTCTGGCCGAACCTGCTCTCCGAGCTTGGCCGGCGGGGAACGCCCATCGTGCTGATCAACGGCCGGCTCTCCGAGCGTTCCGCCAGGCGCTGGGGGAAGCTGCCCAAGAGCGCGCGGGCGCTGCTCTCCCGCGTCGATTTGTGCCTCGCCCAGAGCGAGGAGGATGGCGCGCGCTTCCGGGCGCTGGGCACGCCGCGCGTGGAAGTGTGCGGCAATCTGAAATTCGACGTGCCGGCCCCCTCCGCCGACCCGGCCGAATTGCAGCGGCTGGACAAGGCGCTCGGCAAGCGGCCGATCCTGCTGGCCGCCTCCACCCATGAGGGCGAGGAGGCGCTGATGATCGAGGCGCACGAGATCCTCACCTCGAAGATCCCTGAGCTGGTCACCGTCATCGCCCCCCGCCATCCCGAGCGCGGGCTGGATGTGGCGGCGCTCGCCCAGGCGGCGGACCTCGCCACCCGTCAGCGCAGCCTCGGCGAGCTGCCGGACAAAGAGACCGACATCTACATCGCCGACACCATCGGCGAACTGGGCCTGTTCTACCGCATGGCGCCCGTGGTCTTCATGGGTGGCTCGCTGGTGGAGCATGGCGGGCAGAACCCCATCGAGCCCGCGAAGCTCGGGGCGGTGGTGCTGCATGGCCCACATGTGTGGAACTTCGCCAACATCTACGAGCGGCTCGATGCCGACGAAGGCGCGGCGGAAGTGACCGACGCGCTGGGCATCGCCCGCGCCGCCTATGCCCTCATCAAGGATCCGCAACTGCACGGCGAGATGGCGGATGCCGCCCATGCGGCCGTGACATCGCTGGGCGGCGCGCTGGACCGCACGCTCGCCGCCATCGAGCCCTATCTGGTCCACATCCGCCTGCAGGCCCGCTGATGCTGCGCGCGCCCGCCTTCTGGTGGCGCGACCGGCCCGGCCTTGCCGCCGCCCTGCTCTCTCCGGTGGCGGCGGTGATCGGCGGCGTCGCGCTGCGCCGGCTCGGGCAGGCCGGCGGCACGGTGGACGTGCCGGTCATTTGCATCGGCAATCCCACCGTTGGCGGCGCGGGCAAGACGCCCACCGCCATCGCCCTCATCGAGCGGCTCAAGGCGCGCGGCGCGCGGCCGTTCGCGCTGCTGCGCGGGCATGGCGGCAAGGCCAAGGCCCCCCTTCGCGTCGATCCCGCCGCCCACGGCGCGGCGGACGTGGGCGACGAGGCCCTGCTGCTCGCCCGCCACGCGCCCACCATCGTCGCCGGTGGCGATCGCCTGGGTGGGGCGCAGCTCGCGGTGGCGCAGGGCGCGAGCCATGTGGTGATGGACGACGGGTTCCAGAATCCCTCGCTCAGCAAGGACAGTGCGCTGCTGGTCATCGACGCCGGCGTGGGTGTGGGCAACGGCCAAGTCACCCCGTCCGGTCCCCTGCGCGCCCCGCTGGCGCCGCAGCTCGCCAAGGCCGATGCGGTGCTGGTGATCGGCGATGGCACGCCAGGCGAGCGGGTGGCCGTCGCGGCGGGCGCGGCGGGGCTGCCCGTATTGCGCGGGCATCTCGCGCCGGAGCCTGCGGCCATCGCAGCACTGGAGGGCATGCCGCTCATCGCCTTCGCCGGCATCGGACGGCCGGAGAAGTTCTTCGCCACGCTGGAGGCATGCGGCCTGACGGTGGTCGCCCGCCATGCCTTTGCCGACCACCATCCCTACCGGCCCGAGGAGATCGCCCGCCTCGCGGCGGACGCGGTGCGGCGCGGGGCGCGGCTCGTGACGACGCAGAAGGATCACGTGCGGCTGGCACCCGAGGTCGGGGACGGCATCGCCTCCCTGCCCGTCCGCCTCGTCCTCGATGGCACGGACGCGCTGGATGTCCTGATCGACCGCGCCGAGGCCCGCGCCGCCGCGCGAACGTCCTGATGCGCCTCAGCGCCGCCGCGCCAGCAGCGCGGTCGCCGCCACCGTCAGCCAGCCGAGGATCATCAGGCTGCCACCGAACGGCGCGCTGCCGCCCAGGAGCTTGACATCCATCAAGGCCCGCGCCGCCAGATCGCCCGAAAACAGAAGCGTGCCGAGCGCGATGGCGCTTGCCCCCACCTTCAGCAGCACGCCGCCACGGGTGAGCTGAAGGGCAAGGGCCACCAGCGCGGCCAGCGCGGCAGCGTTGAACAGCAGGAAGTGCGCGGCGGTTTCCAGATTGGGTCCGCCGCCCACATGGGCCGCAGCCGCCGAGGCGGCGACGCCGGCCGCCCCGAACAGGCCGGCAAGAAGGACGAGAAGACGGGTCCAGAGGTCCATCGGGCGTTTCCTTGAGGCGCCGCGGCCGATCGCGGGCAGCCCGTCTATACGCCCGCCGGAAGGGTCGCGGTGCATGACATCGCGGCGCAGGGTGTTGCAGCGCCCGTCACGATTCCCCGGCAATGCCCGGGGCCAACCAAGGGCTATGAGCCCAAAGTCTGGCTGGGCGGTGCCTTGTGGAGCGTCGAGGCGCTCAGCATAATCCGCCCCAACCAAGGCGGGTACCGCCGTGAACGATGGACAGCGGACGAAGCAGTCCGCGCGAGGGAGGCTTGAAAATGTCCGACAAGGTTTATGACGTTCCGTCCCAGTGGGCCCAGAAGGCCTATGTGGACGACGCGCACTATCAATCCATGTATGCCGCCTCGGTCAACGACCCGAACGCCTTCTGGGGCGAGCACGGCAAGCGGATCGACTGGTTCACGCCCTACACGAAGGTGAAGAACACCTCGTATGATCCCGGCCACGTCTCCATCAAGTGGTTCGAGGACGGCGTCACCAACGTCGCCTACAATTGCGTGGACCGGCATCTCGAGACCCGCGGCGACCAGGTGGCGATCATCTGGGAGGGCGACAGCCCCGACGAGAGCCGCAAGATCACCTATCGCGAACTCTCCTCCGAGGTGAACAAGCTCGCCAACGTGCTGCGCAACCGCGGCGTGGAGAAGGGCGACCGCGTCACCATCTATCTGCCGATGATCCCCGAGGCGGCGTTCGCCATGCTCGCCTGCGCGCGGCTCGGCGCCATTCACTCCATCGTGTTCGGCGGCTTCTCCCCGGACAGCCTCGGCGGGCGCATCGCCGACTGCGGCTCGAAGGTCGTCATCACCGCGGACGAAGGCCTGCGCGGCGGCCGCAAGGTGCCGCTGAAGGCCAATGTGGACGCGGCCGTGAACCAGATCGAGGGCGGCGTGGACCACGTGATCGTGGTGCGCCGCACCGGCGGCAAGGTGGACATGGTTCCCGGCCGCGACGTCTATTACGACGAAGCCGCCGCCATGGTGACGGACGAGTGCCCGGCCGAGCCCATGAACGCGGAAGATCCGCTGTTCATCCTCTATACCTCCGGCTCCACCGGCAAGCCGAAGGGCGTGCTGCACACCACCGGCGGCTATCTCGTCTATGCGTCCATGACGCATCAGTACGTGTTCGACTATCACCCCGGCGACATCTACTGGTGCACCGCCGACGTGGGCTGGGTGACGGGCCATTCCTACATCGTCTATGGCCCGCTCGCGAACGGCGCCACCACGCTGATGTTCGAGGGCATCCCCAACTATCCCAGCATGTCCCGCTTCTGGGACGTGATCGACAAGCACCAGGTGTCGATCTTCTACACCGCCCCCACCGCCATCCGCTCGCTGATGCAGGCGGGCGAGGACCCGGTGAAGAAGACCTCGCGCGCCTCCCTGCGCCTGCTGGGCTCGGTGGGCGAGCCCATCAATCCGGAAGCCTGGGAGTGGTATTACCGCGTGGTCGGCGAGGAGCGCTGCCCCATCGTCGATACGTGGTGGCAGACCGAGACCGGCGGCATCCTCATCACCCCCCTGCCCGGCGCCACGAAGCTCAAGCCCGGCTCGGCCACCCGTCCCTTCTTCGGCGTGCAGCCGGAAGTGGTGGATGCGGCCGGCCAGGTGCTGGACGGCGCCTGCGAGGGCAACCTCGTGATCGCCGATAGCTGGCCGGGCCAGATGCGCACGGTCTATGGCGACCATGAGCGCTTCGAGCAGACCTACTTCGCCACATACCCCGGCAAGTACTTCACGGGCGACGGCTGCCGCCGCGACGCGGACGGCTTCTACTGGATCACCGGCCGCGTGGACGACGTGATCAACGTCTCCGGCCACCGCATGGGCACGGCGGAGGTGGAAAGCGCCCTCGTCGCCCATCCGAAGGTGTCCGAGGCGGCGGTGGTGGGCTTCCCGCACGACATCAAGGGCCAGGGCATCTATGCCTATGTCACCCTGATGGACGGCGTCGAACCCACCGAGGAGTTGCGCAAGGAACTGGTGGCGTGGGTGCGCCGGGAGATCGGCCCCATCGCCTCGCCCGACCTGATCCAGTTCGCGCCGGGCCTGCCCAAGACCCGATCGGGCAAGATCATGCGCCGCATCCTGCGCAAGATCGCGGAAGACCAGTTCGAGAGCCTCGGCGACACCTCGACGCTGGCCGATCCCGGCGTGGTGGAAGACCTCATCAGCAACCGCCAGAACAAGCGCGACGCCGCCTGAGCGGCACGTCTCAGGCGCCCTTCATCGTCACCGTCATGCCCCGGCTCGTCCGGGGCATCCACCGGGCCGATGGAGCGGTTTGAGCGGCGAATATCCGGCCCAGCCGCTCCGTGGATCCCCCGGACAAGCCGGGGGATGACGGCGGTGAAAAGGTCGGCGGGAGCGACAGTAGGACCAGACCGGCGTCCCTCGGGGCGCCGGTTTTCTTTTCAGCAACCGCCAGAACAAGCGCCACGCCGCCTGAGCGGCAAGTCTCCGGCGTTCCCTCATCGTCACCGTCATGGCCCGGCTCGTCCGGGCCATCCACCGGGCCGATGGAGCGGTTTGAGCGGCGAAGACCACCCCGGCCGTACCGTGGATCCCCCGGACAAGCCGGGGAATGACGGCAGTGCGGGACGTGGGTGGCGAACCCGAAAAGGCAAAACCGGCGTCCCTCGGGGCGCCGGTTTTCTTTTGGGCCGGCACACAAGAAAAACCGGGCGCTCGCGAGAGGCCCGGCGGGAGGAATGCGACGAAGACAGAACGGCGAGGGGGCTCGCCGCGCCGCTCAGTGCGAGCGGCTGACCACGGTGTATTCGCCGGCGGCGACCCGCTCGGCGACGCGCGCGACATATTCGGAACTCGCGGCCTCGCCATAGGTGGCGACGAGGCTGCGCAAAGCGGTGAAGAGTGCGGCCTGCACCAGGCAATCCTCGTCCAGCCCCTCGCGCACGGCCTCGACCCACGCATCGTTCAGATAGGTCAAAGCGGCGTGACGGTCATCGGCGGCCATGTCCGAGATTTCGGGCAGGTCGATGACGGGGTTTGTCAAGGTGGACACGTTTGGCTGCCTCCGCGCCGCAGAACCGAACGGCGCACGGGATATCTAGCACTTCACGCAGGGCGATTCAGGCGAGTTCTGACCAAAAGGTTAACACGGAACCGGTCAATTGCCCCCATACCGCACGACGATTTCGTGCGTGAGGCGCCCGCCCTCGTCAAGCTGGCGATCCACCGCCATCCGCGCGGCCGGCGTGCAGCTGCGGTAGACCTCCGCATAGCTGGAATAGCCGCGGTTGAAGCTGGCGATGATCTTGGTGCGGCGCGTCTCCGAAGGCTGCTCGGTGTCGATCAGCGCCTGCATCTCGTTGCGCCAGCGCTGCGCCTCGGCGGTGACGCCGCACAGGGGCCGCAGGTAATGCAGGGCGCCGAGGATTTCCGCGAGCCGCATCAAATCGCCATCATAGGGCGGCGCCGCGCCTTCCGTCGGCCCGGCGGCGCGGGACGATTCGGGGCCGGCCAGCAGGAGGCCGGCGGCGAGAAGGAGAGAGAGGGCGCGCATCAGCATGGTTCCACCGCCACTCCTGCGGCGCCCGCCGTCCGCGGTCAAGGGGGCGGCGAACCCGCGGCTCAGATCTCGCCCATCAGGAGCGCGGCCTTGGCTACCACCTCGGCGAGCCCCTCGGTGGTGGTGAGGCCGGCGACCTCATTGATGCGAAACCAGCCCACTTCCGCCGCTTCCGCGCCGGGCATGGGCTCCCCGCCACGCCAGCGGGCGGCATGGGCGAGCACCACGAAATGGGCCTTCAGCTCGCCCTCGCGGTTGCGGACGATGATGTCGCGGGCGGCGGCGAGGCCGATGATCTCGGCCTCCACGCCCACCTCTTCCATCACCTCGCGCACGGCCGCCTCGGCCACCGTCTCGCCCGGCTCGACACGCCCGCCCGGCAGGCTCCACAGACCGGCACCGGGATTGGCGGCACGGCGGGCGAGCAGCACGAGGGGGCCGCGGAACACGGCGGCGCTGGCGGCGAGCGTCGGGCGCACCTCCACCGGCGGGAGGGCCGGCGTCTCGCGCTCAAGGGTGTCGGACATGAGAAATCCCGGAACGGAAAGGGTCGCGGCCACCCGTGACGGGCGGCTTGTGGCGTTTCGGCCGGAGCTTACCTTTCCCCGATCCGAGGAGCACGCGATTCGTGACCGAGCCAGCCGTCCCCGCCAAACCCCTTCCAAAGACCTCCCGCCGCGCCGGCGCCGCGCCGCGCGCGTGGCAGCGCATGCTCTCCGGCCGCCGGCTCGACCTGCTGGACCCCTCCCCCCTCGACGTGGAGATCGAGGACATCGCCCACGGCCTCGCCCGCGTGGCGCGCTGGAACGGCCAGACCTCGGGCGCCAACATCTTCTCCGTCGCCCAGCATTCCCTGCTGGTGGAGAAGATTTCCCGCCGCACCCATCCGGACCTCGACGCCCGCTGGCGGCTGTGCGTGCTGCTGCACGATGCGCCGGAATACGTCATCGGCGACATGATCTCCCCCTTCAAGGCCGTTCTGGGGGGCGACTACAAGGCCGTGGAGGCGCGTCTCCTCAGTGCCATCTGCGTGCGCTTTTCACTGCCGGTGGGCTGGCCCGATCAACTTTTGAAGATCGTCAAGGCGGCGGACCGCGCCTCGGCCTATTTCGAGGCGACGCGGCTGGCGGGATTCGCGGAGGAGGAGGCGAAAGCCTTCTTCGGCCGCCCCGCCCGCCTCGACGCTGGGGTGGAAAAGGATTATCTCACCCCCTGGGAGGCGGAAACGGCGAAAGCCCGTTTCCTCAAGAGATTCGAGGAGCTTGCGCCATGATCCATGTCTGCTCCCTCGCCAAGCTGCACGATACGGTCGCAACGACCGGCGCGCGGCATGTCATCACCCTCATCAACGGCGGCACGGTTCTGACCCGGCCGAGCAACGTCGATCCCACCAACCACCTCTTCCTCGGCATCAACGACATCGCCGAGGAGATCGAGGGACTGGTCGCGCCGGGCGAGGCGCACATGCTTGAGCTGTTCGAATTCGTGCGCGCCTGGCCGCGCCAGACGCCGCTGGTGATCCATTGCTACGCCGGCATCTCGCGCTCCACGGCGGCCGCCTATGCCACCCTGTGCGCCCTCTTGCCGGACCGCGACGAGATGGAATTGGCCCAGCGCCTGCGCCACGCCTCGCCCACCGCGACGCCCAACCCGCGCATCGTCTCCCTCGCCGATGCGGCGCTGAAGCGGGAGGGACGGATGGTCGCCGCCATCCACGCCATCGGCCGCGGCGCCGACGCCTTCGAGGGCGAGCCCTTCGCTCTGCCCGTGGCCTGACCGGGCCGGCCTACCCCTCCCCCGGCAACGCTGAAGCACCGCGACGCCGCGCGGCGTCGTGAGCGCGCGGCGTGACGTAAGGTTGTAGGGGCGATGGTCATAGGATACGGTTCGCAGCAGGAACGAGCATGGCCCTCTGCGATGGTTCACCCGCGTTCGGGCTTTCCATCGCTGCGTTCCCGGCCACGGCGCGATGCGTGCCGGAAAACAAGACTCGTCACCATTCCTGATCGTCCCGGGGCCGCGCTGCCGTCCCCGCGTCCAGTCCCGGTGCGTTCGAGCCGGGCGGGAGCGGGTGTCTGGCGCGCCCCGTGATCTCAATGGACCGGCGGCCGTCAGGTGCGAGCCGCGAACACGGAGCGTGAGCAGCCATGAGCGATCCGGCACCCATTATCGGCACCGACGATCCCGACGACCTGACCGGCGGGTCCGGCAATGACCAAATCTACGGCCTCGGTGGCGATGACATCCTCAGCGGCCTCGAGGGCGACGATCTCCTCGTGGGCGGCATCGGCAACGACACGATGTACGGCGGCACCGGGAACGACACCTTCATCGTCGACAGCGCCGGCGATCAGGTGATCGAATATGGCCGCGACGTCGAGGGCACCGACACCATCCGCACGTCCCTTTCCACCTACACGCCGCCGCGCTACGTCGAGTATCTCGTTTACGAGGGCACCGGTGATTTCACCGGCATCGGCACCAGGAGCACGAGAAGGATCACCGGCGGCGCGGGCAACGACACCCTTACCCTCGACCCTGATGTTTGGACGGCCGAGTTGTTCGGCGGCGACGGCAACGACACCCTGACCGGAGGCAGCGGCGCCGACTGGCTCGATGGCGGCGCGGGCAGCGACACCATGGCCGGAGGCGACGGCAACGACACCTACATCGTAGATGATGTCGGCGACGTGGTGACGGAGCAGACCGGCAGCGGCATCGATTACGTGCTGACCCCGCTCGCCAGCTACGCGCTTCCCGCCAACGTCGAGCAGCTCAAGTTCACCGGCACGGGCGCGTTTACCGGCCAGGGCAATTCCAGCTCCAACAAGATCACGGGCGGCACGGGCGACGACACGCTGGCGGGTGGTGACGGCAATGACACCATCTACGGTCAGGCCGGCCGCGACATGATCGACGGCGGCGCGGGCAATGACACTCTCTATGGGGGCTCCGGCAACGACGTGCTCGATGGCGGGACCGGCGGCGATGGCATGGAGGGTGGGACCGGCGACGACGTCTACCTGGTCGATTCCGCATACGACGGCGTCGGCGAATACTCCGGCGGCGGCATCGACCTGGTCCGGGCGTCCGTGGCGACTTGCAAGCTCGGGCAGGAGGTGGAAAATCTCACCTACACGGGATCCGGCGATTTCACGGGCACCGGCAACAAGCTCGCGAACGTGCTGAAGGCCGGCACCGGCAACGATGCCCTGTACGGTGGTGACGGGGACGACACGCTTTACGGCCTCGCTGGCAACGACATGCTCGACGGCGGTTCGGGCAACGACACCATGATTGGCGGATCCGGCAACGACACCTATGTGGTGGACGCCACCGGCGATGTCGTGACCGAATACAGTGGCGGCGGCACCGACACCGTCCAGACGACGCTGACCTCCTTCGCCCTCGGCGCCGAGGTGGAGAACCTCACCTACACCTTCGCCTTCCCCAGCACCGGAGCAGCGTTCACCGGCACCGGCAACAGCCTGGCGAACACCATCAGCGGCGGCAACTGGAACGATTCCCTATACGGCGGCGGCGGAAACGACACGCTCTATGGCCTCGACGGCAACGACTTGCTCGACGGTGGCGCAGGCAACGACGCCATGATCGGTGGCGCCGGCGATGACCTCTATTATGTCGATTCCATCGGCGACACGGTCACGGAAAGTGCGGTCGGGGGAACCGATTCCGTCCGCACGACGCTCGGCGCCTACACGCTCGGCACCTACGTGGAGAACCTCACCTATACCGGGACGGGCGCCTTCACCGGCACCGGCACCGGCGCCGACAACGTGCTCAAGGGCGGCACGGGCAACGACACCCTGTACGGCGGCAGCGGCAACGACACCCTCTACGGCCTCTCCGGCAATGACACCCTCGATGGAGGAGCCGGCAACGACGCCATGATCGGCGGCTCGGGCGACGACCTCTATTTCGTGGATTCCCTCGGCGACACCACCGTCGAATATGCCGGCGGCGGAACCGACTCCGTGCGCACGAGCCTGTCGGCCTTCACGCTGGACGCCGAGGTGGAGAACCTCACCTACACCGGCACGGGCAGCTTCACCGGCACCGGCAACGCCCTCGACAATATGCTGAAGGGGGGCGCCGCGAATGATGTCCTGTCCAGTGGTGCGGGCGACGACACCATCTACGGCCTCGCCGGCGACGACATCATCGACAGCGGTTCGGGCAACGACGTGCGGATCGGCGGCTCGGGCAACGACACCTACATCATCGATTATGTCGGCGGCTCGATCATCGAATACGCCGGGGGCGGCACGGACACGGTGAAGACGTCGCTTTCCACCTACAGCCTTGCGGCGGAGCTGGAGAACCTGACCTACACCGGCTCCGGCGATTTCACCGGCAACGGCAACGGCCTCGTCAACACCCTCAAGGGCGGCACCCGCAATGACATCCTGAGGGGCGGCGCCGGCAACGACACCCTCTACGGCCTTGCGGGCAACGACACGCTGGACGGCGGCGCCGGCGACGACACCATGATCGGCGGTTCCGGCGACGACGCCTATGTCGTCAATGCCGCCGGGGATGTGGTGACGGAGTATTTCGGCGGCGGCACCGATACGGTCACGTCCTATCTCTCCAGCTACACGCTGGGTGCGGACGTGGAAAACCTCACGCTGGTGGGGGCCGGGCTGTCCGGCACGGGCAACGGCCTCGCCAATGTCATCCGAGGCGACACGGGCAACGACACCATCACCGGTCTCGGCGGCGCGGACACGCTGTTCGGGGACGCCGGCGCAGACACGTTCGTCTACAAGGCCACCAGCGATTCCGGCGCCTCGTCCTTCGACACCATCGGCGACTTCTCCGCGGCCGCGGGCGACGTCATCGACTTGACCGCCATCGACGCCAACAGCGTGGGCGGCAGCGCGAACGATGCGTTCGTCTATGTCGGCGCCGCCGAATTCTCCGGCACAGCCGGTGAGCTCAGATTGGCCAACGGCCAGCTGCAGGGCGACACCAATGGCGACCGGATCGCCGATCTTTCGATCGCGCTCACCGGCGTCACCTCGCTCAGCGGATCGAACCTCAGATTGTGACGGGCATGCCGCGGGGGATCATCCGCGGCATGCCACCCCCACGAGCCCCGGCACCGGCGCACCTTTCTCGGAGCGGGTGGAGGCCTGCTCCAGCAGCAGGAGGGCAAGCCCTGCCTCCCCCGCCAGCGCGCGGACATACACTTGCGCGTGGGCATAGCGCAGCGTCTCGCGCAGCAGCACGCCCTCGCCCTCATGCGTCTCCAGCGTGAAGGCGAGGAGCCCGTCCGGCGCCAGCGCGGCGCGGGCGGCGTGGAAGATGGGGCCAAGGTCGCCCACATAGCAGAGCGCGTCAGCGGCGATGACGAGATCGAGGCTGCCGGCCGGCACCGCCTGAAGCGCCGCGCCCATCTCGCCGGCTTCAAGCGCGGCGTAGAGGCCGAGCGCGCGCGCCTTCTCCAGCATGGCGGGGGAGAGGTCCACCCCATCCAGCCGCTCCGCGAGCGGCGCGAAGAGCACACCGGCGAGGCCGGTGCCGCAGCCGAGATCCAGCGCCGCGCCGAAGCGCAGCTCCCGGCCCTGCGCGGTGCATGCGGCGCGCACCGCTTCCAGCAGCAGTTCGGGGCCGCGATAGGCGAGTTTCTCGCGCAGCGCCGTGTCGAAGCGATCGGCATATTGGTCGAACAGGGTGCGCACATAGGCCGCCGACATGGCTCCTTCCGCGCCTTCCGTCCCATCCCCGAGCCGCGCCCGCCTGAGCCCCGCGCCGAGCCGGTCGGCGGGATCGAGCGCCAACGCCCGGCCATAGGCCTCCCGCGCGGCGTCCCCTTCCCCCTGCCCTTCCCGCGCCTCGCCCAGCAGGAACCAGGCGGCGGCGAAACCGGGCGCGGCCTCTACCGTCTCGGCCAGAAGCTCGGCGGCGGCGGCAAAATCCCGCTCGCCAAGGAAAGCGCGCGCCCAGTCGAGCCGCCGGTCGAGGACGGGATCGCCGGAGGTATCGAAGGCAGCAGCGGACACGCTCGATCTCGCGTTTGTGGGAACCTCGCGCAGGTGCGCAACGCTCCCCATATAATGGGAAACCCGCCCGATAAAGTGATGCGCCCGGAAGACCTCCTCTGCCCCTCGCCCAAGGGCCTCTACAGCCCCATCGGCGACTTCTACGTGGACCCGACGCGCGCCGTGCCGCGGGCGGTGATCACCCACGGCCATTCGGACCATGCCCGCGCCGGCCACGCCCATGTGCTCGCCACCCGCGAGACGCTGGACATCATGGCCCTGCGCATGGGCGCGGACTTCGCGGGCGGGACGCAGGCGCTGGCCTATGGCGAGGCGATCGCCATCAACGGCGTGAAGGTGAGCCTCCATCCCGCCGGCCACGTGCTCGGCTCGGCGCAGGTGCGCCTTGAAAAGGACGGGCTCGTGATCGTCGTCTCCGGCGACTACAAGGACGCCGCCGACCCCACCTGCGCGCCGTTCGAGCCCATAAGCTGCCACGTCTTCGTCAGCGAGGCGACCTTCGGCCTGCCGGTGTTCCGCCATCCCCCGGCGGCGGGCGAGGTGGACAAGCTGCTCGCCTCGGTGCGCATCTTCCCCGAGCGCACCCACATCGTCGGCGCCTATTCCCTCGGCAAGGCGCAGCGGATGATGGCGCTGATCCGCCAAGCGGGGCATGACGCGCCCATCTACGTGCACGGGGCGCTCGTCAACATCACCGATTATTATCAGAGCTGCGGCATGGAGTTCGGCGAGATCCTGCCGGTGAAGGGCGCGCCGAAGTCGGCCTTCGCCGGGGCCATCGTCATCGCCCCGCCCTCCTCCATGACGGACATCTGGGCGCGCCGCTTCGCCGATCCCATCACCTCGCTCGCCTCCGGCTGGATGCGCGTGCGCGCCCGCGCCCGCCAGCGCGGCGTGGAACTGCCGCTGGTGGTTTCCGATCACGCCGATTGGGACGGCCTCACCGCCTCCATCCGCGCCACCGGCTGCGAGGAAGTGTGGGTGACCCACGGCGCTGAGGACGCCCTCGTCCACTGGGCCCACACCCGCCAGCTCCGCGCCCGGCCCCTCCACATGGTCGGCTACGGAGAGGAGGATGAGGAGCCCGCGGTGGCGGCGGAGGGGGAGAAGGAGGCGGGTGGATGAGCGCCGCCTTCTTCGTCTACATCCTCGCCAGCGAACCCAATGGAACGCTCTACATCGGGATGACGAACGATCTTGTGCGCAGGGCTTTCGAGCACCGCGGCGAAGACGCAAAAGGCTTCACCAAAACTTATGGCGTCAAGAGGCTGGTCTATTTCGAACTGCATGACACAGCCTACGCCGCCATCACACGCGAGAAACGGCTGAAGAAATGGCCGCGCGAGTGGAAGATGAACCTCATCGAGCGTGAAAATCCGCACTGGCTGGATCTGTACGATGACATTGCCCGGCCCTGACCGCGCTTTCTCCAGCCGTCATCCCCCGGCTTGTCCGGGGGATCCACCGCGCCGCGAGAGGGCTGCCGCGAAGCCCGGCACCCCACCGATGGAGGCGTGGATGGCCCGGACAAGCCGGGCCATGACGGCGGAGGGGGTGGCGCTGCGATCGCAGGCGCCGGCGCACTCTCGCACGCGCGCCATGCACCGCGATCTCTCCAGCTGTCATCCCCCGGCTTGTCCGGGGGATCCACCGCGCCGCGAGAGGGCTGCCGCGAAGCCCGGCACCCCGCCGACGCAGGCGTGGATGGCCCGGACAAGCCGGGCCATGACGGCGGAGGGGATGGCGCTGCGATCGCAGGGGCCGGCGCACTCTCGCACGCGCGCCATGCACCGCGCTTTCTCCAGCCGTCATCCCCCGGCTTGTCCGGGGGATCCACCGCGCCGCGAGAGGGCTGCCGCGAAGCCCGGCACCCCGCCGAGGGAGGCGTGGATGGCCCGGACAAGCCGGGCCATGACGGCGGAGGGAATGGTGCGTCAGGGAGCGTCGGTCGCGTTTAGGCAAGGCAAGCAGCCATGAACCGCTTCGCCGCTTTACTCGATCGCATGTCCTACGAGGCCGGGCGCAATGCCAAGATCCGGCTCATGGCGGACTATTTCCGCTCCACGCCGGACCCGGAGCGCGGGCTCGCGCTGGCGGCGCTCACGGGGGCGCTGTCGTTCGCCAATGCCAAGCCCGGCGTGGTGCGCGCGCTGATCGCCGAGCGGGCCGACCCGGTGCTGTTCGAGATGTCCTACGATTATGTGGGCGACCTCTCGGAAACCGTCGCCCTCATGTGGCCCCGGCCGGAGGGCGCGCGGCCCCACGCGCCGCTCTTGTCCGAGATCGTCCACGGCCTCTCCACCTTCTCAAAGGTGTCCCTGCCCCGGCATCTCGCCGACTGGCTGGACGGCCTCGACGAGACCGGCCGCTGGGCGCTCCTGAAGCTCATCACCGGCGCCATGCGCGTGGGCGCCTCCGCGCGCCTCGCCAAGACCGCCGTGGCGAGCCTCGGAGATATCACGCCGGACGAGGTGGAGCTGGTCTGGCCCGGCCTTGAGCCACCTTATGAAGAGCTGTTCGCCTGGGTGGAGGGGCGCGGGCCGCGGCCGGAGACGTCCAACCCCGCCCCGTTCCGCCCGGTGATGCTGGCCCACGCCATCGAGGAGACGGATTTCACCGCTCTCGCCCCCGCCGATTTCCGGGCCGAATGGAAGTGGGACGGCATCCGCGTGCAAGCCGTGGCGGGCACGGGACCGGACGGCGCACGGGTGGTGCGGCTCTATTCGCGCACCGGGGAAGACATCTCCGGCGCCTTTCCGGATATGGCGGAGGCCATCGCCTTCGATGGCGCCATGGACGGCGAACTGCTCATCGTCCGCGACGGCAAGGTGGAGCCCTTCAACGTGCTGCAGCAGCGGCTGAACCGCAAAACGGTGACGGTGAAGATGCTGGCGGAATTCCCCGCCCACATCCGCGCCTACGATTTGCTCGTGGACGGCACGGACGATTTGCGCGGAGAGCCCTTCGCCGCCCGCCGCGCCCGGCTGGAGGCGCTCGTCGCCCGCCTCCACACCCCGCGCATCGACCTCTCGCCCATGGTGCCCTTCTCGACCTGGGAGGAACTGACCGCCGCCCGCCGCGACCCCGCCTCGGCCGGCGCGGGGGCGGATGCCGGGGCGGTGGAAGGGGTGATGATCAAGCGGGCGGACAGCCCCTATCTGCCGGGCCGCCCCAAGGGGCCATGGTGGAAGTGGAAGCGCGATCCGCACACGGTGGATGCGGTGCTCATGTATGCCCAGCGCGGGCACGGCAAGCGCTCGTCCTTCTACTCGGACTACACCTTCGGCGTATGGACCATCGGCGACGAGGGCGAGGATGTGCTGGTGCCGGTGGGCAAGGCCTATTTCGGCTTCACCGACGAGGAATTGAAGCAGATCGACGCCTTCGTGCGGCGCGCCACCATCAACCGGTTCGGCCCGGTGCGCGAGGTGGTGCACGAGAAGGAGGAAGGGCTGGTGCTGGAAGTGGCCTTCGAGGGCCTCGCCCGCTCCACCCGCCACCGCTCCGGCATCGCCATGCGCTTCCCCCGCATTGCGCGCCTCAGATGGGACAAGCCGCCGGGCGAGGCGGACCGGCTGGAGACGCTGGAGGCGCTCTTGGGGTGAGGGGGCGGCGCGCTCAGATGTGGGCCGTCGCCCTCCGGCTCGACCGGAGGGCCCATTCCGCCGCCGGGACAAACGTCGGGATGGGTGCTCCGGTCGAGCCGGAGGGCGACAGCGATGTCTCTCGTCGAGCCGCTTTGTGTCCCTACTGGCTCGCCCACACGATCCGCGCGATCCAGTCCACCTGATCGAGCGGTATCTGCCGGTCCTCGTGGGCGGGGTTGAGGGAGCGCAGCTCGATGTGGCGGGCGGTCTTGCGCACAAGCTCCTTGGCCAGCACCTCGCCCTCCCTGGTCTTCAGCACCACCCGGTCGCCGCGGCGCGGCTCGGAGGCGGGGGAGACCACCACCACGTCGCCGTCGCGATAGACCGGCTCCATGGAATCGCCGGCGATCTCCAGCGCATAGGCGTGGGCGTCGTGGACATCGGGAAAGACGACCTCGTCCCAGCCGGCGCCCACCGGGAAGCCGGCATCGTCGAAGAAGCCGCCGGAGCCGGCCTGGGCGAAACCGATCTGCGGAATGGCGTTGAGCGGGCGCGGCGCCGGGACGGGCGCATCTTCGGCAAAGCCGCCGCCATGGGCCGGCCGCTCGGAGGCGTCCAGCAGCGAGAAGAACTGCTCCGGGCTGGTGCCGGTGGCGGCGAGCGCCTTGGCGATGCTCTCGGTGGAGGGCCAGCGCGGGCGGCCGTCAATGGTGATGCGCTTGGAGCGGTTGAAGGTGGTGGGATCGAGCCCCGCCCGCCGCGCGAGGCCGGAGGTGGAGAGCCCGTGCTGCTCGGCGAGTTGGTCGACGGCACGCCATATCTTACCGTGGGTCAGCATGGGAAAGACGTTCCTTGCCTCGACGTGCCTTTGCCTCGACGGTCTTTGCTCGACGGCGAATCCGGATGCGGACCGGGCGCCCTGCGCAACGCCGCGCCCCCTGTGCAAAATAAGCACGGGGAGCCTATCACTTGGGGCGTAATTTTGGGAAATATCGGCAGAAAGATAGACGATCTTCCTAAAGGAGCAGAGCAACGGGAGTGGCGAGAGGTACACCTACTGCTTACGAATGTTAACCAGGCTTGGCGGACCGAGACGATGCACCCTAAGCAAACCTATACCGAAGAAGAGGCCAAAACGATTCTCGACTCATGTGCGGCATTCATGCGCCGTCTGGCTCTGCTTTCGTAGTTGGTAGAACCGCCTTCACAGCCTTATCGAAAGATGCACCACTTTCATCAACCTCAAGCTCCCGGGCGGTATTTATGAACCGCCGGGACTGTTCTTCCTGACTAAGCTTTTTGGCCTTTTTCCCGCTGGGCTTTCGGCTTGTATTTTGAGGGTCGCCAGACGCCATATGGTTTCTCACCTTGCACGAGCCGTTTGATAGGTGAGGCGCTTGCCGACCACACCGGAGAGGATGCCATCAGCGCGGGCGGTGTCGTTCACGCCCAACGCGACACGGCGATTATGCCGGAAATCGAACTCCGCAAGATAGCGGTGCAGGTGCTTTTCAGCGCAGTGCTGGTAAGTGCCGCGCATGCCACGCTTGAACACCGAGAAATAGCTTTCGATGGTGTTGGAGTGGATGCCGCCTTCCCTGACGTACTCACCAGCTGAATGCTTGGTGGTCTGGTGGTCGGCGAAGAGCTTGCCCACTTCGCCGTAAAGGCGGCTCTCGTCAGTGAACAGGCGGCTTTCGCGAGCCACGTTCTGCGACACGAGCGCTGCAACATTCTCCTTGTTCGCCTGAGCGACGTGGAAAGTGCGGACCTTTCCGCCCCGCTCCACAAGCCCAAGGACGGCGCGCTTACCGGAAGGGCCAGACTTGCCGCTCTTGGTGAAGGGGCGCCCGCTGGTGGTCATCTTGGGCTGGTTCTCGGTCTTGCCGAAATAGGTTTCATCAGCCTCGACAATCTGGCCTTCTCCACCCAGCGGACCAAGCGAGCCGTCGCGCATGGCCTCGCGGATACGATGCCCCATGAACCACGCGGTCTTGAGGGTGACGCCAAGGGTCCGGTGAAGCTGGTTGGCGGAAATGCCCTTCTTCGAAGAGGCCACAAGGAAGATGGCTTGCAGCCAGAGGTGCAACTTGACGTGGCTGCTTTCGAAGATGGTGCCGATTTTTACGGTGAAGGGTTTGCGGCAGGCGTAGCACTTGTGAACGCCGAGACGGGTGCTGTCGCCCTTGAGCTTGCCGATCTTCGCCGCATCCACGTTGCCGCAGTGAGGGCACACCGGGCCGTTTGCCCAAACATGCGCTTCTACGAAGCGGTAGGCGGCGGCCTCATCGTGAAAGTGGCGGTCGGACAGGGCGGACATGACGTATCTCCTTGACCGTTCTTATAGAACCGTCTGCCTGGGTACGTCAAGTATAATATGCGGACTTCAGTCCGCATGCAACCATAAGGCGAACGCAGTTGCCCTTTCGTTCGTCCCGGCCTATGTGCGGCGCCGACCCACCCCAAGGACGCCCGAGGAGCATCGCCCGTGACCGCCGCCCCGCTCATCTACAAGATCGCCCCCGCCGCGCTCTGGGCCGCCGCCGAGCACGCGCGCGTGTTCACCGGCGCGCCGGTGGATGTTGCGGACGGCTACATCCATTTCTCCACCGCCGCGCAGGCCCGCGAGACGGCGGCGAAGCACTTCGCCGGGCAGGCCGACCTGAAGCTGGTGGCGGTGGAGGTCGCGGCGCTCGGCGCGGCGCTGAAGTGGGAGCCCTCGCGCGGCGGTGCCCTCTTCCCGCACCTTTATGCGCCGCTGCCGCTCACAGCCGTGCGCTGGGTGCGCGACCTGCCCCTCGGCGCAGGCGGGGCGCACGTCTTTCCCGATCTGGATTGATACCGTCGGCCTCGGTCTTCGACCGATGCCAAGCGGGTGACGCTCTAGAGCGCGATCCGATCAAGTTGAATCAACTTGATCGGTGAATCGCCCTCTAAACTCAAGAAAGAGAACGCGTGATCCGATCTGATTGCGACGCAATCAGATCGGCGCGTGCTCTAGCGCCGCGTGGGCTTGGCCTCAGCCGAAGGTCCGCCGCACCAGGGCGGGCAGGCGCAGGGCCTGCAAGCCGCCGCGTGCGAGCAGGAAGGCGAGCATCGCGAGCCACAGGCCGTGATTGCCGAGGGGCCGCAGCGCCAGGAACACGCCGAGATAGACGACGAGGGAGGCCAGCATCAGGTTGCGCATGTCGCGCGACCAGAGCGCGCCGATATACACGCCATCGAAGGCATAGGCCGTCACCCCCGCCACCGGCAGCAGGGCGGCGTAGAGCAGAAAGACCCGCGCCTCGGCCCGCACCTCGGGGCTGGTGCTCATGGCGTCCACGATGGCCGGGCCGGTGACGAGGTAGACCGCCCCCGCCAGCACCGCGAAGGCGAAGCCCCAGACGAGGCAAAGCCGCACGCCGGCGGAGAAATCCGCCCGGCGCCGCGCGCCCACGGCGGAGCCGCAGATCTGCTCGGCGGCGGTGGCGAAGCCGTCGAGGAAATAGGCGGCCACCATCACCATGTTCTGGAGGACGGCGTTGGCGGCCAGCGTCACGTCCCCCGCCCGCGCGCCCTGCGCGGCGAAGAAGGAAAAGGCGAACATCAGAGCCGCGGTGCGGATCATGATGTCGCGATTGAGCATGACCGTCTCGATGAGGCGCGCCTTGTCGATGAGCACCGCCCGCGCCACCCCGAGCCGCCCGCCCAGCAGGCCGGCGCACACCGCGACGCCCGCCACCGCGCCGGCGATCTCGGCGACCAGCGTGCCGGCCGCCGAGCCGGGAACGCCCCATCCGGCACCGAGTACGAGGGCGGCCGACAGGCCCATGTTGAGGACATTGATGCCCAGCTGAAGGGCGAGCGCCCGCCCGGTGCGGCCGAGGCCCACCAGCCAGCCCAGCACCACATAGTTCGCGAGCGTGAAGGGCGCGGCGAAGATGCGGATGGCGTAATAGTCGCGCACCGCCGCGTTCACCTCCGCGCTCGCCCCGGCCAGCGACAGGGCCGCGCTCTCGATGGGCGTGCGCAGCAGCACGATGAGGAGGCCGAGCGCTCCGGCCACCAGCAGGCCGCGCGCCAGCACCGCCCGTTCCTCCACCGCATCGCGCCGCCCCACCGCCTGCGCGGCGAGGCCCACCGTGCCCATGCGCAGGAAGCCGAACACCCAGAACAGCATGTCGAAGATGACGGAGGCCAGCGCCACGCCGCCCAGCAGGGCAGCGCTGCCGAGCCGGCCCACCACCGCCGCATCCACCACGCCCAGCAAGGGCGTGGTGAGGTGCGCCAGCGTCATGGGCAGCGCGATGGCCAGCACGCGCCGGTGCGTCACGCCCCCGGAAACAGCCGCGAGCGACACGGCCTCAGCGCCGGCCGAACACCCGCATCAGCAGCCAGAGCGGGATGACGATGACGGCGCCCAGCAGGAAATAGCGCCACATGCGCTCCACCGCCTCGAAGCTGAAGCTGAACAGGTTGCGCAGCAGGCGCTGAAGGCTGGTGAATATGTTCATCGGATCGAGCCCGAGGGCGGCCAGAATCACGCCCACCACCACCGAGAGCAGCACGAGCCGCACCAGCACCCAGGCCGGCGAACCGCCGAAAAAGCGCGTGAGCTGGTTGTTCTCGGACATGGGCTGACCTCCTGTGACGGCCGTGATTTAGCACGACCGCCGAGCAGGGGGGAGACGGGGCCTGAGCGGGCTTCTACTTCCCGTCCAGAAAGTCCGTCACCAACGCGATGGTGGCGGCGGGATTCTCTTCCATGATCCAGTGGCCACTGCCGGGCACCACGTCGCCCGTCACGTCGGTGGCGGCGAAACGCATCACCTCGGCCATGGTCAGGCCGAACGAATGCTCGCCGCCCAGCGCCAGCACCGGCATGGCGAGCTTGCCCGCCTTGAGGAATTCCGCGTTGTCGACGGCGTCCTGGTCGAAGGCCGCGAACTGGGCGAAGCCCGCATGCATGGCGCCGGGCTGCGCATAGAGCGCGGCGTAATGGGCGCGCGCGGCCTCGGAGAAATGGCTCGGATCGGCGGAGAATTCGTTCCAGAAGCGATCGAGATAGATGCGCTCGCGCCCGGCAACGAGGCGCTCCATGTCCGGCCCACCGAAGCGGAAATGCCAGAGCAGCGGGTTCTTGAGAATCTCCTCCCATGGCCCGACGCCCGGCAGCGGCGCGTCGATGAGCGCGAACTTCGTCACTCGGTCACGATGGAGCGCGGCGAAGGCGAAGCCCACCATGTTGCCGATGTCGTGGGTGACGAGCGCAACCTTGTCGATGCCGAGGGCATCGAGCAGGCCCGCCATGTCGGCGCCCTGGGTCTTCTTGTCGTAGCCGCCGGGCGGCTTGGCCGAGAGGCCCATGCCGCGCAGGTCCGGCACTACCACCGTGTGCGTCGGCGCCAGCGCTGCGGCGAGCGCGCCCCACATGTCGCCGGTCTCGCCATAGCCGTGGATGAGCAGCACCGCCGGCCCCTGCCCGCCGGTGCGGACATGGAGGGTGGTGCCGTTGGTCGCGATCTCCTGGACACGGAAATCGGCGGGAAAGGGAACGATCTGGCTTGCTTCGGGGGCAGTCGAAGTCTGGGGCATGGTTTCCTCCCCGCCGGTGGCCGGCGGACCCGCGCGTGATGCGCCAATGGAAACATGCGCTCTTCCGATGACGCCTAGTAGTGGCGTTCCGCGCAAACTTCGCCTGCAAGGCGAAACTTGCCGCAGCGAAGGCGCCAGCGCAGGATGCCCGTGCGCGATGGGCTTTCCGCCGGGAAATTTGCCTCTCGCCCCCAAACCTGCTAACAGCCCCAGCTTCACACGGACGGCCATGCCGATCCCGCCGACCGGGCCGAGAGCCCGGAGGCCCCCGCCCGACAGCGCGATGCGCCCTCGGGCGTGCTTTGCGTTGGCTTGATGCGGCGTCATCTCGTCCTGCGCGGCGCGGGAGATCATAGCGGTCCGGTGTGAACCCTCAACGCATGGGTGCCCATGTTCGACAACCTTTCCGACCGCCTCGGCGGCATACTCGACAAGCTGAAGCGGCGCGGCGCCCTCACCGAGGCCGACGTCGGCGAGGCCATGCGCGAGGTGCGCCGCGCGCTGATCGAGGCGGACGTGGCGCTGGACGTGGTGCGCTCCTTCACCGACCGGGTGCGCCAGCGCGCCGTGGGCGTGGAGGTCATCAAGTCCGTCACCCCCGGCCAGATGGTGGTGAAGATCGTCCACGACGAGCTCGTGGCGACTCTCGGCTCCGACGCCGACCCCATCGACCTGAACGCCCCCGCCCCGGTGCCGATCCTGATGGTCGGCCTGCAGGGCTCGGGCAAGACCACCTCCACCGCCAAGATCGCCAAGCGCCTCACCGAACGCGGCAAGCGCAAGGTGCTGATGGCCTCGCTCGACACCCGCCGTCCGGCGGCCATGGAGCAGCTGGCCACGCTGGGCAAGCAGGTGGAGGTCGCGACCCTTCCCATCGTCGCCGGCCAGTCCGCCGTGCAGATCGCCAAGCGCGCCATCGAGGCGGCCAAGCTCGGCGGCTACGACGTGGTGATGCTCGACACCGCCGGCCGCGTCACCCTCGATGAGGGGCTGATGGCCGAGGTGGCCGAGGTGAAGGCCCTCACCAAGCCGCACGAAGTGCTGCTGGTCGCCGACAGCCTCACCGGCCAGGACGCGGTGAACACCGCGAAAGCCTTCGACGGCCGCGTCGGCCTCACCGGCATCGTGCTGACGCGTGCGGATGGCGATGGCCGCGGCGGCGCCGCGCTCTCCATGCGCGCCGTCACCGGCAAGCCCATCAAGCTGCTGGGCACCGGCGAGAAGATGGACGCGCTGGAGGATTTCGATCCCCACCGCGTGGCCGGCCGCATCCTCGGCATGGGCGACGTGGTCGCCCTGGTGGAGCGGGCCGCCGAGAATATCGACATCGAGAAGGCGAAGATCACCGCCGAGCGCATGCGCAAGGGCACCTTCGACCTTGACGACCTGCGCGGCCAGCTGGAGCAGATGGCCAAGATGGGCGGCCTCGGCGGGCTCATGGGCCTCATGCCCGGCGTCGCCAAGGTGAAGAACCAGATCGCCAGCGCCAATCTCGACGACAAGGTGTTCAAGCGGCAGGTGGCCATCATCAACTCGATGACCCCCAAGGAGCGCCGCGCCCCCAAGCTGCTCGACGCCTCGCGCAAGCGCCGCATCGCCGCCGGCTCCGGCACCAAGGTGGAGGAGATCAACCGCCTCCTGAAGATGCACCGCCAGATGGCCGACGTGATGAAGTCGCTCGGCGGCGCCGCCGGCAAGCGCGGCCCGCTCGCCGGCCTCGCCGGCATGATGGGCTTCGGCGGCGGCGGCCCCTCGCCCGAGATGCTGCAGGAGATGGCGGAGAAGATGGGCAAGGGCGGCATGCCCGGCGGCGCTGGCGGCGGCCTGCCTCCGAACTTCCCCGGCCTGCCCGGCGGCGGCCTGCCATCCAAATTCCCCGGCGGCCTTCCCGGCCTGCCCAAGGGCTTTCCTGGAGTGGGAGGCCCCGGCAAGAAGAAGTAAAGCCAACGCCCCCTGCCTGCCCGGGCGCCGGCAACAGCAATCAACCCGAATACCAAACGCAAGACACTGATTTAAAAAGGAAGAAGACCATGTCCCTCAAGATCCGTCTCGCCCGCGGCGGCGCCAAGAAGCGTCCCTACTACCGCATCGTCGTCGCCGACGCCCGCGCCCCGCGCGATGGCCGCTTCATCGAGAAGATCGGCACCTTCAACCCGCTGCTGGCGAAGGATTCCGAGACCCGCGTGGTGCTCGACACCGAGAAGGCGAAGGCCTGGCTCGAAAAGGGCGCCCAGCCCACCGACCGCGTGGCCCGCTTCCTCGACGCCGCCGGCCTGCTGAAGCGCGAAGCCAAGAACAACCCGAAGAAGGCCGAGCCCGGCCAGAAGGCCCAGGAGCGCGCCAAGGAGAAGGCCGACAAGGCCGCAGCGGCCGCCGGTGGCGAAGCCGCCGAGTGAGGCTTTCCTTTCGGGAAGATGAGGAATGGGGGCGCCTGGCGCCCCCTTTTCTTTTGGCAGAACGGTTCACAACCGCGCCCCGGCACCTATCTAAGCTCCAGCCCCGAAAGCTCGGGCGCGGCGGCAAGGCGCGCTAAGGCGCCACGCCATTGGCGGTTTCCCCTGTCCGCCGGCCGGGCTAGACAAGGGCGACGCATCTTTTGAATCCATTCTGCCCCCTTTGCTGCTTCTGGAGCGCCTGATGTCCGATCCCGTCACCGTCTCGTTCGCCCGGCTCACCGGCGCGCCCAAGGGCGTGCTCGTGGTGCTCACCGACGACAGCCTCGCCTTCGGCGCGCAGGCGCAGAAGCTGGTGAAGGGGGCGGACAAGGCGCTGACCCGCGCGTTCGACGCGGAGAAGTTCAAGGGCAAGGCCTGGAGCGCGCTGGACCTGCTGGCCCCCGCCGGCATCGAGGCGCCGCGCCTTATCGTGCTCTCGGTGGGCAAGGCGGCGGACCTGAAGCCCAAGGACTTCCTGAAGCTCGGCGGCCTCATCGCCGGCAAGCTGCCCGCCTCCGCCCGCGAGGCGAGCGTGGTGCTGGAGCTGCCCGGCACCAAGATTTCCGCCGACGCCGCCGCCGAGGTGGCGCTGGGCATCTCGCTGCGCAGCTACAGCTTCGACCGCTACAAGACCAAGAAGAAGGACGATGCGGAAGCGACGGCCGCCCGCGCCGTGACCCTCCTCGTTTCCGACGAGGCCGGCACGAAGCGCGCCTATGCCGCCCGGCAGGCGGTGGGCGACGGCGTGCTGTTCGCCCGCGACCTCGTGAACGAGCCCGCCAACGTGCTCGACCCGCCGGAATTCGCCCGTCGCGCCGAGGAGCATCTCTCCGCCGTCGGTGTCGAGATCGAGGTGCTGGATGACGACGCCCTCGCGGAAGCCGGCATGAAGGCGCTGCTCGGCGTCGGCCAGGGCTCCATCAAGGAAAGCCGTGTCGTGGTGATGCGCTGGAATGGCGGCCCCGAGGGCGAGGCCCCCGTCGCCTTCATCGGCAAGGGCGTCACCTTCGACACCGGCGGCATCTCCATCAAGCCCGCCGCCGGGATGGAGGACATGAAGGGCGACATGGGCGGCGCCGCCTGCGTCACCGGCCTCATGTATGCGCTCGCCGCCCGCAAGGCGAAGGTGAACGCGGTGGGCCTCATCGGCCTCGTGGAGAACATGCCCGACGGCGCCGCCCAGCGCCCCGGCGACATCGTCACCTCGCTGTCCGGCCAGACCATCGAGATCATCAACACCGACGCCGAGGGCCGGCTCGTGCTGTGCGACGTGCTCTGGTACGCCAAGGAGCGCTTCAAGCCCAAGTTCATGATCGACCTCGCCACCCTCACCGGCGCGATCCTGGTGGCGCTGGGCGCGGAATATGCCGGCCTGTTCTCCAACGACGACGAGCTGTCCGAGCGCCTCTCCAAGGCCGGCCAGGAGACCGGCGAGCGGGTGTGGCGCATGCCGCTCGGCCCGGAATACGACAAGATGATCGATTCCAAGTTCGCCGACATGAAGAACACCGGCGGCCGCCACGCCGGCTCCATCACCGCCGCCCAGTTCCTCGCCCGCTTCGTGGACAAGACCCCGTGGGCGCATCTGGACGTCGCCGGCACGGCCATGTCCTCGCCGGCGAGCGACATCAACAAGAGCTGGGGCTCGGGCTGGGGCGTGCGCCTGCTCGACCAGCTGGTGAAGGACCATTACGAGGGGTGAGGCCGTCGCCCTCCTCGGGCCGCCCTCGCCTCTTTCACCACCGTCACCCTCCGGCTCGACCGGAGGGCCCATCCCCCCGCCTGAGCCAAGGCGGGGAAGGACGAGCAAACGGCGCCATGGATCCTCCGGTCGAGCCGGAGGACGACGGCGGTTCAAAGCGACGGCGGTTGCAAGCGACGGCAATTGCAGGCGATGGACAGCGGATGAAGCGGCGTTATTCCGCAGGCCCGGCGTGGGGCGGGTGCTTGGGCTCGGTCAGGCGCACGGCGGCATAGCCCATCGCGATCACGACGAGCGGCATCACCACATACGCGTACAGCCAGAGGCCGGTCATATCAGTCGTCCAAGCACGCTTCTTGCCATGAAATGTAGCACACCCGCGGCCGCCAGCCAAAAGACGCTGCCGAGGGCGATGAGCACGCCATGGGACGGCCCCGCCGCGCCGATGCCGCCGAGCCCATAGAGCGAGGCCACCGCCGGCCCCAGCGCACCCACGGTGAGGCACGCGGTGGACGCCCGGTCGAGGGCATTGGCCGTCAGCTTGGTGCGCTCGTTCTGGATGAGGCTCATGGCCGGCATATGGAAGGCCCCCACGGGCGGGTCAAGCCGGAGCGCGGCGCTCGCGCCCCCGCGTGCCAGCCTCTCCGGTTGCGGAGAGAGCTGGGCCTTCCGCAGTGCGGGACGGTTGACCGCAGGGTCCGTTTCTGTCCTAGTCCCGGCCGTTTCGACGCCTGACGGACCCATGACCCAAGATCGTATGCCGGACAACGCCGCCGAGTGCGCGCAAGATCGCACCCAGGACCGCACGCAAGACCGCTACAACGCCCGCGAAGCCGAGCCGAAGTGGCAGAAGACCTGGGCCGAGCGCGGCATCTTCCGCACGCGCAACGACGACCCGCGTCCGAAATTCTTCGTCATGGAGATGTTCCCCTATCCGTCGGGGCGCATCCACATCGGCCACGGCCGCAACTATGTGATGGGCGACGTGCTCGCGCGCTACAAGCGCATGCAGGGCTTCAACGTGCTCCATCCCATGGGCTGGGACGCCTTCGGCTTGCCGGCGGAGAATGCCGCCATCGAGCGCGGCATCCACCCCAAGGCCTGGACCTACGAGAACATCGCCTCCATGCGCGAGCAGCTCCAGCTGCTCGGCCTGTCGCTCGACTGGAACCGCGAGATCGCCACCTGCGACCCGTCCTATTACGTGGAGCAGCAGCGCATCTTCCTCGATTTCCTGGACAACGGTCTCGCCTATCGCAAGGAGAGCGAGGTCAACTGGGACCCGGTGGACAACACCGTGCTCGCCAACGAGCAGGTCATCGACGGCCGCGGCTGGCGCTCCGGCGCCATCGTGGAGCGGCGCAAGCTGTCGCAGTGGTTCCTGCGCATCACCCAGTTCGCCCAGGAACTGCTCGACGCCATCGACACGCTCGACCGCTGGCCGGACAAGGTGCGCCTCATGCAGCGCAACTGGATCGGCCGCTCGGAAGGGCTCGAAGTCCTGTTCGAGTTCGCCAAGCCCGCGCTCGCCGCCGGCAAGCTGCCGGCCGACACGAAGGCGGTGAAGGTCTACACCACACGCCCGGACACCCTGTTCGGCGCCTCCTTCCTCGCGCTCTCGCCCGACCATCCGCTGGCCAAGCACCTCGCCGGCACGGACGGGCAGCTCTCCGCCTTCATCGCCGAGTGCAAGCGCGGCGGCACCTCGGCGGAAGAGATCGAGACGCAGGAGAAGAAGGGCTACGCGACCGGGCTCAGTGTCGTCCACCCGCTGGACGCCACCCGCACCGTGCCGGTCTATGTCGCGAACTTCGTGCTGATGGACTACGGCACCGGCGCCATCTTCGGCTGCCCGGCCCACGACCAGCGCGACTTCGACTTCGCCACCAAATACAGCCTCGCCATCACCCCCGTGGTGCTGCCCGAGGGCGCGGACCCCGCCACCTTCTCGGTGGCCGATGGGCCGTATGACGGCGACGGCACCCTGTTCAATTCCGCCTTCCTCGATGGCATGAGCGTGCCCGAGGCCAAGGAGGCGGTGGCCCGCCAGCTGGAGCGCTTCCGCGTCGGCGACGAGCCGCAGGGCACAAGGCGGGTCAATTTCCGGCTGCGCGACTGGGGCATCTCGCGCCAGCGCTACTGGGGCTGCCCCATCCCGGTCATCCATTGCGATGATTGCGGCCCGGTGGGCGTGCCGCGCGACCAGCTGCCGGTTCAACTGCCGGATGACGTGACCTTCGACCGTCCCGGCAATCCGCTCGACCGCGCCAAGGCGTGGCGCGACGTGCCGTGCCCCAAATGCGGCAAGCCGGCCCGGCGCGAGACGGACACCATGGACACCTTCGTGGATTCGTCGTGGTACTTCCTGCGCTACGCCTCGGACAATGTGGAGACCCCGCTGGACAAGGCGGCGGTCTCCCACTGGCTGCCGGTGGACCAGTATATCGGCGGCATCGAGCACGCGATCCTGCACCTGCTCTATTCCCGCTTCTTCACCCGCGCGCTGAAGCATTGCGGGCGCGTGGACCTGGAGGAGCCGTTCGCCGGCCTCTTCACCCAGGGCATGATCGTCCACGAGACGTATAAGGATACCGAGGGCAAGTGGCTCTTCCCCGAGGAGGTGAAGCTCCTCGGCAACGGCAAGGCGGTGAAGATCGAGGACGGATCGCCCGTCACCGTCTCCCCGCCGGAGAAGATGTCCAAGTCCAAGCGCAACGTGGTGGCGCCCGAAGTGGTGGCGGATACCTACGGCGTGGACTGCGCCCGCTGGTTCATGCTCTCCGACACCCCGCCCGAGCGCGACAGCGAGTGGACGCAGGGCGGCATCGAGGGCGCCTGGCGCTTCGTCCAGCGCGTCTGGCGCCTGGTGAACGAGGCGGTGGAGCTGGGCGCCAAGCCGGGTGCAACTTCGGGTGCGCCGCGCCCTGAGACGTTCAGCGAGCAGGCCCTCGGCCTGCGCCGCGCCGCCCATGGGCTCGTCGCGACGGTGGCCGAGGACATCGAGCGGCTGCGCTTCAACGTGGCCGTGGCGCATGTGCACGAATTCGCCAACGTGTTCGGCTCGGCCATCGCCGCCGCCCGCAATGCGAAGCCGGTGCCGGACGACCTTGCCTTCGCGCTCACCGAGGCGGCGCAGATGCTCGCCGCCGTGGTGGCGCCCATGGTGCCGCATCTCGCGGAGGAGTGCTGGGTGGTGCTCGGCCATGAGGGCCTCGCCGCCGAGGCCGCGTGGCCCGCGACCGACCCGGCGCTGCTGCGCCGTGACACGGTCACACTTCCGATCCAGATCAATGGCAAGAAGCGTGACGATATCGTCGTCCCGCGCGAGGCGACCCCCGCCGAGGTCGAAGCCGCCGTGCTGGCGCTGGAAAGCGTGCAGCGGGCACTCGACGGACGCGCGCCGAAGCGTATCATCGTCGTGCCGCAGAGGATCGTGAATGTCGTCGCCTGATCCCTCGTCCCGAACGCACCCCGCGCGCCTGCTGGCGCGGCTCATGGTCGTGGGCGCCCTCTCGGGCGCGCTCGCGGGCTGCTTCCAGCCGCTCTATGCCGAGAATTCGACCACCGGCGGCCCGGCCCTGCTGGACAAGATGAAGGACGTCGAGATCGTCCAGATCCAGGGGCGGCTCGGCAACGAGCTGCGCAACGACCTGATCTTCGCCCTCACCGGCGGCGAGGGGAACCCCAAGGGTGCGCCCCTGCAGATGATCATCTCGGTGGATTCCTCCACCTCCACGGCGCTCATCAATTCGGCCTCGGGCCTGCCCGAGAACCAGATCATCCGCGTGACCGCCAACTGGCGCATCATCAAGGCGGACGACAAGAAGAAGGCGACGGTGACGGAAGGCGCGGCCACCGGCACCGCCACCATCGACACCAGCGACCAGCGCTTCGCCAATTACAGCGCGCAGATCGACGCCGAGAAGCGCGCCGCCCGCTCCGTGGCGGACCAGATCAAGGCGCAGCTCGCCGCCTGGTTCATCCGCACCGGCAACGCGCCGCCCGTCCGCTCGGGAAGCTGAGCCATGGTCGCGGTCCGGCCCGGCGACGCCGACGCGGCGCTCGCCCGGCGCGACCGCGGCAAGAGCGTCGTCCTCATCTTCGGTCCCGACACCGGCCTCGTGCGCGAGCGTGCCGAGGGGCTGGTGCGCCGTGCCGTGCCCGACGCCCAGGACCCCTTCGCGCTGGTGCGGCTGGAGGGCGATGAGATCGCCTCCGATCCCCGCCGGCTGATCGACGAAACCTCCACCATCGGCCTGTTCGGCGGCGAGCGGGTGGTGTGGGTGCGCGCCGGCTCCAAGAACATCGTGCCCGCGCTCCAGCCGGTGCTGTCCAATCCCTGTGACGCGCTGGTGGTGGTGGAGGCCGGCGACCTCAAGAAGGGCGCCCCGCTGCGCACGCTGTGCGAGAACGCCCAGAACGCCCTCGCCATCGCCTGCTACGCCGACAGCGAGCGCGACCTCGCCCGCCTCGTCGACCAGATGATGGCGGAGGCGGGCCTTGCCATCGACCGCGACGCGCGCGAGTTGCTCGTCTCGCTCATCGGCGGCGACCGGCTGGCCTCGCGCGGGGAGATCGCCAAGCTCATCCTCTACGCCATGGGCTCCCAGCGCGTGACGCTGGACGACGTGCGCCTCATCGTCGGCGATGCCTCTGCCCTCGCGCTGGACGATGTGGTGGATTCAGCCCTCGCCGGCGAGACGCGGGAGGCGCTGGCCGCGCTCTCGAAGGCCTTCGGCGCGGCGACGCGGCCGGATGCGGTGCTGGGCGGCCTGCTCCGCGCGCTCACTGCTCTGCACCCCATGACGCTGGCCGTGGCGGGCGGATCGAGCCCCGACAGCGTGGTGGGCTCCGCCCGCCCGCCGGTGCATTTCTCCCGCAAGCCCAAGCTGGAAAAGGCCCTGCGCGGCCTCGACCCCGATCGCTGCATGAAGGCGCTGCTCGCCGTGGACGACGCGGTGCTCGCCGCCCGCCGCAACGCGACGCTCGCCCCCGCCATCTGCGAGCGCGTGGTGCTCCAGGTGGCCCAGCAGGCCGGGCGGCGGCGGTAGATCAACACTCCGAATGAAGCGTCATCCCCCGGCTTGTCCGGGGGATCCACGTATCCGCCGATCCGGTGCCAGTGTGGCGATCATCCTGCCGGCTGAGGGGGCGACCGCCCGCACAAGGCGGGCGATGACATCCCCAGGAAAGCGCCCGCCCTTCGGGCCATTTTCCGCCATCCGGTCCGGGCGCGAGCGATGCCATAACTCCGGATGGCGGCTTCGTCCCGCGTGCCGCCCGTCCTCGCCCGCCCGGAGCGCTGCATGAACTGGATCCTGCCGGACCGCATCGACAATCACTTTCCCGGCCATCGCGCGGTGGTGGCGGTGTTCGCGGCGATCACCGCCATGACCATCGGGCGCAGCCTGTTCCACATGTTCGCACCGGATGGCGGGGCGCAATCGGTGGCGCATATCCCGCTCGACACCTTCTCGCCGGTGCAGGCGGGTCAGGCGGTGATCTTCGTGTTCGCGCTCTGGGGCCTGTCGCAGCTCATCATGGGGCTCTTCTACGTGGTGGCGCTGGCGCGCTACCGGGCGCTGATCCCGCTGCTGCTGGTGTTCATGTTCGTGGAATATGCCGGCCGCTATCTCCTCGGCCACATGCGGCCGCTGGATGTCACCCACGCGCCGCCGGGCAAGATCCTGGATCATGTGATGATCCCGCTCGCCCTCGTGCTGCTCTGGTTCAGCCGTCCGGCCTTCGGCCGGCGCTGAGGCGCGCCGGTCAGGCCTTCTCCCGCGCCAGCTCGGCGAAGTGCCCCTTCGTCTGCAGCCAGAACAGCACGGCAAGGCCCGGCAGTCCGGCGACGGCGGTCAGGATGAAGAACACCGGCCAGCCCGACGCCTCCGCGATGGCGCCGCTGGAGGAGCCGAGCAGCGTGCGGCCCACCGCCGTCAGCGCGGTGAGGAGCGCATACTGGGTCGCGGTGTGCTCCCGTGCGCCGCACAGGGCCGAGAGATAGGCGACGAAGATCACCGTGCCGACGGCGCTGGTGAAGTTCTCGACAAGGATGACGCCCGTCAGCACCGCCTCGTTCGGCCCCGCATAGGCCTGGAGGGTGAAGCCGAGGTTGGAGGCCATCTGCAGCACGCCGGAAATCCACAGGCACGTCACCAGCGGACGCTCTCGCGCCAACCACGCCCCCGCGAAGCTGCCGGCGATGGTGCCGCCGAAGCCCACCACCTTCACGATTTCCACATAGGTCGCCTTCGAGAAGCCGATATCCAGCACGAACGGCCCGGTGAGCACGCCGGCGAAGGCATCGCAGAATTTGAACAGCATCACGAACAGCAGGATCATCACCGCCTGGTTGCGGCGGAGGAACTCGCCGAACGCACCCACCGTGGTGGCGACGAGGCGGTGGCCGGTGCCTTCCTCCGGCGCCCGCACCGGCGCCGTGGGCTCGCGGGCGAAGAGGGTGGCGCCGACGCCGATGAGGACGCAGCCGGCGGCGATCATGTAGCCCCAGAACCAGCTCGTGCCGCGCGGCAGGCCCAGCGCCGTTTCCAGATAGGCGACCAGCGCGATGACGCCGGCGCCGGTGGCCAGCATGGCGATGCGATAGCCGGTGACGTAGCCGGCCATGCCGGCCGCCTGCTCGCCGGCGCTTTCCAGCCGCTCCACGCGAAAGGCGTCCACCGCGATGTCCTGCGTCGCCGAGGCGATGGCGACGGCGAGCGCGCAGGCGGCGACGCCGAAGGGCGCGGCGATGGGGTCCTGGAGCGCCAGCGCGGCGATGGCGGCGATGAGCACGATCTGGCAGGTCAAAAGCCAGCCGCGCCGCCGGCCGAGCAGGCGGGAGAGGAGCGGCACGTCCACCGCGTCCAGCACCGGCGCCCAGAGGAATTTCAGGGTGTAGGGCAGGCCCACGAGGCTGAACAGGCCGATGGCGGTGAGCGTCACCCCCACGTCCTTCATCCACAGCGAGAGCGTGCCGCCCACCAGCGCCAGCGGCAGGCCGGAGGAGAAGCCGAGCAGGCTGACGGACAGCACGTCGCGCTGGGTGTAGAGCGCGACCGCCTCCTTCAGGGTGCGGCGCCGGGGCGCTTCAGCGCCGCTCAGGCTTTGCTCGGTCATCTCGATCCTTCCGCCGTTCCCGCGACGCCGCAGGCGTGCCGGTCCCCGCCCTGTTTAGGCCGGAGCGGTGAAGAGGTCCCTACCGCGGCGGAGCCGGCCAGCCCGCGCTCACGCCTGCGGATGGCTCCACAGGCCCTGCTCCACCTTGGACACGGCGATCACGGCCTGGGTGCGGCTTTCCACCCCGAGCTTCTGCAGGATGGCGGAGACGTGCGCCTTCACCGTCGCCTCGGAGACGGACAGCTCGTAGGCGATCTGCTTGTTGAGCCGGCCCTCGGCCAGCATCATCAGCACCCGCACCTGCTGGGGCGTGAGAGTGGAGAGGCGGGCGATGATGGCGTCGGTCTCGGCGTCGGCCTTGGTGGTCACGTTGATGTCGGGCGGCAGGAAGGTCTCGCCCTTCAGCACCTGCGCCACCGCATCGCGCATGCTGCCGACGCTCATGCTCTTGGGGATGAAGCCGGAGGCGCCGAGATCGATGCAGCGGCGGATCACCGCCGGCTCCTCATTGCCGGAGACCACCACCACCGGGATCGCCATGTATTGCGCGCGCAGATAGATGAGGCCGGAAAAGCCCCGCGCGCCCGGCATGGTGAGGTCGAGGAGGATGAGGTCGAAATCCGCGTCGCGTTCCAGAAGCGCGGTCAGGTCGTCGAAGGTGCCGACCTCCTCGATCCGTGCGTCGGCGCTGCGGCCGAGCACCGCCTCGCGCAGGGCGCCGCGGAACAGGGGATGGTCGTCGGCAATGACGAGGCGCAGTCCGTTCCCGGCATCTTCCACCATGCTTCCTCCCCCGCAAGGCTTCCGCTTCTTGTCGCGCAGCCGCCGCAACGCCAGAGCGCAATCCGACCAAGCTAAACCAACTTGATGGGTGAATCGCCCTCTAAACTCACGAAGAGCACGCACGAATCAATCTTGCGATCATCAATCCGTGGCGAACCGGTGACAAGCCGATCAGGGAAATTGACCAAGCGTTCCGGTGAAAGTCAAAACCACCTCCCGGCGATGGGGCCGGTCACGGTGCTCCACGAGATAGAGGCCCTGCCATGTGCCGAGCCACGGCCGCCCGCCGCGCACCGGGATGGAGAGGCTCGCGTCGCTCAGCATGGTGCGCACATGGGCCGGCATGTCGTCCGGCCCCTCGGTGTCGTGGACCCAGCGGAAAGTGCGCGGCGCGAGGGTGCGCAAGGCGGTGAGGAGGTCGGTCTGCACATCCGGGTCGGCATTCTCCTGGATGGTGAGGGAGGCCGATGTGTGCCGGCAGAAGACGGTCAGCACGCCGTCGCCGGCCGCGATCTCGGTGAGGAAGGCGGCGGCCTCGCGGGTGATGTCGGTGAAGCCCTCGCCGGGCGTCTCCACCTGAAGCGTCGCCTCGGCGTGGCGCACGGCCCCGCTCAGTCTCGCCGGGGTGCGGCTGGTGCGCGCCATGGTGATCTCTCCTCCTGCTTGCGCGGCTTTCGCCCGCCACGTACCAGTTGGGGACCTGTCGCGCCGCGCCTTCCGGGCGGTTATTCCCGAACCATCAGGGTCCTTCAATGTCGAAGCTGGTTCTCGATCCCGCCGTGTTCTCCGACGCGGCCATCGCGCCCGACACGCGCATGGTCAACGATGCCATCGTGAAGGCCCTCGGCGCCATCCCGGACCGCTGGGCGGCGCCGCTGGCCGACATCCGTGCCGCCCGCCTCGCCGGCAAGGGCACGTTCCCGCTGTCGCCGGAGAGCCCGCGCGCCTCGGTGGAGACCATCCCCGGCCCGCGCGGTGCGGTGCCGGTGCGCATCTTCATGCCGGACGGGGCGCCCAAGGGCGTCTATTTGCACATCCATGGCGGCGGCTGGACGGTGGGCTCGGCGCGCGAGAACGAGGCGCTGCTCGACCGCATCGCCGCCAATTGCGGGCTGGCGGTCGTGTCGGTGGATTATGCCCTCGCGCCGGAAGTCCCCTATCCCGCAGGCCCCGACGATTGCGAGGCGGCGGCGCTGTGGCTGGTGAAGGAGGGCAAGGCCCGCTTCGGCACCGAGCGCTTCGCCATCGGCGGCGAATCGGGCGGCGCGACGCTGGCGGTCGTCACCCTGCTGCGGCTGCGCGACCGCCACGGCCTCAGCCCCTTCTCCGCCGCCGTGCTCACCGCCGGCTGCTACGATCTGCGCCTGACCGCCTCCGTCCGCAACTGGGGCGACCTGCCGCTGGTGCTGAACACGCGGGACGTGACCTTCTTCGTCAACAACTACCTGCGCCTCGAAGGCAAGGCGGACGATCCCGACGTGTCGCCTCTCCTCGCCAACCTCAAGGGCCTGCCCAAGGCGTTGTTCATCGTCGGCAGCCGCGACCTTCTGGTGGACGACACCCTCTTCATGGCCAACGCGTGGGCTGCGGCCGGGAACGGGACGGAGCTGGACGTCTATCCCGGCGGCTGCCACGTCTTCATCGCCTTCCCGGGCAGCATCTCCGATCAGGCGCTGAAGCGGGTGGATGGGTATCTGGCGGATTTCTGAGGGGAGAGTTGTCTGCGCATTCTCGCGTCCCGGACGCATGCAGCGCAGCGGAATGCGCGCCGGGACCCAGCGCAAAAAGACCGCCGAAGGCGCAGCAGCGTCTCCCTCTCCCCTTGGGGGAGAGGGTCGGGGTGAGGGGTATCTCTCCCTTGGCCCGAAAGCAGGAATGGCGTCACCAGCCCCCTCACCCCCAGCCCCTCTCCCGCAAGGGGAGAGGGGAGGATGCCCGCTGCGCGGGAACCCTCACCTGGCCTCGGATCAGCGCTCCGGCTCCGCCGTCGCATGTCCGGGGCGCTAGGCCGCTCTCAGAGCCGCTCCTGCCCGTTGGGCGAGCGGAACTCGTCGATCATCCCCCTTAGGCGGCGATAGAAGCGCTCGGCATAGGCCAGCGCCTGGTCAATGTCCGACGTGTCGGGGCTGGCGTTCGGCCCGGCACCGGGCGACGGAGGCAAAGGCGGGATGGGCGGAAGCTGGGCCGAGCGGCGCAGGGTGTCGTTCTCCGCCTGCAGGCGGGCGATCTCCGCCTCGTAGGCGTCACGCGTATCCGGCACCGCCTCGCAGGTGAAGCCGGTGCCGCGTTTCGCGCACAGGGAGACGCGGCCGGTTTCGCGGTCGAGCTTGAGCGCGCCGCCCTCCACCGGGGCGAAGGAGAAGCGCGGCGCCGCCGTGTCGCCGGGCGGCACCGGCACCGGCGCCTGCGCGAGGGCCGGGGCCGCGAGAAGGCTCGCGGCGAGGGCCGCCGCGAGGGGAAGTCCGGCCGAATGCGCCGGGGCTGTCGGGAAGACCATGCGCGCCTCCAAATCCCGCCTCACGTCCCGCGGCCATTCCGCCGCGTCATCGTCGCTAGATAAGCACGCCGATCGGGGCCGGAAGGGGGCGGACGGGATCAGGCCACATCCGGCTTGTAGGGCGCCCGTCCCGAGGTGAGGGCATCGTCCAGCAGGTCGATGCGGTCCTGGCCCCAGAACACCTCGCCGTCGAGCACGTAGGACGGCGCGCCGAACACGTCGGCGGCGAGGGCCTTCGCGCGGTTCTCAAGATAGATGGCGGCGATCTTGTCCTCCCCCGCGGCCGCGACCAGATCGGCGCCGGGCAGGCCCACCGCGTCGGCGCAGGCGGCGATGACCTCGGGCAGAGCGAGGTTCTCCTGCCGCACCCAGACGCCGGAGAAGATGCGCTCCATCAGGTCGCCGGGCGCGTGCCCCGCTTCCATGGCGGCGATGATGGTCTGGTCGGCGAGCGTGCCGTCGAACGGCCAGTGGGCGGGATGGACCTTGAGGTCCACCCCGCGCTTCTCGCGCCAGCGCTGCAGTTCGAGGATGCGGTAGCGCTGGCGCGGCGGGGCGCGCTTGGGCAGCGGCAGGCCACCGGTCTCGGCGAAGACGGGGCCGAGCGACACCGGATGGAAGCGCACCTCGACCCCGTGGCGGGCGGCCACCGCCATCACCGGGCCATGGCCGAGGAAGGTCCAGGGGCTCACGCTGGAGAAGAAATAGTCGAGGGTGCGCGGCGCGGCGTTGGTCGGGCTCATATGGGGCAGGCCTCTTTAGGGATCGTCCTTGGGCGGGAGGGGGATGCTAGAGCGCGATCCGATCAAGTTGAACAACTTGATCGGTGAATCGTCCTCTTTCGACAAGAAAGCCGCTTTTCACCACCTTGAAGCCCGCGATGTCGGTTCATCGCGGATCAATCGCCCGATCCGGCAGTTGTTGCTTGCGCAGGGCGGCTTGACAGGACGGGGCGCGGTGCTTCCCTCTCAGGCGCCCGGAGACGATCCGGGAGGCGGCATGGGCGACGAACGGGAATCCGAGCTGGTCGGGCTCCAGAGCGAGCTGGCGGGGGTGGCCCTCAGGGCGGCCATGTCGAAGGATCCGCCCAGCGGACCCGAGGCGGTCGCCGCCGCCGGGAGCGCCAGGGCGCGGCGGACCGTGCGGATGAGCCCGCTGGCGTGGATGGCGGTGGCCTTCGTCGCCGGTACGGTGGCAGGCTCGCTGCTCCAGCCGGTCCGGTGGGTGCGCAGAGGAAGGGACGCGGGATGAATTTCGACCAGCTTTCGCGGAATCTGAAGATTCTGCTGCGCACCAACACGATCATCGCCGAAATCCACCTGCGCCACATCGCGGCGCGCACGGGCCTCTTCGCCTTTGCCGCCTTGGTGGCGAGCTTCGGCGTGGTGATGCTGGGCGTCGCGCTGTTCCTGGCGCTGGAGCAGTCCATGGGGCCGATCTGGGCGGCCGTGACGGTGGGCGGCGGCGGGCTGCTGCTCGCCCTCATCGTCGCCATCGTGGGCGCTTCGCTGAAGCCCTCGCGCGAACTGGCTCTGGCCAACCAGGTGAGCCAGTCGGCCATGGACGCGGTGGCCGCGGACCTGCGCGCCACCCAGGCCAACGTCGCCTCCTACGCCTCCCTCGCCGCCGTGCCGGGCCTCGTGCTGCCGGCGCTGACGCTGCTGTCGCGGCTGTTCCGCCGCCGGCCGCGGGCATAGGAAACTCTCGGGCTCCGTCATCCCCCGGCTTGTCCGGAAGTCGGCTGCTGCCGACTTCCGTTCGCAAAGGCAGGAACCCGGTTGCAGCCGGGTTCCGGGGAATTCACTTTGCCGTTTGAGCGATGTGCGGATGCGTGACCCCGCCGAACCGTGGATCGCCCGCACAAGGCGGGCGATGACGGACCACGGAGATCGTTCCTCCGATGGCAACGCCCGGCAGCTCACGCCTTCCGAACCCAGCGCCCGTTCTCGTCCTGTTGCCAGTAGGTGAGTTCGTTGCCGGGCGCCGCCTTGGCCTCGCGCCAGCGCTCGCGCGCCTTGGCCACCTGCTCGTCGTCGCGCCCGTCGAACAGGTGGACGACCCGCGCATAGGGCGAGGCATCGGCCAAAGGCACCGCATCCACCAGGAAGCGCACCTGCGCGCCGTTGGGGTTCGCCTCGGTGGTGGCGATGAGCACCGGCTGGCGCTCGGGCAAGGGCTGAGCCTCCGTTCCATGGGGCAGGAAGGAGGCCTCACTGTAGGTCCAAAGGTGGGAATCGAGCGCGTCCCGCCGCTCCGCCGAGCCGCACTGCACCACGCACCGCCAGCCGCGCTCCAGCGACTTCTCCAGCAGCATCGGCAGCACCTGTTCCAGCGGGCGGCGCTCAAGGTGATAGAAGAGGATCTCGGTCATCGGGCCGAGCTTATCACGACGCGCCGCGCACCGCCCCCGACCGCCGTCGCGGCTGGTTTGGCCTTGCCACATGCCGGCCCTTCGTCCATCAAAACCGGAGGGATCAAACTGGAGGGTGGCGATGACGGCGCCGGGTCGCGGGTTGAGGGTCGCTTCGGGCGTTGCAGCAACACTCCTCCTGACCACCCTCTCGGCCGCGCCGGCACTGGCGGCGGACGGCGTGCCCGCCCTCAACGGCGCCGCGCTCCCCCTGCTCTGGGGCATTCCCTTCGCCGGCATGCTGCTGTCGATCGCGCTTTTCCCGCTGCTTGCCCCGCACTTCTGGCACCACCATTACGGCAAGGTGGCGCTGTTCTGGGCGCTGGCCTTCGCGGTGCCCTTCTCGCTCACCTACGGGCCGTCGGCGACCGCGCACGAGGTGGTGCACACCGCGCTCCTGGAATACATCCCCTTCATCATCCTGCTGTTCGCCTTGTTCACCGTATCCGGCGGCATCCTCGTCACGGGCAACCTCCGGGGCACGCCCCTGCTGAACACGGTGATCCTCGCCATCGGCACGGTGATCGCCAGCCTCATCGGCACCACGGGCGCCTCGATGGTGCTGATCCGCCCGCTGCTGCGCGCCAACGACAACCGCCGGCACAATGTACACACGGTGGTGTTCTTCATCTTCCTCGTGTCGAACATCGGCGGCTCGCTGACGCCGCTCGGCGACCCGCCCCTGTTCCTCGGCTTCCTGAAGGGCGTGAACTTCTTCTGGACCACCACCCACCTCTTCCACGACACCCTCGTGGTGGCGGCCATCCTGCTCGGCGCCTTCTACATCCTTGACCGCTTCTTCTATTCGCGGGAAGACGAGATCATCCGCCACCCGCCGGACCCGACGCCGACCACGGACAGCATCGGCCTGCGCGGCGCGCAGAACATCCCGCTGCTCGGCGGCATCATCGGCGCCATCCTCGTCTCGGCGCTGTGGAAGCCCGGCATCAATTTCAACGTCTACGGCACTCATGTGGAGCTGCAGTGGGTGGTGCGCGACGTGCTGCTCATCGTCTTCGCGCTGATCTCGCTCGCCATCACCCCGGCGCTGGTGCGCGAGCGCAACGGCTTCGACTGGGAGCCCATCCGCGAGGTGGCGAAGCTGTTCGCCGCCATCTTCCTCACCATCATCCCGGTGATCGCCATCCTGAAGGCAGGCAGCAGCGGCGCGCTCTCCCCCCTCGTCGATCTCGTCACCGGGCCGGACGGACAGCCGGTGAACGTCTGGTACTTCTGGCTGACGGGCGCGCTCTCCGCCTTCCTCGACAATGCGCCGACCTATCTCGTGTTCTTCAACCTCGCCGGCGGCGATCCCCACCAGCTGATGGGGCCGCTGGCGGTGACGCTGGAGGCCATCTCGGCCGGCGCGGTGTTCATGGGCGCCATCACCTATATCGGCAATGCGCCGAATTTCATGGTGCTCTCCATCGCCCGCCATCGCGGGGTGAAGATGCCGAGCTTCTTCGGCTACATGGCGTGGTCCTTCACCTTCCTGCTGCCGCCCTTCGCGCTGATCACCTGGCTGTATTTCGTCTGAGTGGCGGGGGCGCCGGGGCCGGAACGCCGTCGTGCTTCGGACGCCATACAGCGTTGGCCAAAGGCACCGTCCCGCTGCGCGGGGGGTGTTTCGCTGGACCCCGGCTCGGTGCTCCGGCTTTCGCCGTCGCTGGTCCGGGGAGCGGGCCGCCGGCTGATCGCCGCCGTCGTGCTCCGGCTTGACCGGAGCACCCATCCCGCCGTTTGCGTCGGCGGCACCATGGGCCCTCCGGTCACGCCGGAGGGCGACGGACCGCTCGGGGCGGCGCCGCTCACCTCCACGCAGTGCCGAAACCGCCCCTACTCCCCCGCCAGCCGCAGCGGCGCGGCGCGGGCGGCTTCCGCCTGCCGCAGCCGCGCTTCGGCCTCGGCGATGTAGCCGCGCGTCAGCGGCACCGCATCCTGCCGGCGGGCGAGCTGGATCTGGAACACGTTCAGGCCCTGGTGGCGAAACCCCATCTCGCTGGCGGCGAGGTAGAAGTCCCACATGCGGCAGAAGCGCTCGTCGGTGAGGCGCACGGCCTCGTCCCGGCGGGCGCGGAAGCGCTGGCGCCACGCCTTCAGCGTCTGCGCATAATGCAGGCGCAAAAGCTCGATGTCGGTGACGAAGAGGCCGCTCTTCTCGATGTGCGGCGTCACTTCCGACAAGGCCGGGATGTAACCGCCGGGGAAGATGTATTTGGCGATGAACGGATTGGTGACGCCCGGCGGATCGGAGCGGCCGATGGCGTGCAGCAGCATCACCCCGTCCTCCTTCAGCAGGCTCCGCGCCTTGCGGAAGAAGGCGCCGAAATGGTCCACGCCCACATGCTCGAACATGCCCACCGAGACGATGCGGTCGAACGGCCCCTCCACGTCCCGGTAGTCCCGCAAGGCGAATGACACGCGCTCCCCCAGCCCCCGCTCCCCGGCGCGGGCGGTGGCGAGGGCCAGCTGCTCCTGCGAGAGGGTGACGCCGGAGACCTCCGCCCCCGCCATCTCCGCCAGATAGAGCGCGAGCCCGCCCCAGCCGGAGCCGATGTCGAGCACCCGGAGCCCCGGCCGGTCCAGCACCAGCTTTGCCGCCACATGGCGCTTCTTGGCGAGCTGGGCGTCGTCGAGGCTCTGCCCCTCATGCTCGAAATAGGCGCAGCTGTATTGCCGGTCGTGATCGAGGAAGAGGGAATAGAGCCGGCCGTCGATGTCGTAATGGTGGGCCACGTTGGCCCGCGACCGCTCGGGCGGGTTGAACTGGGCGATGCGCCGCCCGAGCCGCCGCAGCATGTGGAACGCCTTGGCCGGCACGCTCGGATTGAAGGAGGCCGGCTGCGACATGAGCAGGGCGAGGAGATCGGCGATGTCGCCCGCCTCCATCACCAGCTCGCCGTCCATATAGGCCTCGCCCAGCTTCAGCTCGGGGTCGAGGACGATGCCGCGCTCGGCCTGCGGGGTGGTGAAGCGCACGGCGAGGAGGGGCTCTTGGTGCGGGGCCTCTTGGTGCGGGGCCTCTTCGTGCGGGGCCTCTTGGTGCGGGGCCTCTTGGGGCGGGGCCTCTTGGGGCGGCCCGTCGCGGGGCGGGGCGTTCACGGTGAAGCTCCGGCCCGTGGCCGTCGTGACCTTCAGCGCGCCATTCACGATGACGCGCCGCAGCAGTATTTCCAGCAACCGGTCCATCGGCCGCCTCCGCGCTCGCCCGCTCAGTCCTTTCCCGCTTCCCGGCCAAAGACGATCCGGCCCGCCTCCTGCGACCCGAAGTTCCCGGCCTGAAGCGCCGCAACCTCGAAATGAAAACACCAACCGTGCCGCACCGCAATACGGCACGCGACGATTTGACTCAGGTGCTCGGCAGCTCAGGGCGTCGGGCCGGTGCAGACGTCGGAGCGCGTGGCCAGGGCCGACCACACCGCGCTCACCGCCGCGCGGTTGTTGCAGCGGTCGGGGGTGGGCTCCAGCTGCTCGTGCAGGTTCATCTGCACCGGCTTGGAGAGCCACCAGCTCATGGAGACCTGGCGGATCTTCTCCGGCGTCGCGGTGCCCACGGGGCAGCGGCCGGCGCTGTCCTCGGGCCAGACCTTGATCTGCACGAGGTTCACCGGGCAGCGCCCGCCGAAGCGGGCGTCGAGCCAGGCCGAGGCGTGGGCGACGGCAAGCCGGCCGCGTCCGCCGCGCACCGCGCCGATGGCGCCGAGCGGGCCGGCGACCTCGGGCAGCAGGCTGCTCTCCTCGGCATCCGGCACCACCACGCCGCGCGCGGTGCGCTCCTCGGTGAGCACGCTCTGGGGATCGTTGGAGATGACGAGGATGAAGGGCGCGAGCGCCGGCTCCACGTCCACGATGGCCTGCGCAAGTTCGAGGGCGCTCTCGGCCCCGAAATTCTCGAAATAGCCGCCGTCCACGATGCGGTCCACCACGTCCGTATCCACCTGATAGATGGCGCCCGGCGGCGAGATCACCGGGAAGCGGGCCGAGTTGGTGGCCGCCGTGGAGAGGCGCACGTCGAGGTCCGAGCGCACGAGGCTGTGGAAGTCGATGGCGTGGGTGAAGATAGGGCATTCGGCATTGGGGCCGCCGCTCGGGCAGCGGTTCGACGCCGCGTAGGTCGGCAGGAGATCGGTGGTGATGATCCGCTGGCCGGTCTCCACCGACGTGCCGTTGAGCACCAGATAGGGCACCCAGTGCGCGGGATCGCGCGGGGCGCCGAGGAACGGCTCGGAGAGGCGGCGCGCGGCGCCGGGGCCGGCCGGCGCGCCGGTCGCGCCCGCATGACGGGCGAAGCTCGCCTCCCAGGCCTCCTCCAGCAGCGCGGCACGGTCGCGCAGGAAGAGCTGCACCTGATCGTGGAAGGCGAGGCCGAAGAAGGTGGAGGTGAGGAAGTCGTCCGCCGTCATGCTCTCCAGGCAGTCGCGCCAGCCGTTGATGGCGCCGCCGAACCAGTGGGCCGGCGCCTCGGCGGGGCACGGCGGCGCGTTGCCAATGCGTCCGGACAGGGCGGCGGCCACCACCGCCGCGCCATAGGCGCCGCCCGAGACGCCGGAGATGGCGAACAGGCGGGTGGCGATGTCCTTGCTCTGGAGCTGCTGCCCGTCGAGCGCGCTCTGGATGGCCGGGGTGAAGCGCCCGTCGTCCCGGGCCGCGCGGCTCACCTTGGAGCCGTCGGCGCGGGTGAAGGCGAAGGCCTGCTTCTGGCGGTCGTAGTCCAGGAAATGGCCGATCACGCTGGCGGTGAAGAAGCCGGCCCGGCTCGCCCCGCCGGCGGCGGCGATAATGACGGGGCGCGGGCAGGAGGCGGGCATCTCGGCGCAGCCGTTGGCCTGCATCCACAGGTGGACCGCCTGCACGAGGCCGGTGCGCCGGTGCGCCGGCTCGTCGGCCACCACGGTGCGCACCGCGTGGTTGTCGCCGAACACATAGACGCCGACGGCCCCGGCGACGAACAGGCCGGTCAGGATCGGCACATGGAAGCGCCGCCCCACGGAGGAGAGGTAGGCGAGGATCGGCACCCAGCCGCCGAAGATCAGCGGCACGGCAAAAGCGAGCGGCAGCCGCGCCGCGAGCCAGTGCGGGCTCGCCACCAGCACCGCCACCACCAGCAGCGCGTAGACGAGGAGGACGAGGCGGCCGGTGGCGTGGAGCTGACCCTCGGCATCGTCCCGCCGGGGGGCGATGCCCAGCAGCGCGAACACCGGCTTCAGCCAGCGCCCCAGCACGCGGTCGAACGCCGCGAGGGCACCCACCCGCGTCAGCCGCCCGCGCAGCACGCAATAGAGATAGAAGAGCGGTGCCGCCGCCAGCATGGCCCACATCAGCACCGTAAGCTGGTGGTGGGCGGCCTCGATGGCCGGGCGGTCGGCGAGTGTCGGCAGGTTGGCGATGGCGGCATAGGCGCCGATCGCGAAGATCAGGAAGGGCAGCACCCCGATGAGGCGGGGCACCTCGCGCACCATGGCGGCCATCAGCCAGTCGTGCCCCGCAATGCCACGGCGGCCCGCGGCGGAATCGCGCCGGGCGACCTTGGCAGCGAGGCCGTTGTCCGTCTCCACCAGCAGCCGCGCGGCGTAGTGCACCGGCATGGCCCACAAGAGGAAGACGGCGCCGACGAGGGAGAGGATTGCGCGGGAGAGGCCGGCTGTCGCACCCACCGGGGCGCCGGCCATGGCGACATCGAGGGTCACGTCCTGCGCCTGCGTCACGCCCGCCATCAGCGCGAGGCCGAGGAGGACGCTGAAGAGCGGAACGCGCAAGACCCAGAGGACGAGCGCGAAATCGAGAATGCGGTCCCACACGCGCCCGACCCGGCCTTTCGGCCTCCGGCGCAACGACAGCTCAGCCGGCTGCGAGCCCGCGCGCACCCGCTCTATCCTCATGCGTGCCTCCCGTCCCCCGCACGCTTCTTGAAGATAGATCAGTTCCGATCCCGCTTACAACGTCCGCCCGGTTGAAGGTCCCGGGCGGACGCCGAAAAGCGGTATCGGAAGGCGTCAGATCATCGCCAGATCAAATCATCGCCATGCCGCCGTTGACGTGCAGCGTCTGGCCGGTGACGTAGGCGGCCTCGTTGGAGGCGAGGTAGACGCAGGCGGCGGCGATATCCTCCGGCGTGCCGAGCTTGTTGGCGGGCACGGCCTTGAGGATGCCCTCGCGCTGCTTCTCGTTGAGCGCGTCGGTCATCGGCGTGGCGATGAAGCCGGGGGCGATGCAGTTCACCGTCACCCCGCGCGAGGCGACTTCCTGCGCCAGCGACTTGGACATGCCGATCATGCCGGCCTTGGCGGCGGCATAATTGCCCTGGCCCGCATTGCCGGTGACGCCGACGATGGAGGTGATGGAGATGATGCGGCCGGAGCGGCGGCGCATCATGGTGCGCACGGCCGCGCGCGACAGGCGGAAGGCGGCGGTGAGGTTCACCGCGATCACCTGATCCCACGCCTCATCCGACAGGCGCATGAAGATGTTGTCGCGGGTGATGCCGGCATTGTTGACGAGGATGTCCACATGCCCGCCCAGCGCCTCCTCGGCGGCGGGGATGAGCTTCTCCACCTCTTCGGTGTTGCCGAGGTTGCAGGGCAGCACGATGACGCGCTCGCCGCCCATCTCTGCGGCGATGGCATCGAGCGCCTCGCGGCGGGTGCCGGAGACGGCGACGGTGGCGCCCTGGGCATGCAGCGCCTTGGCGATGGCGCCGCCGATGCCGCCGGTGGCGCCGGTCACGAGCGCGGTCTTGCCGGTCAAATCGAACATGTCAGCCCCCAGTTTCTTTCGGGTGTCGCGGCTTTTGCGCCGCCGGTTGTATCGGCTTGGTCGGATGGTGTCCCGACACAAGGGCGCCCTCGCCCGGATTTTTCCGGGGAGGGCGCCCGTGCGGTGAAAAAATGTCAGGCGGCGGAAGCGGCCGCGTTGCGGGCGGCGATGAAGGCCGCCACATCGTCGGGCGTGCCCACGGCGCTCGCCGCGATCTGCTTGTCGATGCGCTTCACGAGGCCGCAGAGCACCTTGCCGGCGCCCACCTCGACCACGCGGGTGACGCCCGCGCCGGCCATGTAGATCACGCTCTCGCGCCAGCGCACGGTGCCCGTCACCTGCTCCACCAGCAGGCGGACGATCTCGGCCGGGTCGGTCACCGGGGAGGCGCGCACATTGGCCACCAGCGGCACGCGCGGCGTCATCACGGTGGAGCCGGAGAGGGCCACTTCCATGGCCTCGGCGGCGGGGCCCATGAGGCGGCAATGGAAGGGGGCGGACACCGGCAGCAGCACCGCCTTTAGCGCGCCGCGCTCCTTGGCGATGAGAATGGCGCGCTCCACGGCGGCCCTGGTGCCGGAGACCACCACCTGTCCGGGCGCGTTGTCGTTGGCCGCCTCGCACACGTCGTCGCCAGCGGCTTCCGCCGCCACCGCGACGGCCTGGTCGTAATCTAGGCCGAGCAGAGCGGCCATGGCGCCTTCGCCCACCGGCACCGCATCCTGCATCGCGCGGCCGCGGATGCGCAGGAGCCGCGCCGCCTCGGTGAGGGTGAGCGCACCGGAAGCCGCCAGCGCCGAATATTCGCCCAGCGAATGGCCGGCGACGAAGGCCGCCTCGCGGGCGAGATCAAGCCCCGCTTCCGATTCGAGAACCCGAAGGGCGGCAATGGATACCGCCATCAGCGCCGGCTGGGCGTTGGCGGTGAGGGTCAGCACATCGGCCGGACCGTCCCACATGATGCTGGTGAGGCTGTCGCCGAGGGCGGCGTCCACTTCCTCGAACACGGCCCTGGCGGCGGGGAAATTGTCGGCAAGGGCCTTGCCCATGCCCACGGCCTGGCTGCCCTGACCGGGAAAAATGAAGGCGGTCTGGGGTGTTGTGCGCGACCCTTCGGTCATGGGCGGCCCTCCGGCTGGAAATTGGGGAGCGGAGAGACACCGGGATTGTGGGGGAGTCAAGGCAAGGTAACCGGCGGCACGCCGATGGCGCGATTGTCAACCCGTCCTTACGATGAGGAAACTGGGGGTTGGCCACGCCCGCTTCACAATTTATCCATAACGAGCGATGGACATTGGGCGCCGACAGGTACGTCCGCATCAGAAAGTGGTTCCGCCGTGAAGCCTGAAGTGAAGGCCATCCGGGGATTTCCGGCGCTTCTTGCCGCCGCGCTCCTCTCCGCCACCGTCATCGTCCCCGCCTGCGCGCAGACGCTGACGCCCTCCGGCACTGCGCCTTCCGCGCCGCCCACCTCCACCTTCACCCCGGCGAAGCCCGCGCTGATGACCGGCCCCGTGCCCTCCTCCATGATGGAGCCGGCCCCGGCCAACCTGCCGGCGAGCACCGGCATGGCCGCCCCGGCGGCGGCCTCCGGCGGGACCGACCCGCACAATCTCGTCGCCTATTCCTCGGCGGTGGTGGATGGCCCCTACATCGCCATCACCTTCGACGACGGCCCGAACCCCGAGACCACCCCGCGCCTCTTGAAGATGCTGGAGCAGCGCGGCATCAAGGCCACCTTCTTCGTGCTCGGCAGCCGCGCCGTCGCCTCGCCCAACATCATCAAGCAGATGATCGCGCAGGGGCACGAGGTGGCGAACCACTCCTGGGATCATCCCCAGTTGCCCAAGATCCCGCAGGCTGCCGCCGACAAGCAGATCGGCGACACCAACGCCGCCATCGAGCAGATCACCGGCCTCAAGATCCGCAACGTGCGCCCGCCCTACGGCGCCATGACCCCGGCGCTGCGCGCGCACCTGCGCGAGAAATTCGGCTCCACCTTCATCTACTGGTCCGTGGACCCGCTGGACTGGAAGGACCGCAACCCGCAGCTTATCCACGACCGCATCGTGAACAATGTCCACGCGGGGGCGATCATCCTCGTGCACGACATCCACCCGACCACGGTGGACGCCATGCCGAAGACGCTCGATGACCTTCTGGCCAAGGGCTACAAGTTCGTCACCGTCGCCCAGCTCATCGCCATGAACAAGGGCGTGCCGGAACCCAAGGTCGCCGCCCTCAACCCGGCGCCGAAGAAGAAGCCGAAGCCCCAGGGCACGGCTGCGACGGCCAGCGCCAGCACCACCGGCTCCACCGCTGCGAAGCCGGCCTCCACCGCTCCCAAGCCTGTCAGTGCCAGGCCGGCGTCGACAGCGCCGCGCCCGCCGGCCAGCGTCGGGCTGTATTGAGGGGCCGGTTTAACCGCCCTCGCGCCCCGGACGCATGCAGCGATAACGGAATGCACCGGCCGTGCCCCCTCTCCCCTTGCGGGAGAGGGGAGGACCAGCCCCACTGCGCGGGAAACTTTACGCTGGCCCCCGGCTCGGCGCTCCGGCTGTGCCGTCGCTGCTCCGGGGAACCTGGACGGGTTCCCCGCCTTGCCTTTCCCCCGAAACCTGCTATACGCCCCGCTTCCGTCGCACCCGGCCGGGGGCTGAACGGACGGTCTTCTTTTGTCGCGGCCCATCCTCCGGGGTGGCCAAGGTTCAGGAAGGCAGGGTGAGAGCCCGTCGTCCCGTGTCCCCGCCTTCCGAGCTTCGCGCCTTTCCGAAAGGCAAGAAGGGCTTGGCGCCGGTGGGCGGAAAAGTGAAACCGAAAGGCAGTGAACACATGCCGCTCTACGAGCACGTGTTCCTCGCGCGCCAGGATGTCACGGCGCAGCAGGTCGAGGAACTCACCACCCGGTTCAAGGGTGTTATCGAGGCGAATGGCGGCTCGGTCGGAAAGACCGAGTATTGGGGCGTGAAGTCCCTCACCTATCGCATCAACAAGAACCGCAAGGCCCACTTCACCCTGCTCAACATCGACGCCCCCGCGGCGGCGGTGCAGGAGCTGGAGCGCCAGCAGCGCATCGACGAGGACGTCCTGCGCGTCCTCACCCTGCGCGTCGAGGAGCATGAGGAGACTCCCTCCGCCATGCTCCAGAAGCGTGACCGGGACGATCGTGGCGAGCGCGGAGAGCGTGGCGACCGCGGTGATCGTGGTGACCGCTTCGGCGGCCGCGAGGATCGCCCCCGCCGTCCGCGTCCGACTGAAGAAGTGCAGGCCGAGGAGGAGAACTGATGGCTTTCGCATCGTCCGGTGGTGCCGGCGGCGGCCAGCGCCGTCCTTTCTTCCGCCGTCGCAAGACCTGCCCCTTCTCCGGCCCGAACGCGCCGAAGATCGACTACAAGGATGTGCGTCTCCTGCAGCGCTACATCTCCGAGCGCGGCAAGATCGTGCCCTCGCGCATCACGGCGGTCTCCGCCAAGAAGCAGCGCGAGCTGTCCGCCGCCATCAAGCGCGCGCGGTTCCTGGGCCTGCTGCCCTTCGTGATCCGCTGATCGCGTGATCCGCTGATCCGGTTCGCCCTCCTCCGGGAGGGCGAACCTATTTTAAGACGCGCTTCGGGGAATGACCCCCGGATCGTCTGCTGGGGCGGAAATCCCGCCTCTAACCGCACCCGCGGGACAGCTTGTCGAGATGGTGTACCTTCTTCTCACAGGCGTGGCTGCCGGCCTCGCATCCGCCCTTCTTGCCGCCGGAGCCGCGGCGGGATCGGCGCTGGCCGTGCCCCTGTTCTATCTCTCGCCCCTTCCGGTGATGATCGCCGGCATCGCCTTCTCGCCGCTTTCGGCGCTGGTGGCGGTCCTCGTGGGCGGCGCAGGCCTCGGCCTCGGCTTCGGCGGCACCTTCCTCCTCACCTATGTGGTCAGCCTCGGCGGGCCGGCGTTCGCCCTGGCCTATGCGGCGATGCTGGCGCGGCCCGATCCGGCCGGCCGCGACGGGCTGGTGTGGTTCCCGGTGGGCGGGCTGGTGCTGCTCTCCGCCGGGCTTTCGACGCTCGCGGTCATCATCGCCTTGTTCGCCGTGGCGGGGGATTACGAGACCTACCGCCGCGCGGTGATCGCCGCGTTCGAGGCGCTGCTCTCGGGCCAGGTGCTGCCCGGCGCTGAGCCGGCCGATCCTTCCGCCGTCGGCGCCCTCGTCGCACGCCTGCTGCCGGGCATGGCGGCGGTGATGTCCATGGTCTCGCAGCTCGTCTGCCTTTATCTCGCGGCCCGCGCCGCGCGGATCTCCGGCCGCCTCAGGCGTCCGTGGCCGAACCTGTCGGCCGTCCGCCTGCCGCCCGCGACCTCGCTGGTGCTGGCGGTGGCGATCGCCCTGTCCATGGCCGGGGCGATGCTGGGGCTGTCGGCCTCCGCCGCCGCCGCGACGCTGGTGTGCGCCTACGCGCTCGCGGGCTTCGCCGTGGTGCATGCCGTGACCATCGGCCATTCGGCCCGTTTCCTCATCCTCGCCGGGCTGTGGCTCACCACGGCCATGCTCGGCTGGCCGGTCATCGCCATGGCGGTGCTCGGCTTCGTCGACGCCATGTTCGACTTCCGCTCGCGCATGGGCTCCGGGCAAAGCCCGCCCGCCGCGAACGACCGCTGAAATTCAACCAAATCCAACGATCAGAGACAGGAGAACCAAAATGGACGTCATTCTTCTCGAGCGCGTCGCCAAGCTTGGCCAGATGGGCGAAGTGGTGAAGGTGAAGGACGGCTTCGCCCGCAACTTCCTGCTGCCCAACGGCAAGGCCCTGCGCGCCACCAAGGCGAACAAGGAGCGCTTCGAGACCATGAAGATCGAGCTCGAGGCCCGCAACCTGGAGCGCCGCAAGGACGCCGAGGCGGTGGCCGAGAAGCTCAAGGGCCAGGCTGTCATCATGATCCGCCAGGCGGGCGAGAGCGGCCAGCTCTACGGCTCGGTCTCCACCCGCGACATCGCCGACGGCTTCACCGCCTCTGGCTTCCACCTCGATCGCGGCCAGATCGTGCTCAACCACCCCATCAAGACCCTCGGCCTGCACGTGGTGCCGGTGAGCCTGCACCCCGAGGTCGAGGTGACCGTGCAGGTCAACGTCGCCCGCAACGCGGAAGAGGCCGAGCGCCAGTCCCGCGGCGAGGACGTGCGCACCGCCCGTGACGAGGACGCCGAGATCGAGGCCGAGCTCGCCATCGAGCGCGCCGCCGTGGCCGCCGAACTCGCCGCCGAGGAAGGCGAGGAAGCCTGATATCGGTTTGAGGCCTGCGCTGGCGCTCCGGCGCCGGTTTCAAGCCCTGAACACGGCGTCCCGGCCTCACCGCCGGGGCGCCGTTTTCGTTTCCGGGTGCGGGCTCCGGCTCGCATTCCGCTTTGTCCGGTCGTCATGCCCGGCACAAGCCCGGCCATGACGGCGGTATGGGAGGCCCCACCGGCCTTGCCGCCCCTCACATCGCGCTGCCTTTGCGTGGCGCCCGGCGCCTCGTTCCCCGGACAAGCGACGGCGCGACAGGCTGATGCGGCAGGATACCGTCAGCCGCGCGTCTCCATTAGACTCCCCCCGTTTCATCCGCCGCCGGCCCGACCGGCACCCGTTTCAGTCATGTCATTGGAGCTGCCCGCCATGGCGCGCGCCCGTACCGCCTATCTCAACCGGGCCGATGTGCCCGACCGTGCCGCGCTTCAGGCGGCGCTCGATGCCTTCAAGCTCAAGCTGGTGCTGGATGACGGCTATGTGCCGCTGGAGACCTCCGGCTACTTGCCCTGCACCCTCCACGGCGAGGATGCCGGCTTCACCCTGCGGTTTCGCGACGTGGGGGAGGATGGCGGCAAATATCCCGCCCTCGCCCCCATGCTGGGCGCGCGGGACGTGGCCGCCGACATCAAGTGGAGCGGCGACATCCGCGAGGAGGTGAGCGCCATGGCGGTGCTCGCCGCCCTCGCCGGCGCGTTCGGCGCCGTGGTGCATGACGCGGAGAAGGATGCGCTCATCGCGGCGAAGACGCTCCTCGCCCGTGCCAGGGAAGGCGCCGAGGAGCTGTAGGCGCCTTGCCGGCGCTTCGCCTCAGTGGGCGACGCTCTTCGACAGCAGGTTGATGACCACCACGCCGGCGATGATGAGCCCGAGGCCGATCAGCGCCGCGAGGTCCAGCTTCTGGCCGTAATAGATCCAGGCGAAACCCGTGACGAGCACGATGCCGACGCCGGACCAGATGGCATAGGCGATGCCCACCGGCAACGTGCGCAGGGTAAGCGACAGGCAGAAGAAGGCGATCGCATAGCCGATCACCACGATGACCGAGGGGCCGAGCTTGGTGAAGCCTTCCGCCGACTTTAGGGCCGAGGTGGCGATGACCTCCGCGACGATGGCGATGAGAAGATAGACGTAGCTCATGTGCGGCCCCCCGCTGCGCCCCGCAGCCCCTCGCGCAGAAGAGGCGCCGGCCCCGCCGCTGTCAACGCGGGGAATGCCCGCCTCTTCCGGCAACCTCCAATCTCCAACCTCCAACCACAACCGCCGTCGCCCTCCGGCCTGCCGGAGGGCCCATCCCGTCCTCAGCACCAGCGACGAAGGCCGGGACAAGCGGCGCCATGGGTCCGCCGGTTGAACCGGAGGACGGCGGCGCCTGAACGGCGTGAGCGCTCCCTACCCTCCCGCTTCCAGCACCGCGATCACCCGGCTATGGTCGCCCCTCCCCTTCCCCCAGCATGACGGCGACCGTGACCGAGCCCTTCACCCCCCGTGATCCCGCCTATGAGACCAAGGTGCGCGACAGCTTTGCCCGCCAGCCCTTCATGACCCTCATCGGCGCCGAGCTGGGCGCGGTGGCGCCGGGGCGGGTGGAGATCGTGCTGCCCCATGCGGAGAAGGTGACCCAGCAGCACGGCTATTTCCACGGCGGCTCCATCGGCGCCATCGCCGACACGGCCGGGGGCTATGCCGCCTTCAGCCTGTTTCCGCCGGACTCCACCGTGCTGACGGTGGAGTACAAGATCAACATCATGGCCCCCGGCAAGGGCGAGCGCCTCGTCGCTGTGGGCGAGGTGACGCGGGCGGGGCGCACCCTCACCGTCGCGAAGATCGAGGTCTATGCCGAGGCCGGCAGCACCCGCACCCATTGCGCCACCGCCACCCAGACCCTGATGTGCCTCGCCGGCCGCCCCGACGCGCGCGCCTGATGCTGTTCGCCGCCCCTTTGCTGCCGGGCCGGCTGGTGCGGCGCTACAAGCGTTTCCTCGCCGACGTGGTGCTGGACGACGGCACCGAGACCACGGCGCAAATCACCACGGCTCATGTGGCGAACTCCGGCGCCATGCTGGGGCTCGATGCCCCCGGCAGCCGCGTGCTCCTCTCCCGCTCGCTCAACCCGGCCCGCAAGCTGGCCCTGAGCTGGGAGCTGGTGGAGGCCGATTTCGGCGCCGGTCCGGAATGGGTGGGGGTGAACACCATGCACCCCAATCTGCTGGTCGCAGAAGCCATCGCCGCCGGCCAGGTGCCGCCCCTCTCCGGCTATGCTCGCATGCGCCGCGAGGTGAAGTACGGCAAGGCGAGCCGGGTGGACATCAAGCTGGAGGACGACGCCCGCCCCGACTGTTTCGTGGAGGTGAAGAACGTCCACCTCATGCGCGCCCCCGGCAAGGCCGAGTTCCCCGACTGCGTGACCGCGCGCGGCGCGAAGCATCTGGAGGAACTGGCCGGCGAGGTGGCGGCCGGACGGCGGGCGGTGATGGTCTACATCAGCCAGATCGGCTCGGCGGATTCGATCGCCCTCGCCCGCGATCTCGACCCCGGATATGGGCGCGCCTTCGACCGGGCGCGAGCAGCCGGAGTGGAGGCCATCGGCCTCGCCTGCCGGATCACACCGGAAGGTATCTGGGTGATCCGCACCGTGCCGATGCTGGGGTGAGGCGCCGATTCGAGAGCTGACACCATTGGACACGCACTGAACCCCGGGCGAAAACGTGGTGAAACCCGATTCGGAAACCTGGGGTGAATCGCCGATGGCCGACCCGTTCAGCCTCTCCCGCCGCGGAACCCTGAAACTCGCCGCAACCCTCGCCGGTGCCGTGGTGGCCGACGCCCTGCTGCCCGCCATCGCCGCCGACGATCCCGACCTCGCCGAGATTAAGGCCCTGAAACCAGGCACTTACGTCTGGTATCCCGAGCGCGCACCGGACGGCTTCGTGGCCATCGTGGTGAATCTGACGGACCAATTGTGCTTCGTGTACCGCAACGGTGTCCGGATAGGGGCCTCCAGGGTCTCCACCGGCAAGGACGGGCACGAAACCCCTACCGGGGTATTCACGATCCTGGGCAAGGACGTGGACCACCATTCCTCGCTTTATAACGACGCTTCAATGCCTTACACGGAGCGCCTGACGTGGTCGGGCGTGGCTCTGCATGCGGGTGGGTTACCGGGATACCCCTCGTCCCACGGGTGCATTCACCTGCCTCTTGAGTTCTCGAAGCTCGTCTTCGGCATCACCCATCTGGGCACCCCGGTGATCATTGCAGACAGCCATTCGGCGCCAGAAGATGTTTTAAATCCGGGACTTATCATGAGCGAGGGTCTGGAGCAGCAGCTCGCCACCTCCGCCACCGGCCAGGGTGCCCCGCAGGATGCCACCGCCGCCCCGGAGCCGGTCTCCATGGTGGTGAGCCGGGCCGATTCGTCCATCACCGTCCTGAAGGGCGCCCAGACCGCCGTGCAGGGTCCGGTGACCATCCGCGATCCGCAGAACCCATTGGGAAATCTCGTTTATGTGCTCATGAGCAAGGACGGCAGCGCGCCCCGCTGGAGCGCCGTTTCCTATGAGGGCAGCGGCGTCGCGGCCGGTCAGGCGCAGGATGCGCTGGCCCGGATCAGCGTCGATCCCTCGATCAACAAGCAGGTGGCGGCGCTGGTGACGCCGGGCGCGACGCTCTTCCTCACCGACCTCCCCGCCCATCCCGGCACCCGGAGCGACGGCGGATTTGTTGTGATGAAGCAGAAGGTTACGAGCTGATGCGCCGGCTCGCCGCCGCCCTCGCTCTCGTCCTTCTGGGCACCGCCGCTCATGCCCAGAGCAAGCCCCCGGTGCCTGCGAAGGAACTGTTCGGCCGCGCCACCCAGCCGGCCCCCATGGCTGCGCGTAGCATCGGCTTCTATTCCAAAGGCTGCCTTGCTGGCGGCGAGGCCTTGCCGGTCAACGGTCCGAACTGGCAGGTCATGCGCCTCTCCCGCAACCGCAACTGGGGGCATCCGGACCTCGTTGCCTTCCTCGAGCGCTTCTCGGCGAAGGTGCCGCAAGTGTCTGGCTGGCAAGGCATTCTCGTCGGCGACATGGCCCAGCCGCGCGGCGGCCCCATGCTCACCGGCCATGCCTCCCACCAGATCGGCCTCGACGCCGACATCTGGCTCACCCCCAGCCCCGGCCGTGAACTGAGCCGCGAGGAACGCGAGAAGCTCTCCGCCTCCATGATGGTCCGCGCCGACCGCAAGGACATCGACCCCGCCAACTGGCGCCCGGACACCTGGAAGGTCATCCGCGCCGCCGCCGTCGAGCCGCGGGTGGAGCGCATTTTCGTCAATGCCGCCATCAAGAAAGCCCTGTGCCGGGAGGCGACGGGCGACCGCTCTTTCCTCGCCAAGGTGCGGCCCTATTGGGGGCATGACTACCACATGCACATCCGCCTCACCTGCCCGGCCTCCAGCCCCGATTGCCGGCCACAGGAAGCCCCGCCAACCGGCGAGGGCTGCGGATCGGAGCTGGACTGGTGGTTCTCTGACGCGGTGCTGCACCCCAAGCCCGAGAAGGAACCCTCCAAGCCCAAGCCGCCTCTCACCCTCGCCGATCTGCCGGACGCCTGCGCCGCCGTGCTCGACGCGCGGTGAATGTGGCGTGCTCGCGCGATCTTGCTTTCAGGACATGCCCCGCCCCGTCTGGTGCCGCCAAGCTCTCGGGCGCATCATGGCACCGCAGGCCGAACGGCCGCCGCATCCTGGGAGGACGCAATGCTGAAACGTCTGGGCGTCGGGGCCATCATTCTCATGGCGGGTCTTGGCCCCGCGGCGGCCGAGAAGTGGGATCTCTCCACAATGACCTGCCAGCAATTCCTGCAGGCGGACAAGGATACGATTACTATCATCCTGACGTGGCTGGATGCCTACTACAAGGATGACGACGCGCCGCCGGTGATCGACACGGACAAGTTCGTGAAGAATGCCGAAAAGCTCGCCGGCTTCTGCGCCAAGTCTCCGAGCCTCGGCCTCATAACTGCGGCCGACGAAGTCTTCGACTGAGCATGGAACCGCTGCTGCGCCCAAGCCTTCCATAGCCGTCCGCAATTCCGGCCGCCGCTCAGCCGGCGGCGAGAGGAGGTTTCATGTCCGAACTGTCTGATCTTTTTCCCGGATTTGCCTCGCACTACGTGGACACGAAGGCTGGCCGCATTTTCCTCCGGCAGGGGGGAGCGGGCGCTCCCCTGCTGCTGCTGCACGGCTTTCCCCAGAGCCACGTGATGTGGCACCGCATGGCGCCGAAGCTCGCCGAACAGCACACGCTCGTCATCCCCGACCTGCCCGGCTACGGCTGGAGCGCGGCACCCGAAGGCGGGGCCGACCATTTCCCCTATTCCAAGCGCGCCATGGCCGCCGCCATGGTGGAGGTGATGGAAAACCTCGGCTTCGCCCATTTCTCGGTCATGGGCCATGACCGGGGCGCGCGGGCCGCTTACCGCCTGGGGCTGGATCATCCGGGCCGCCTCGACCGGCTGGTGCTGCTCGACATCGTGCCGACCTACGTCATGTGGCACCGCATGGACCGGGCACGGGCGCTGCAGGTCTATCACTGGTCCATGCTCGCCCAGCCGAAGCCGCTTCCGGAGAAGCTGGTGGGCGCCAACCCTGCCTGGTTCCTCGACTGGACCATGGCGAGCTGGACAGCGCACAAGGACATCTCAGCCTTCGATCCGCGCGCCATGGCGGCCTATCGCGCGGCCATCTCCTCGCCCGACCGGCTGCACGCCATGTGCGAGGACTACCGCGCCGGCGCCACCATCGACCTTGCCCATGACGAGGCCGACCTCGCGGCAGGTCGCACCCTCTCCTGCCCCACCCTCGCATTGTGGGGCGCCGCCGGCATTCCGAGCCGGGGCGCGAGCCCGCTGGAGGCCTGGAAAGCTTTTGCACCGCAGGTGGAGGGGCAGGCCATCGAGGCGGGCCATTTCATTGCGGAGGAGGCCCCGAAGGCGACGCTCGATGCGGCAATCCCTTTCCTGGCGCAGGGCCGGTCGTAACGGCCTATCGGCGTTCCTGGAAGAAGGCGCGCAGCACTTCCGCCGCCTGCCGCTCGGCAATGCCGCCATAGACTTCCGGCGTGTGATGGCAGGTCGGCTGGGAGAAGAAGCGCGGGCCGTGCTCCACGGCACCGCCCTTGGGATCCGGCGCGCCGAAGTAGAGCCGGCGGATGCGGGCGAAGGAGAGCGCCGCCGCGCACATGGCGCAGGGCTCCAGCGTCACATAGAGATCGCAGTTCATCAGCCGCTCGGATTTGAACTGCGCGCCCGCCGCGCGGATCACCAGCATCTCCGCATGGGCGGTGGGGTCGTTCAGCTCGCGGGTGCGGTTGCCATCGCGGGCGACGACTTCCGATCCGCGCACCAGCACCGCGCCCACCGGAACCTCGCCCCGCTCGGCCGCCGCGCGCGCTTCGTTGAGCGCCATCTGCATGAACGTTCCCGACATGGTGCCTGCCGCCCCCGATCCCGCCCGGCGCATCGCCGCGCTCGCCGCGCAGCCTGCGCTGTGCTAACTCCCCCTCATGCCGCGCACATCACCGCCCCGCAAGGACAAGAACCGCGTTCCGCGCCAGAAGCGAGAACTTCCCGCCGCCCCCCAGAAGGAGGCGGAGCGCGTCGCCAAGGTCGTCGCCCGCGCCGGCCTCGGCTCGCGCCGCGAGATCGAGGAATGGATCGAGGCCGGCCGTGTGGCCGTGAACGGCGAGGTGCTCACCAGCCCCGCCGTCACCGTCACGCCGGCCGACGCCATCACCATCGATGGGGAGCCGCTGCCCGAACGCGAGCGCACCCGCCTCTTCCTGTACCACAAGCCCAAGGGCGTCGTGACCACCAACCGCGACCCGGAAGGCCGTACGACGCTGTTCGAGATCCTGCCGAAGGGCCTGCCGCGCCTCGTCAGCGTGGGCCGGCTCGACCTCAATTCCGAAGGCCTGCTGCTGCTCACCAATGACGGTGGCCTCGCCCGTGTGCTGGAGCTGCCCGAGACCGGCTGGCTGCGCCGCTACCGCGTTCGGGCCAACGGCGAGATCGATCAGGCGAAGCTCGACACGCTGCTGAAGGGCATCACCGTGGACGGCGTGGAGTACGGCCCCATCGAGGCGGAACTCGACCGCGTGCAGGGCGCCAATGCCTGGATCACCGTCTCCCTGCGCGAAGGCAAGAATCGCGAGATCCGCAACGTGCTGGGCGCACTCGGCCTGGCCGTGAACCGGCTGATCCGCGTGTCCTATGGGCCGTTCCAGCTGGGCGAAATTCCCGAAGGCAGCGTCGAGGAGGTCCGCACCCGCGTGCTGCGCGACCAGATCGGCGCCGACCTCGCCGCCGCCGCGGGAGCGGACTTCGCTGGCCCGCTGGTGGAGCGCGAGATCGAGGAAGTGCCGGTCCGGCCGGCCTACCGTCCGGCCGGACGCAAGCAGGCTGCGGCCGACAAGGCCGGTGGTCTGAAGGTCCCCGCGCGGCGCACCACTCGGGAGCGTGAAGACTTCGACGCGCCGGTGGAGGATGTCATCCGCCCAGCCGCGCCGCGTGTGCGCCGTCGCGCCAGCGAGGAGCATGGCACCGAGCGCGTGGGCACCGTCGCCGACCGCAAGGGCCGCGCGGTCAAGGTCGAGCGGGTGCGGGCGCCGAAGGACGAGGCACCGCGCGGTGCCCGGCCGGCCGGCCGGTCCGCGTCTGGGGAAAGCGAGGGCCGTCCCTTCCGCAAGAGCCGCGAGGAGGGCGCAGGGGATCGTCCGCGCCGCGCCGGCCGTCCCGCCTTCCGCGATGACGCGCCACGCGGGCGCGGGCCGCGTGAGGAGAAGGAAGATTTCCGCCGCCGCCCCACCCGCTCCGGCGGCGGCGACGAGCGGCCCCGCCGCTATGAGGACGACGGCGGCGTCAAGCGCTCCGGCCCCCGCCGCGAGGGCGAGCGCCCGCAAGGCGACCGCCCGTTCCGCTCGCGTCCGGAAGGGCGCAACGGCGATTTCGGTGACCGGCCGACCCGAAGCCGCAGCTTCGGCGGCGACCGCCCCGAGGGCGACCGTCCGACCCGCCGTCCGCGCCCCGAGGGTCGTGGTGGCGACTTCGGTGACAAGCCCGCCCGCAGCCGCAGCTTCGGTGGTGACAGGCCCGAGGGCGATCGCCCCGCCCGTGCCCGGCCCCGGCCGGAAGGACGTGGCGGCGACTATGGCGATAAGCCTGCACGCCCACGCAGCTTCGGCGGCGATCGGGCGGAAGGCGATCGCCCCACCCGTGCCCGGCCCCGACCGGAAGGACGAGGCGACTTCGGCGACCGGCCGCCGCGTGAGCGCAGCTATGGCGACAAGCCGGCTGGCCGCACCCGTTCGTTCGACGATCGTCCGGGCGGTAGCAAGCCGGCGGGACGGCCGGGCGGAAAACCCGGCGGCTTCGGCGCGAAGGGCCCGAGCAAGGGAGGCGGAAAGCCCGGTGGTCGTCCTTCGGGCGGCAAGCCGGGTGGCAAGCCCGGTGCGGGACGCTCCGGTGCTGGCAAGCCGGGCGGTCCGCGCGGCAAACGCTGACACAGGCTTCTGACCCATGCGCATCGTGGGCGGCCGCCTCAAGGGACGGGCTCTGAAAGGCCCGTCTTCCAGCCTCACGCGGCCGACCTCCGACCGGCTGCGCGAGAGCCTGTTCAACGTGCTCGCTCATGCCTATGGCGACCCGTCCGAGGGCGCGCGCGTGCTCGACCTGTTCGCCGGCACCGGCGCGCTGGGCATCGAGGCCCTGTCGCGGGGGGCGCGCTTCGCGCTGTTCGTGGAGGAGGCGGCGGAGGCGCGGGGCCTCATCCGCGACAATGTGGAGGCGCTCGGCCTCACCGGCGTCACCAAGGTCTTCCGCCGCGACGCGACCCGCCTCGGCGAAATGGGACCAGGAGAGCCTTATGGGCTCGCCTTCTGCGATCCGCCCTATGGCAAGGGCCTCGCCGAGCAGGCAATCGTGGCGGCGGTCGAGGGCGGCTGGCTGACGGCGGATGCCCTGCTGATCGTCGAGGAACGTACCGGCCTGTTCGTCACGCCCGACGGCTTCCGCGAGATCGAGCGGCGCGCCTACGACGAGAGCGAGCTGACCTTCATCGAGCGGACCTGAGTCCGGCCCTCACCGCTCGCTGCGGACGATGACCTCCATCAGCTCGGCCACTTTGCGGCGCTGGTCCTCCGCGTCGCCGGAGCGGATGGCGTGCTCGACGCAATGGCCCACATGATCCTTCAGCACCTCTTCCTCCACCCGCCGCAAGGCGGCGCGGACGGCGGAGAGCTGGGTGATGATGTCGATGCAGTAGCGATCCTCCTCCACCATGCGGGAGAGGCCGCGCACCTGGCCCTCGATGCGGCTCAGGCGCTTCTGGACTTGTTCTTTGGTCGGGCTGCGCATGGCTTGCCTTATACCCCCCATGGGTATATTGGACAAGAGAGATACCCCCAGGGGGTTTATTGCTGCCTTGAACATGAGCCAGCGCAAGGCCACCTGCCCTGATGCGGCCTAACGCTGGCAGCCGGATTTGCGGAGCCGCCATGGCACAGGATCATTCATCGCACGACCATTCCTCCCACGGCGGCGATTGCTGCGGCGGCAAGGCCCCGCCCCCGCTCGACCTGTCGGCCGCCGCCAGGCCGGTGCTGCCCGAGACGGTGAAGGATCCCGTCTGCGGCATGGACGTTAAGACCGACCCGGCCGCCGGCAAGCCCACGACGGAGCATGAGGGGCGGACCTATTTCTTCTGCTGCAACGGCTGCAAGACCAAGTTCGAGGCCGCGCCCGAGACTTATCTGGCGCCCGTGAAGGACCCCGTGTGCGGGATGATGGTGTCCCCCGGCTCGGCGAAATATTCTGCCCGGCACGAGAAGAAGCCCTATTTCTTCTGCTCCTCCTCCTGCGAAACCAAGTTCAAGGCCGATCCGGTGCGCTACGTGGGCGGAAGCGCCCCGCCGCCGCCCGTCGAGGTGGCGGCCGGCACCATCTACACCTGCCCCATGGACCCGGAGATCCGGCAGATCGGGCCGGGCACCTGCCCCATCTGCGGCATGGCGCTGGAGCCGGAGGTGGTCACCCTCGACGACGGACCGAACCACGAGCTGGTGGACATGACCCGCCGCTTCTGGATCGGCCTCGCCCTGACACTTCCCGTCTTCGTGCTGGAGATGGGCAGCCACCTCTTCGGCTGGTCGCCGCTGCCGCAGCAGATGTCGAACTATGTGCAGTTCGCCCTCGCGACGCCCGTGGTGCTTTGGGTGGGCTGGCCTTTCCTCCAGCGCGGCTGGCTGTCGCTGAAGACGCGGCATCTCAACATGTTCACCCTCATCGCCATGGGCACGGGGGTGGCCTATCTCTATTCGCTGGTGGGAACTTTCGCGCCCGGCCTGTTCCCGCACGATTTCCACGCCCATGGCGGCGGCGTTCCGGTCTATTTCGAGGCGGCGGCGGTCATCACGGTGCTGGTCGCGCTCGGGCAGGTGCTGGAGCTGCGGGCCCGCGACCAGACATCGAGCGCGATCAAGGCCTTGCTCTCCCTCGCCCCCAAGACCGCGCTGCGCATCCGGGCCGATGGCTCGGACGAGACCATCGACCTCGGCCTCGTCGCCCCCGGCGACCGCCTGCGCGTGCGCCCCGGCGAGAAGGTGCCGGTGGACGGCACGGTGGCAGACGGCCGCGCCGTGGTGGATGAAAGCCTCGTCACGGGCGAGTCGCTGCCCGTCTCCCGCGAACCCGGCGAGAAGGTGATCGGCGGCACGGTCAACGCCTCCGGCGTCTTCACCATGAAGGCGGAGAAGGTGGGCAGCGACACCCTCCTCTCCCAGATCGTGCAGATGGTGGCGCAGGCGCAGCGCTCGCGCGCGCCGATCCAGCGGCTGGCGGATCAGGTCTCCGGCTGGTTCGTGCCGCTGGTGTTCGCCGCCGCCGTTATTGCCTTCGCAGTGTGGATGGCGGTTGGCCCCGAGCCCCGGCTCACCTTCGCGCTGATGGCGGCCGTGAGTGTGCTCATCATCGCCTGTCCCTGCGCCCTCGGCCTCGCCACCCCCATGTCGGTGATGGTGGGCGTCGGCCGCGGCGCCCAGCTCGGCGTGCTGGTGCGCAACGCCGAAGCGCTGGAGCGCATGGAAAAAGTGGACGCGGTGGTGGTGGACAAGACCGGCACCCTCACCGTGGGCAAGCCCAAGGTGATCGCCGTGCGCGCCTTCAACGGTCGCGACGAAAGCGAGGTGCTGCGCCTTGCCGCCGCGCTGGAGCGGTCGAGCGAGCACCCGCTCGGCGCCGCCATCGTGCATGAGGCTTCAGCGCGCGAGCTCGTCACATCCGAGCCGACCGGGGTCGAGAGCCCAGCCGGCAAGGGCATCGTCGGGCAGGTGGAAGGGCATGTCGTTGCCGTGGGCCATGCCGCCTTCATGAGTGAGATCGGTGTTCACACCGATCACCAGACGGCAGTTGCCGAGAGTTTCCGCCGCGAAGGCGCGACGGCGGTGTTCGTCGCCATCGACGGCAAGGCCGCCGGCCTCGTCGCCATCGCCGATCCCGTGAAGGATACGACCGAGGCCGCGCTGAAGCGCCTCCAGCAGGATGGCGTGCGTGTGGTCATGCTCACCGGAGACAACCGCACCACGGCTCTGGCCGTGGCCAAGCGCCTCGGCATCACCGAGGTGGAGGCGGAGGTTCTGCCCGCCCGCAAGGCCGAGGTGGTGGAACGGCTGCGCAAGGAAGGCCATGTGGTTGCCATGGCCGGCGATGGCGTGAACGACGCCCCCGCCCTTGCCGTTGCGGATGTGGGCATCGCCATGGGCACGGGCACGGACATCGCCATGGAAAGCGCGGGCATCACCCTGCTCAAGGGTGACCTCGCCGGCATCGCCCATGCCCGCGCCCTGTCCCGAGCCACCATGGCCAACATCCGCCGCAACCTGCTGTTCGCCTTCCTCTACAATGCGGCCGGCGTGCCGATCGCGGCCGGCGTGCTCTATCCAAGCCTCGGCCTGCTCCTGTCGCCCATGGTGGCGGCGGCGGCCATGGCGCTCTCCTCGGTCAGCGTCATCGCCAACGCCCTGCTGCTGCGGACCTTCACGCCGCGCTGAAATAGCCCGGCTTTACAGGCACCGCCCGCGGACGGAAGATCGATCCGGGGGCGGTCATGGGGCTTTCAGCGGCGGGCATTTCGGAGCGGATCGGCCGGGCGGGCGCCGCCGCACGCGGCCTCGGTTCCGCTCTGCTCGGCCTCGCCCTTCCGCCCACCTGCATCGCCTGCGGCGACATCACCGGCGCGGCGGGGGGATTGTGCGGCCCGTGCTGGGGCAGGCTCTCCTTCATCAGCCGGCCCTATTGCGAGCGGACGGGCGCGCCGTTCAGCCACGATCCCGACCGCGTGTTCGGCGATGGGTGGGTTTCCGCCGAGGCCCTCGCCGATCCGCCGGCCTATGATCGCGCACGCGCGGCGGTGACCTTCGACGACGTGGCCCGCGGCCTCGTCCACAAGCTGAAATATGCCGACCGTCTCGACCTCGCCGCGCCCATGGCCCGGATGATGCTGCAGGCCGGCACGGACCTCACCGCCACGGCGGAGATCATCGTGCCGGTGCCGCTCCATCCGCTCAGGCTGTGGCGGCGCAAGTTCAACCAAGCGGCGCTGCTCGCCCGGCACATCGGGGCGGCAACCGGCCTCAAGGTGGATTCGACCGCGCTGGTGCGCCGACGCCGAACGCCCTCGCAGACGGCGCTGGGCCGCGCCGCGCGTCGTGCCAATGTCGCCGGTGCCTTCGCGGTGCAGCAGAGCGCCACCCACAGGATCGAGGGCCGGCGCGTGCTTCTGGTGGACGATGTCTACACGACCGGCGCGACGCTTGATGTCTGCGCCCTCGCACTGCGGCGGGCGGGCGCGGCAGGCGTTGACGCGCTGACGTTCGCGCGGGTTGTCGAATTCGGCTGACCCCTTATGATACGACGCTTTCGTGACGGCACGCCCCCTGGCCGTCCTACCTGTCGTGACATGATGAAACCCATCGAGATCTATACCAAGAGCTGGTGCCCCTATTGCCATTCCGCCAAGGAATTGCTGCGGCGCAAAGGCTTGACCTTCACCGAACTCGACGTCACCACCGACGCCGAAGGCCAGCAGGAGATGATCCGGCGCGCCAATGGCCGCACGTCCGTGCCGCAGATTTTCATCGGCGAGACCCATGTGGGCGGCTGCGACGATCTCTATGCCCTCGAGGAGGCCGGCCGGCTGGACGTACTGGCGGCTTGATGGCGGTCCCGGGAAACATTGCGCGGGGCAGGCCGACGGCCGACCCGTGCATTCTCGCTGGGAAGAGCCTATCTGTCTGATGTCGCGCCGTGCCGGGCGCGATACGGCGATCCTGGCTCCGGCGGCAGCGAAAGAGCAAGCCCCATGACCCCCTCGGAACCGACTCCGGCCAATTCCGCGTCTGAACCACGCATGGGCTCGACGCTCCGCGTTGGCCTGGTCCAGCTGCGCAGCGGCCGCGAGCCGGCGGCGAACCTCGATGCCGCCGCCGCCCTCATCCGCGAGGCGGCGCGCGACGGTGCGCAATACGTCCAGACGCCCGAAGTCACCAACATCATGGAGCTGGACCGCAAGGTCCTGTTCGAGAAGCTACAGGACGAAGGCTCCGACGCCACCCTCGCCTCCCTGCGGCAACTGACGCGCGAACTGGGCATCACCCTGCATATTGGTTCGCTCGCCCTCAAGGTCTCCGACGCGAAGGCCGTCAACCGCGGCTTCGTCATCGACCCGGACGGCGAGATCAGCGCCCGCTACGACAAGATCCATATGTTCGACGTGGACCTCGGCAATGGCGAAAGCTACCGCGAGTCGAACGCCTACCGGCCCGGCGAGCGCGCCATCCTGACCGACGTGGACGGCATCCGCCTCGGCATGACCATCTGCTACGATTTGCGCTTTCCCTCGCTCTACCGGGCGCTCGCGGAAGGCGGCGCCAAGGTGCTCACCGTGCCCTCAGCCTTCACCCGGCCCACGGGCGAGGCCCACTGGCACGTGCTGCTGCGCGCCCGCGCCATCGAGAACGGCGCCTATGTCCTCGCCGCCGCCCAGGGCGGACGGCACGAGAATGGTCGCGACACCTACGGCCATTCGCTGGTCGTGGACCCCTGGGGCCGTGTCATCGCCGAAGGCGGCACCGATCCGGGGGTCATCCTGGCCGAGATCGACATGGCGGAAGTCGCCGCCGCCCGGGCGCGCGTGCCGTCCCTCGCCAACGGCCGCCGGTTCGAGATCGCGGAGCCGGGACAGATCGGCCACCTCCACGTGGTGCGTGCCTCCTCATGATCCGCTACACCCTCAAGTGCGACGACGGCCACGAGTTCGAAAGCTGGTTTCCGTCATCCGCCAGCTACGACACCCAGCGGGGCCGCGGCCTCGTCACCTGTCCCACCTGCAATTCGGCGCAGGTGGACAAGGCCGTGATGGCGCCCTCCGTCGCGCGCACGGACAAGGGTGGGCCGGCGCAGGAGCCTGCGGCGGAGTCCGGGAGCGCATTGGCAGGCGCGCCGGTCGGAGGGCCCGCCGTGGAGGGCACGCCAGTGCCGATGATGGCCCGGCCCGACGGCGAACTGCGCACACTCATGCGCCAGTTGCGCGACCACATCGTCGCCAACTCCGACTATGTGGGCGACAGCTTCGCCGACCTCGCTCGCAAGATGCATGATGGCGAGATCGAGCACCGCCCTATCCGCGGCGAGGCGACGGTGGACGAGGTCAAGGCGCTGCACGAGGACGAGGTGGAGATATTCCCTCTGCCCGTGTTGCCGGAAGATCGGAACTGAGGCTCAGGCCTCGCGCTCGGCCACCATGAAATAGTTGACCGACAGGTCCTCCGTCAGCCGGAAATCCCCGGAGAAGGGCTCGTAGGCGAGGCCCACCTTCTCCCGCGCGGTGAAGCCGGCTGCGGCGAGCGTCGCCTCCAGTTCCTCCGGCGTCACGAACTTCTCCCAGCGATGGGTCCCGGGCGGCAGCCAGCGCAGGACATATTCGGCACCGACGATGGCGAGGGCGAAGCTCTTGGGCGTGCGGTTGAGCGTGGAGAGCACCAGCACGCCGCCCTCCGCCACCAGACGCCCGGCGGTGCGCACGAACAGGCCGACATCGGCCACATGCTCCACCACCTCCAGCGCCACCACCACATCGAAGCGCACGCCGCGCTCGGCCAGCACCTCGGCCGTCTCCGCCTCGTAGGTCACCGTGAGACCCGACTGGGCGGCATGGGCGCGGGCGATGTCCACATTGCCGGGGGCGGGATCGATGCCGGTCACGTCCGCGCCCATGCGGGAGAGCGGCTCGCTCAGGAGCCCACCGCCGCAGCCGATATCGAGGAGGGTGAGGCCCTTCAGCGGGCGAAGCGAGCGGGCGTCACGGGAGAAATGGCGCACCAGCGTGTCGCGCAGGAAGGCGAGGCGCGCGGGGTTCATGGCGTGCAGCGGCGCCATCTTGCCCTTCACGTCCCACCACTGGGCCCCGAGCGCATCGAAGCGGGAGACCTCTTCCGGGTCAACCGTGGCGTTCATCTGCGGCATCACGGCCTCCTCTGCGGCGGGCAACATGCCCCACACTTAGGCGCCGCATCCGGCGCGGGCAAGGCCGCGCCGGCAGTCCCGGTCAGCGCACCATGCCGACGATGTCCTTCACGTCGCGCAGGGTCTGGTCCGCGATCACCCGCGCGCGGTCGGCGCCATCGATCAGAATGGCGTCGATGGCGGCGGGATCGGCCATCAGGCGCTGCATCTCGGTGCCGATGGGGCCGAGCTTCGCGACAGCAAGATCCACCAGCGCCGCCTTGAACGCCGAGAACTGCGCGTTGCCATACTCCACCAGCACCTGCGCCTTGGTGGTGTCGGAGAGGGCCGCGAAGATGCCGACGAGGTTATCCGCCTCCGGTCGGCCCTTGAGCCCCTCCTCCTCGGAAGGCAGAGGCTCGGGATCGGTCTTGGCCCGGCGCACCTTGCCGGCGATGGCGTCGGCATCGTCGGTGAGGTTGATGCGGGAGAAGTCCGAGGGCTCCGACTTCGACATCTTCTTGGAGCCGTCGCGCAGGCTCATCACCCGCGTCGCCGGCCCGGCGATGAGCGGCTCGGTGATGGGGAAATAGCCCTCGCCATGCCCGTTGGCGGCGATGGAGGGGGCAAAGTCCGTGTTGAACTTCTGGGCGATATCGCGGGTCAGCTCCAGATGCTGCTTCTGGTCGTCGCCCACCGGTACATGGGTGGCGCGATAGAGCAGGATGTCGGCAGCCATCAGGGTCGGGTAGGCGAACAGGCCCACGGAAGCGTTCTCGCGGTCCTTGCCGGCCTTCTCCTTGAACTGGGTCATGCGGTTGAGCCAGCCCATGCGGGCGACGCAGTTGAACACCCAGGCCAGCTCGGCGTGACCCGAAACCTGGCTCTGGTTGAACACGATATGGGCCTCGGGATCGATGCCGCAGGCGATGAAGGCGGCAGTGACCTCGCGTGTGTGGCGCTTCAGCTCCTCGGGGTCCTGCCAGACGGTGATGGCGTGCAGGTCGACCACGCAATAGATGCACTCGTGGCTCTTCTGCAGCTCCACGAAGCGCTTGATGGCGCCGAGATAATTGCCGAGATGCAGGTTGCCCGTAGGCTGCACGCCGGAAAATACGCGTTCTGCGACCGCCGCCATGGCGAACTCCCCAAAGAGCGGCGCGCCGCTCGACCTGAATGCGGGCAAAGGCCCGCGAAAGTGAATGCGGCGCGTCATGCCACCTGGTGCGGCAGGGCGCAAGGGCGCGGCCCGTACCGCCCCTGCCCGCTCAGGTGCCGTGCCGCCAGGCACGTGAAACGGCGACCTTCACGCCAAGCGCGCCGGCGCCATAGATGACCGCTCCGCAGCAGATCAGCCCCGTCAGCCGCAGGATGCCGGAAAGCGTTCCCTGCGCCGGCGGCCAGGCCGAAGCGAAGGCATGGACCGCGACGCCCATGGCAAGGCTCGCAGCCGCGAGCCCGGCGGCGGCAAGCAGCGCGGGCACGGAAAAACGCAATGCACCCCGCCGCACCAGCGAGCCGCCGAGGGCGAGGATCGAAGCCAGCGATGACAGCGCCACGGCGCCCGCAGCAGCCAAGGGCCCCAGGGCCCAGGCAAGCGCCGCGGCCGCCGCCATGCAGAGCACGAGGGAGGCAAGCGCGATTCGCTCCGCGACCGTGATGAGGCCCGCCGTGGAGGCGGCGGCAGAGAGAATGCGCTCCAGCCCCTGCGCCGGCAGCGAGGCGGCGAGCACGGCGAGTAGCGCCCCGGTGAGGCGGGCGTCCTCGGCATCGAAGCTGCCGCGCTGGAACAGCGTGACGACGACGGGTTCGGCGAGGACGGCAAGCCCCACCGCCGCAGGCAGAGCGAAGGCGAGCGCCGCGAGCACGGCACGTCCCGCATCGTCCGCCGCTTCGGCCCTCCCCCGCCGCAGCAGTGCGGGCACCAGCACGGCCCCGGCGCTGGCACCGACAAGGCCGAGGGGCAGATCGAGCAGCCGCTGGGCATAGTTCAGCGCCGCCACGGCGCCGGGACTGGCCGAGACAGCCGCGACCACCACGATGAAGCGCAGCTGGCTCAGCCCCGCGAACAGCAGCGCGGGCAAGGCCGCGCGCAGCACGCCGAGCGCACCCCGGAAATCCTGCACCGTCAGAACACGGAACAACGGCAGCGCTGGGCACCCGCGGGCGGCCAGTCGCATCAGAACGAACTGGGCGGCGCCCGCGCCCACCTGGGCGACGACGATGGCGAAGGCGGCCGTGTCGCTTTCCATCAGCCCTCTGGCGAGGAGGACGGCGATGACGCACAGCACGGTGACATTGGCCGCCGCCGGGGCCAGTGCCGGCAGCAGCACCCGGTGGGTGGCATTGGCGATACCCCCGTAGATTGCCGCCAGTCCGGCCAGAGGAACATAGAGCACCACCACCCGGCCGCAGAGAATGGCGACATCCGCCCGCTGTCCGCCCGCCTCGAAGCCCGGCGCCATAAGGCCGATCAGCTGCGGCATGAAGAGCGCGGCCGCAGCGGCAAGGAGAAGGAGCAGGCCGCAGAGCAGGAGCAGGGTCGCGCCGGCGAGCCTTCGGGGTGCGGCCTCATCGTCGCCCGCCCGCGCGAGGGCCGGAATGAAGGCGAGATTGAAGGCCCCCTCCGCCAGAAGCCGGCGCGCCAGCAGGGGCAGCGCCATGGCTGCCGCGAGCGCATCCGCCACCGGCCCCACGCCCAGCACGGCGGCCGTGGCCGCGTCCCGAGCGAAACCCAGAACACGGGACGCGAGCGTTGCCGCCGAGACGAGAGAGGTGCGGGCGAGAAGGGACATGAGAGAGGCTATGCCCTGCTCGGACCAAGCTGTCGATGGGGTCCGCGCCCGTCCTCCTCTCGGCCGCGCGCGCCAAAATCAGGCACCCCCGGGCGCCCTGCCCTGATACCGGCCAGAACGAAAAACGCCCGCTTGCGCGGGCGTTTTCCTAAGGTGGTCCGTTCTCAGGCCTGGGGCTGGGGCTCCACAGAGCCGCCGGCACCGCCCGGACGCGGGCGCTTGGTGGTGGGAATGGCCGAGCCGCGCGGGTTCGACGGCTCGATCACGCTCTCCCGGTTCGGCGTCTTGCCGTCGAGGAGGTCCACGATCTCCTCGCCCGACAGAGTCTCGTATTCGAGCAAGCCGCGCGCAAGAGCCTCGAGGTCATCGTACCTCTCGGTCAGGATGCGCTTGGCCTCGGAATAGCCCTCATCCACCAGTCGCCGGACCTCCTTGTCGATGGTCTGCGCGGTGGCCTCGGACACATTCTGGTGGCGCTGCATGGACATGCCGAGGAACACGTCCTCGTTGTTCTCGCCATACGCCACCTGACCGAGGAGGTCGGAGAAGCCCCAGCGCGTCACCATCATCTTGGCCAGGCGGGTCGCCTGCTCGATGTCGGAGGCGGCGCCGGACGTCACCTTGTCGTGGCCGAACACCAGCTCTTCCGCGACACGGCCGCCCATCATGATGGCGAGGCGCGAGGTCATCTGCTCATAGCTCATGGAGAGCTTGTCGCGCTCCGGAAGCTGCATGACCATGCCGAGCGCGCGGCCGCGCGGGATGATGGTGGCCTTGTGGACCGGGTCGGTGGCCGGGACGCTCAGCGCCACGATGGCGTGACCGCCTTCGTGGTAGGCGGTGAGCATCTTCTCTTCCTCGGTCATCACGAGGGAGCGACGCTCGGCGCCCATCATCACCTTGTCCTTGGCGTCCTCGAACTCGGACATGGTGACCATGCGCTTGTTGCGCCGGGCCGCCATCAGCGCCGCCTCGTTGCAGAGGTTGGCGAGGTCCGCGCCGGAGAAGCCGGGGGTGCCGCGGGCAATGGTCTTCAGGTTCACGTCGGGGGCGACGGGAATCTTGCGGGCATGCACCTTCAGGATCTGCTCGCGGCCGACCACGTCCGGATTGGGAACGATGACCTGGCGGTCGAAGCGGCCCGGACGCAGCAGAGCGGGGTCAAGCACGTCGGGGCGGTTGGTCGCGGCGATAAGGATGATGCCCTCGTTCGCCTCGAAGCCGTCCATCTCCACCAGCAGCTGGTTGAGGGTCTGCTCGCGCTCGTCATTGCCGCCGCCGAGGCCGGCGCCACGGTGGCGGCCCACCGCGTCGATTTCGTCGATGAAGATGATGCAAGGCGCATTCTTCTTCGCCTGCTCGAACATGTCGCGCACGCGGCTCGCGCCGACGCCCACGAACATCTCGACGAAGTCGGAGCCCGAGATGGTGAAGAACGGCACGTTGGCCTCACCCGCGATGGCGCGGGCGAGCAGCGTCTTGCCGGTGCCGGGGGGGCCGACGAGCAGAACGCCGCGCGGGATGCGGCCACCGAGGCGCTGGAACTTCTGCGGGTCGCGCAGGAATTCCACGATCTCGGTGAGGTCGCTCTTGGCCTCGTCGATGCCGGCCACGTCGTCGAAGGTCACGCGGCCATGCGCCTCGGTGAGGAGCTTGGCGCGGCTCTTGCCGAAGCCCATGGCCTTGCCGCCGGCACCCTGCATCTGGCGCGACAGGAAGATCCACACGCCGATCAGCGCGAGGAAGGGCAGCCAGGACAGAAGCAGGCTCACGAACCAGGGCACGTTGTCCGACGGGGCGCGCGCGGTGATCTGCACGCCCTTGCCGTACAGGCGCTGCACGAGCGAGGGGTCGTTCGGCGCGTAGGTCTGGAACGAGCCGGAGCGGTCGGAATAGGTGCCGGTGATGTTCGGCCCCTCGATCACGACCTCGCGCACCTTCCCGGCGTCCACGTCGTTGAGGAGCTGCGAGAAGGAGATTTCGTTCGCGTTCGTGCGCTGACCCGGGCTGTTGAACAGCGAGAACAGGGCCAGCAGCAGCAGGACGATGATCACCCAAAGGGCGAAATTGCGTAAATTGGCGTTCATTGAACCCTCGTGGGGACAGAAGGGCGGCCCTGCTTCGACGCCTCACCATACGGAAGGTATACCTCCGCACCGCGCTGCTGCCGGTGGAACCTCCCGCACCGTCCAGCGGCTAATTTAGGTGCGAGGCCCCGACTTGCCAAGGACAGGAGCCTTTTCCGCACTTGAATTCGTCGCGATCCTTGCGGCAAGGCGCCGGGGAGGTGCGGTGGATACGAGCACCTGCCCCTTTCGGACGGTCACGCTGGCGCCCGCAAGGGTGCGGCGAAATGGAGCAGGCGCCAGCGCCAGCGCAGCCAGTACCGCCTCCAGCAGAAGCTCGAGCTTGGCGAGTTCCACCGGCCCTTCTCTGCCCTGCGTGGCGACCAATCGGCCGAGAAGCCGCAGGGCGATTTCCTCGGGCAAGGCCGCGAAAGCGGAACCGCTGATCGCGCGGCCGGATTTCTGAACGGTAACAAGCTCCGCCTCCGCCCGGTCCGTGGCCGCCTCAAGCGCCGCGTCCGCGCGGGCGACCCGACGGGCAAGGCGGCTAAGACGCCGCGCATCGAGCCCCTCGCGCGCCAGCGCGGGCGCAAGCGCCCTAAGCCGCGGACGGGCAAAGCGGGCGTCGAGGTTGGACGGATCGCTTGCATAGACGAGCCCGGCCGCATCGAGCGTCGCCAGAAGACGCGCCTTGGGCAGGTCGAGGAATGGCCGCAGCAGCACGAGCCCGCCACGGGTCGTCTCGGCGCTCATCCCGGCAAGGCCGGCGAGGCCGGAGCCGCGCGCCATGCGGAACAGCACCGTTTCAGCCTGGTCATCGCGTGTATGAGCCAGCGCGAGGGCCGAGGCCCCCACCCGGCGCGCCTCGGCGGCAAGCAGCCCGTAGCGCGCCTCGCGGGCCGCTTCCTGCAATCCATGGTCCGGCTTGTCGCCCTGCCAGGGCAAGGTGCGATGGGGCAGCTTGAGCGCCCCCGCCAAACGCGCCACCTCCGCCGCCTCCCCTGCCGAGGCCTCCCTGAGGCCATGGTCGACCGTCGCCGCGAAAAGCCGGGGCCCGCCTGGGGCTCGGTCCCGCCAGCGCGCGGCGAGATGCATCAGAGCTGTCGAATCGGGGCCGCCGGAGATGGCGATCAGGATGGCCGCATGGCTGGAGAAGCGGGCGAACAGCAGGTCCAGCTCACTGTCCGCAATGGCGGAGCCGGGCTCGGGCGCGATGCTTTCGGCAACACCCGGGGGGACAGGCGATCCGGATGTCCCGCGCGAACGGTCTGCGGGGTCCCTCGCCATGCCTCAACAGCCGACGCGCTTCTGCTCGCGCTCCACGGCCTGCCGGATGGAGGAGGCGGTGCGGGGATACTTGCGATCCACCTCCTGGAAGGTGGCGCAGGCGGTCTCCTTCTCGCCGAGGCCGGCGAGCGACTGGCCGAGGCGCAGCAGCGCCTCGGGTGCGCGGGCGGAATTCTGGTACTTGGTGGAGACTTCGAGGAACGAGGCCGCCGCGTCGGAATAATTCTGCCGCAGGAAGAGGCTCTCCCCGAGCATGAAGGTCGCGTCGGCGATCAGGCGATCGTTGGGCGAGGCCTGGATGATCTGCCGGAACGTCTGCTCGGCACCGGCATAATCCTGGCGCTGAAGCTGGGACTGGCCGGCATCGTACAGCTCACGCACCGTGGCGCCGGCGGATGGCAGCGCCGCGACCTGCTGGCCCGTGGAGGCGCGCACGGGCGCACCCTCGACTGTGCGCGACGGAGGCGCGGCGCTCCCGGCCGAGCCGAGCGGCTGCGGAGCGCCCGGCGCGGCGGGGTCCATATTGGGATCGAACGCGTCCGAGCGACGCGCGGGCGCGGCGGGGGAAGCCGACGGGCGGCCGGAGGGAAGCAAGGCCGGGGCCGGCCCCGGCCCTGCGGCGGGAGACGCGGCTGGAGGCGCCGAGGGACGGCCACCGCCGGCCTCTTCCAGCCGGCGCACCTGCGCCTCCAACTGTTGGTTGCGATACTGGAGTTGCTCGACCTGGCCGGTGAGCTGGCGCAAGGTCGATTCCAGTCGCTCCATGCGGCCTGTCAGCTCGGGGTCCTCGCGCGGGGCCTCCTGCACGGGCTGGGGCGGCTTGAAGAGGTTGCCGAAGAGGTTGCCGTCGTTCTGCGCCGCCGCCGGCGCCGCCGTGCCAAGGGCCGCAGCGAAGGCGATGCCGAGGAGGACGGCGTGGGTGCCGACAAGAACACCGACCGGGCGCAGGCGCATCTTCATGAGACTTTTGCTTGAGGCTGGTGGTGAGGATCGCGGCCGGAAACGTGCCGGCTCGGGCAAAGAGACTTTACCCCGGCGATCGCGTCCAAAGTGTGACCCGGCAATGGCTTGGCGGCACAGGCCGCCCGTCCGGCGCCACACGCGCGAAGGCCGGCACCCGTGGGTGCCGGCCTTCGGGACGTGGTCATGACACTCAGGCGCCGCCGCCGTTCAGCACCGTCACCGCGCGTCGGTTCTGCGACCAGCACGAGATGTCGTTGCACACCGCCACCGGCCGCTCCTTGCCGTAGGAGATGGTCCGCATGCGGGCCGGGTCGATGCCGCGGGACGTGAGGTAGTCCCGCACGCTCTGGGCGCGCTTGGCCCCCAGCGCGATGTTGTATTCGCGGGTTCCGCGCTCGTCCGCATGGCCTTCGATGGTGAAGGTGTAGCGGTTGTACTGCTGCAGCCACTGGGCCTGACGGTCCAGGGTGGCACGCGCCTGCGGGGTGAGATCGGTCTGGTCGCTCTCGAAGAATACGCGATCGCCGACGGCGACCACGAACTCCTGAGGGGAACCGGGAGGGCCACCCGCGCCGCCGACGCCGGCATTCTGGTTGGGATTGTTGGCGCACGCGGCAAGCGCCAGCGCGAAGCCGAACAGAGCCGCGAACCGGAAGCCGCGAGCAAGGCTGAGGAAACGCATCCGGTAACTCCCTTCTAAACGCTGCACCGGAGGCTTCGGGTCTAAAGCCGTCCGGTTAAGCGAACGTTCCGTGCGCGGCTGACGGGCCGCTCCGAGGGCCGAAAACAAGCGGGTACGGGCAATTCCCGCTCGCCATGGTTTCCGGGCCGTTATCGCCACTCCTCCGGATCCGGCAGCTCGCATCATCCCGCGCGCCAAGCAGGCGCGGGCGGTGGCGAGAGGCTGTCCCGAAGGGCCGGGAGAGGTGTCAACCCCCGTCCGGCGCGTCCTTCACTGATGCCGCGACGTGGCGTCATCATGGCGCGGAGGTGCAGGGGTGAAGGCAGAGCGAGTGTGGCTTGGGGCGTTGCAGAATGGCCACAGCCATCGTCACGCGGTGCCGTGCGGCGTCCGGTCAGGCGCGACCGGCTTCCCAGCGGGCGGCCTGGGCCTGAGCCTTTTTGCGATCGGCCTCGGGAAGCTTCGCGACCACCTCGTCCAGCATGGGATCGCCAAGGCCCCGGCTCTTCGCGACGAGGTGCCAGGCCGCCGCCTGCACCTTGTCCTGCGCGACGCCCCGCCCCACGGCGAGCAGCCGCGCATAGCGGTTCTGGGCGATGGCATTGCCGGCCAGCGCCGCCTTGCGGAACATGGCGGCCGCCGCGGCCTCGTCCTTCGGCACGCCGGTGCCGTTGAACTGCATGATCGCGAACTCCACCTGCGCCGTGACGTGGCCGAGCCGCGCCGCCGCACCGATCATGCGGGCCGAGGCCGCGATATCCTTGTCGACACCGTTGCCTTCCTTCAGCAGCACGCCGAGGGCGTACTGGGCGTCCTCCACGTCCTTGGCGGCGGCGATTTCGAACCACCGCGCGGCCTCGGACGGCTCCTTGGGAATCTTCCGTCCCTGGAGGTAAAGCAGGCCGAGATTGTAGGCGGCGCCCGCGCTACCCTTCTCCGCAGCCTGTCGGAACAGCTGCGCCGCCGCCGGCTCGTCCATGGGGACGCCCCGGCCGGCGAGCGTCATGTTGCCAAGAGCGAACAGCGCGGAAACTGACCCGGCGTCCGCCGCCTTGCGATACCACTCGACGGCCTTCTTCGGGTCCAGCGGCACGCCGAGGCCTTCCGAATAGAGCTCGCCGAGCAGCGTCATGGCGGCCGGATCGTTAGCCGCGCGGGCACGCTTCAGGGCCTCGTTGAAGGCGGAGATGTAATAGCCGCGCTGGTATGCGCCATAAGCGAGATCGCCGGTGCCGCCCGGGGTATCCAGGCTCGGATAGCTGATCTGCTGGCCCAGCAGGGGCATGGGCGCAGGTTCGCGCGGACGCTGGGCCGCCTTCGGATCGGACTTTGCCGGCTTGTTTCCGGATTTCGCATCCGGCTTTGGATCGGGCTTTGGATCGGGCTTGGGCTTTGCCGCCGGCTTGGGCGCGGCCTGGCCGGATGGGGCAGCCCCGCCGGTGGACTGCGCAAAGCTGAGGGATGGCAGGGCGGCAAGCGTCGCGCCCAGGGCGGCGGCGAACAGCACCGCGCGGAAAGGCATGGCTTCACCCGGCCAGCGGCGCGGAGCGCGGAAACACCACGTCATTGCGCGTCTTTACCCGCGTCGGACGCACCCGCGGCAAGGCGCGCCTGCACGGCGGCGACCGCCTTCGCCGGTCCCCCCGCCGACGCCAGCAGCGCTTCGGACACGGCGACGAAATCGGCTCCGGCTCCGGCGAGCGCGCTCACCTCGTCGAGGGTGGAGGCGACACCGACGCAGGGCACCTCGAACAGTTCGGCCCACCAGCCCACCAGATCGAGCACGCGAAAGAAATCCCCGCTTTCAGGGGCGAGCGGGCCAAAGGCGACGTAATCCGCGCCGCTCTCGCCCGCGACCATGGCCTCGTGGCGCGTGACCAGCCCTCCGGCTCCCACGATGGCGGCGGGCTTCAGCAGCCGCAGGGTCGCATCGAGCGCCGGTCCGGCGGCGACGTGGACGCCATCCAGGCCAGCGGCAGCGACGAGGCCGTCCGGGCCGTCGAGAAGCACGGCCACGTCATGGCGCTGCACCGCTCCGGCAATCTCCGCGAGCCGCGCGGCATCGACCGTCTCGCCCGGCGCCACGCGCAGAACCACGCACGCCACATCGCCCGCGCGCACCGCCGCCTCCACCGTGCGCGGGTCGAGCGCGGGCGTCAGGGTGAACACGAGCATGAGGCGGGCGCCGGGGGCGGGCGGAGGATTGGCCATGGGTCTGATCGGTCTGCCAAGAAATCGGCGAATTGGGGGCACGGACGCGGAATGTCCTCGGCTTTCGCCAGACCATAAGAAAAGGGCCGGCGCAAGCCGGCCCCTCCCTATGGGTGATGTGCCTTACGCTCAGGCGGCCTTGCGCTCGTCCTCGGGCGACCACTTGCCGAGGGCCGCGAGAGAGTTCATCTGCGCCCGGTGGGCGAAGGCGGCCTGGGCCTTGGCGACGTTCTCGGGCTTGCCGGCCCATGCCTTCTGCGGCGCGGCCTGGAGGGCGCGGCCGTAGGAATAGGTGAGCTTCCACGGCAGGCCGCCGAGCTTCACCATGGCATCGAGATGGGCAGTGGCGTCCTCGTCGGACTGGCCGCCGGAAAGGAAGGCGATGCCCGGAACGGCGGTGGGCACGCAGGCCTTGAGCACGCGCACGGTCTTCTCCGCCACCTCGGCCACCGAGGCCTGCGCCGGGCTCTTCTTGCCGGGCACGATCATGTTGGGCTTGAGCACCATGCCTTCCAGGCGGACGCGCTGGTAGTACAGCTCCTCGAACACCGTCTTCAGCGCCCATTCGGTGACGCGGTAGCAGGTGTCGATGTCGTGGGCGCCGTCCATGAGCACTTCCGGCTCGACGATCGGGACGATCTTCGCCTCCTGGCACAGCGCCGCATAGCGGGCGAGCGCGTGGGCGTTGGCGCGGAGCGAGGTGTAGGACGGGATGTGCTTGGTGGTGTCGATGTCGATCACTGCACGCCACTTCGCGAAGCGGGCGCCGAGGTCGTAATACTCCTTGAGGCGGCCGGCCAGGCCGTCGAGGCCCTCGGTGATGGTCTCGCCCGGGCAGAAGGGCTGCGGCTTGGCGCCGGCGTCCACCTTGATGCCGGGGATGGCGCCGGCCTTTTCGATCAGCGAGACCAGCGTCGTGCCGTCCTTCGCCTTCTGGCGGATGGTCTCATCATAGAGGATGACGCCGGAGATATAGTCCATGCCCTGCGAGCGGAACATCAGCTCGCGGTAGTCGCGACGATTCTCCTCGGTGGATTCCACCCCGATGGCATCAAACCGCTTCTTGATGGTTCCGCCGCTCTCGTCTGCCGCGAGGATGCCCTTGCCGTCGGCCACCATTTTCTGCGCGATCGCGTCGAGCTCCGCCGTCATGTTCTTCACCTGCCTTGTTGCCGCCCCTCGGCGGACATGGACACCGGAGCGTGGCACTCCGGCATATTGGAGGTCGTGGCACGCCCGGAACGCAGCGCGCCTGTAGCGCGGCAGCAAGTCCGGAAGCCGGCACCGGGTTCCCGACCGGTGCCCTACCCGAAAAGCGCCCGCCGCGGAGGCCGGGCGGGCGCAATTCTCGTCATTTTGTTCCGCAGCGCAACATCAGCGCCGCAGGGCCTCCACGCCCGGAAGCGCCTTGCCCTCGAGCCATTCGAGGAAGGCACCACCGGCCGTCGAGACGTAGGAGAAGCGATCCGCCGCGCCGGCGTGGTTCAGCGCCGCCACGGTATCGCCGCCGCCCGCAACGGAAAGCAGCTTCCCGTTATGGGTGAGATCGCCCACATAGCGGGCCACGGCCACCGTCGCCGCATCGAACGGGGTCAGCTCGAACGCGCCGAAAGGCCCGTTCCACACCACCGTCTTCGCCCCGTCGAGCTTCTGCTTGACGATCGCGACCGTCGCCGGCCCGGCGTCCAGCATCATCTCGTCGTCCTTCACGTCATCGACGCTGGCGACGCGGTGCGCGGCATTGGCCTTGAACTCGGTGGCGACCAGCGCGTCCACCGGCAGGACGATCTCGCATCCGGCCGCCTTGGCCTTGTCCAGGATGTCCCGCGCGATATCGCCCAGGTCATGCTCGCAAAGCGACTTGCCCACCTTCTTGCCGAGAGCCGCGAGGAAGGTGTTGGCCATGCCGCCGCCGATGACGAGGATGTCCACCTTCCGCACGAGATTGCCGAGCAGTTCGAGCTTGGTGGACACCTTGGAACCGCCGACCACGGCGAGAACCGGGCGCTGCGGGGCCTCGAGGGCCTTCGTCAGCGCCTCGATCTCGCTTTCCATGGAGCGGCCGGCATAGGCCGGCAGCTTGTGGGCAAGCCCCTCGGTGGAGGCGTGCGCCCGGTGGGCCGTGGAGAAGGCGTCGTTGACATAGACGTCGCCGAGGCTCGCGAGAGCCTCGATGAAGTCCGGCGCGTTCTTCTCCTCGCCCGCATGGAAGCGGGTGTTCTCCAGCACGATCACCTCGCCGGAGGCGAGGCTGGAGACGGCGCTCTTCGCCTCGTCTCCCACGCAGTCGCCGACGAAAGCGACCTTGCGGCCGAGTTCGCCTTCTAGCGCCTTGGCGACGGGGGCGAGGGACTGGGTCTCGTCGCGGCCCTTGGGCCGCCCGAAGTGCGCCAGCAGGACGACCTTGCCGCCCTTGCCGGTGATGTCCCGGATGGTGGGCAGGATGGCCTTGAGACGGGTCGCGTCGGTGACGCGCCCGCTCTCCATGGGAACGTTGAGGTCGACACGGACGAGGACCCGCTTGTCGGCGAGGTCCGCGGCGTCATCGAGGGTGCGGAAGGCGATCATGATGGCGCCCCCTTTTCCCGGTCAGCCCAGCTTGCCCATGGCGACGGCCGTGTCGCTCATGCGGTTCGAGAAGCCCCACTCGTTGTCGTACCAAGACAGCACGCGCACCAGCGTGCCTTCCATGACCTTGGTCTGGTCCAGGTGGAAGGTCGAGGAGTTGGGGTTGTGGTTGAAGTCGATCGACACGTTGGGCTGGTCGGTGAAGCCGAGGATGCCCTTCAGCTCCTGCGCCGCCGCGGCGATGATCGCCTCGTTGATCTCTTCCTTGCTGGTCGCGCGCTTGGCGACGAACTTCAGGTCGATCACCGAGACGTTGGGCGTGGGCACGCGGATGGACGTGCCGTCCAGCTTGCCGTTCAGCTCCGGCAGCACCAGGCCCACCGCCTTGGCGGCGCCGGTGGAGGTGGGGATCATGGACATGGCCGCAGCGCGGGCGCGGTAAAGGTCCTTGTGCATGGTGTCCAGCGTGGGCTGGTCGCCGGTGTAGGAGTGAATGGTGGTCATGAAGCCCTTCTCGATGCCCACGGCATCGTTGAGGACCTTGGCCACGGGGGCGAGGCAGTTGGTGGTGCAGGAGGCGTTGGATACGACGAGGTGCTCATTGGTGAGCTTGTCGTGGTTGACGCCATAGACCACCGTCAGGTCCGCGCCGTCGGCCGGGGCCGAGACCAGCACGCGCTTGGCGCCGGCGGTGAGGTGCGCCGCAGCCTTGTCACGCGAGGTGAAGATACCGGTGCATTCCAGCGCGATGTCCACGCCCAGCTCCTTGTGGGGCAGCTCGGCGGGGTTGCGCACGGCGGTGACCTTGATGGGGCCGCGGCCCACGTCGATGGTATCTCCGGCGACCTTGACCTCGCCGGGGAAGCGGCCGTGCACGCTGTCGAAGCGGAAGAGGTGGGCGTTCGTCTCCACCGGGCCGAGGTCGTTGATCGCCACCACCTCGATGTCGGTGCGGCCCGATTCGATGATGGCGCGCAGCACATTGCGACCGATGCGACCGAAACCGTTGATGGCCACCTTGACGCTCATGTTGGGTCCTCCTGAGCCGGCTTTAAGCCCGGCCTCGCTGAATTGAGATGGGCGCCTGCGGATGATCCGCGACGCCGTTCCTTCGCGCCCGCCGTGCGCCGAACCTCAGGCCTGCCGGAGCTGGTCGAGCGCGCGCGCCGCGACCGCCTGGGCAGTAATGCCGAAATGGGCGAAAAGCTCCTTTGCGGGCGCGCTGGCGCCGAACGAGGTCATTCCCACGAAGGCGGCATCCGAACCGACGATGGCGTCCCACCCCATGCGGATAGCGGCCTCAACCGCGACCTTGGCCGGAGCGTCCCCGATCACCTTTGCCCGCTCTGCGGCAGGCCTTTCGAGGAACAGTTCGAACGAGGGGATGGAGACGACGCGGGTGGGTACACCCTGCGCCTCCAACAGCTTGGCGGCTTCCACCGCCAAGGACACTTCCGAGCCGGTGGCGAACAGGCTCGCCTGCGCCGGCCCGGACGCAGCGAGGATTTCGTAAGCGCCCTCCGCCGACCGGTTCTCGGCGGTGGCATCGGAGCGCAGCAGCGGCAAGTTCTGGCGCGAGAGGATGAGCGCCGAGGGCCTGTCGGTGGACTGTAGCGCAATCTGCCAGCATTCCGCTGTCTCCACCGTGTCGCAGGGACGCATCACGAGGAGATTGGGAATGGCGCGCAGGGCGGCGAGGTGCTCCACCGGCTGGTGGGTGGGGCCGTCTTCGCCCAAGCCGATGGAATCGTGGGTGAGCACGTGGATGACCCGCTCCCCCATCAGGGCCGCAAGGCGGATGGAGGGGCGGCAATAGTCCGAGAACACCATGAAGCCGCCGGAGAAGGGGATGAGCCCCTTGTGCAGCGCCATGCCGTTCATGGCCGCGGCCATGCCGTGCTCGCGCACGCCGTAATGGATGAACGAGCCGGAAAAGTCGTCCGGCGTCACGGACTTGGCGCCCTTGGCCTTTGTGTTGTTCGAGCCGGTGAGATCGGCGGAGCCGCCCACCATCTCGGGCACTGCCTGGGTGATGAAGTCCAGCACCAGCTCGGACGACTTGCGGGTGGCGATCGCACCGCCGTCCTTCACCGCCTTCTCCTTGGCGGCAACGATGGCACCTTCCAGGGCCTGGGGCAGCGTGCCGGCGACCCGGCGCTCGAACTCGCTGCGCTCCTCGGCCGGGCGGGCCGCGAGGCGGGTGTCCCAGGCCTCGCGGGCAGCGCGACCGGCGGCACCAGCCGCGCGCCAGCCGGCGAGTGCGTCCTCCGGCACCACGAAGGCCGGCGCTTCCCAGCCGAGGGCGGCGCGGGTGGCGGCGATCTCCTCGGCGCCCAGCGGCGAGCCGTGGACCTTCTCGGACCCCGCCTTCTTGGGGGAGCCGAAGCCGATGGTGGTGCGGCAGGCGATCAGGGTCGGACGGTCGGAGGCCTTGGCGGCCGTAAGGGCTGCGAGGATCGCCTCGGGATCATGCCCGTCCACCGACGCCGTGGCCCAGCCGGACGCGGCGAAGCGCGCGAGCTGGTCGGTCGAGCCGGAGATGGAGGTGGGGCCGTCGATGGAGATCTTGTTGTCGTCCCACATGACGATGAGCTTGGACAGCTTCAGGTGGCCGGCGAGATCGGCCGCCTCCTGGCTGATGCCCTCCATCAGGTCGCCATCGGAGGCGAGGACGTAGGTGTAATGATCCACGACGTCCGCGCCGAAGCGGGCGGCGAGCAGGCGCTCAGCCATGGCCATGCCCACGGCTGTGGCGATGCCCTGCCCGAGCGGGCCTGTGGTGGTCTCGATGCCCTCGGTGACGAAATTCTCGGGGTGGCCGGGCGTGAGAGAGCCCATCTGGCGGAAGCGCTTGATCTCGTCGATGGTCACCTTCTCGTATCCGGCGAGGTGCATCACCGAATAGAGCAGCATGGACCCGTGGCCGGCGGACAGCACGAAGCGGTCGCGGTCCGGCCAGAACGGGCGGGAGGCATCGTACTTCAGCACCTTGGTGAACAGCACGGTCGCAATATCCGCCGCGCCCATGGGCAGGCCCGGGTGACCGCTGTTCGCGGCCTCGACCGCATCCATTGAGAGAAACCGGATGGCATTGGCCAATCGGTCGTGACTCGTGGAGCGGTCGCTTATGCGGCTGGACATATTCCCGTTTCTCCGGTGCCGGCGCTCTGGGCAGCCGGCCGGCTAGAGGCACTCAGGGGGGACATGGTCCAATGCGGCGGAACGGGCTTCAGCCCCTGTCCGAACCGATGGACCCTAGCCTTCGAGGCGCCTTGTACCAAGGCTCGCCGCGCTGTCAAACCTGCCCCGTCCCCTCACGTCAAGCCAGCGCCCGCCCCGCCGCCCGCGCCGCATCGTCGCGGCAACGCAACAATGCCATGCGCCGAGGCGTGCCGCAGATCGACCTTGCAGGCAGGGGTTGCAGGTTGCCACCCGACGCCATCGCATTCATGTTGACAGACTGGAACGAGCGGCGTTCCGCTGCTCGGCCGACTCGGCTAAAGTTCGCTCATGTACGCGCTGAAGCAACGCCCGCCGCTGCAGGATGCCCCCATCGAGGCGTCGACCCGGCGCCTCCACGCCGCGCTCGATGCGCTCACCGACGCCATCGATCGCCGGCGCGATGCTGATCGCCATCAGGAGGCGCTGCTGGCCCAGCTGCACGCCCTTGGGAACGACCGCGCCCGGCTCGCCGCCGAGCTGGACGTGGCGCAGGCGGAGGCCGGCGAGGTCGAGGAAGCCGGCCGCGAGATCATCCGCCGCCTCGACGTGGCCATGAGCACCATCCGCGACGTGCTCGCGACCCACGGCGGCTGACGAGATGCCTCACGTCTCCGTCACCATCGCGGGCCGGCAATACAGGATGGCCTGCGACGAGGGGCAAGAGGAGCACCTCATCCGCCTCGCCCGCGATATCGACGAGCGCATTACCCAGCTGCGCGGCGCGTTCGGCGAGATCGGCGACCAGCGGCTCGTCGTGATGGCCGCCATCACCATCGCCGACGAGCTGGCCGGGGCGCGCGGGCGCATCCGGGCGCTGGAAAGCGACATCGAGAGCCAGCGCGACGCCCGCGCCTCCGCCATGGCCCGCATCGAGGCCAGCGAGGAGGAGGTCGCCCGCACCATCGATGCGGTGGCTGAGCGCATCGAGCGCCTGGTGGCCGAACTCGCGCCGAAGGAGCGCGGAACGGTGGGGATGGGCTGAGGCGCCGGATCGAAGGGGCTGGCGCCCAACCGCTTTCGTCCCTACATTGGTGAGGCGGGGCTGCGGGGCTCGTTAGGAGACTTTTCCCCGGGGCCTTATCGATCCTTAAGGGAGCTGTCCCTGACCTCGCCTCTGGGCTTGGACACACGGCGCCCACCTACGCTGTAGGTTTCCCGGGATCGACCTCCGACGGCTTTTGTGGCTCCGCACTCTTCTTTCTATCGACGCGTTCAGATTGACATGGCCTCCGCAGATGCGGCCGGCGCGACGCTGGCTGGCGAAAAGAAACGCCTGCGCCTCGTCGCCCTCGGCCGGCGCGCGGCGATGGGCGAGAATGCCCGCCGCGCCGCGTCCGAGGCCGCGGCCCTCAATGCCGTCGCCGCGCTGGGCGACGTGACGGGCCGCACCATCGCCCTCTTCTGTGCCTTCCGCGACGAGATCGACACCGTCCCCCTGGCCGAAAAGCTGCGGGCCCGCGGCGCGCTGCTCGCTTTGCCTGTCATCCTCGGGCGCGGCGAGCCCCTGCTCTTCCGGCGGTGGCGTGCCGACGACGTGCTTACGCCGGCTGGCGCCTTCCGCATTCCGGAGCCGCCGGAGGAGGCCGGCGCGGTCATACCGGACATCCTGATGGTGCCCCTCGCCGCCTTCGACCGCAGAGGCCACCGGATCGGCTACGGGGCTGGCTTCTACGACCGCACCCTCGCCCGGCTGCGCGCCGAGCGTCCCGTGCGGGCGCTGGGCTATGCTTTTGCGTGCCAGGAGGTCGAAAAGGTATCCGCTGAACCCCATGACGAGCCGGTGGACATGATGATAACGGAGAGGGAAGCTTTCAGCGTGACGGCGCGGCCCTGACGCCCGCCCGCTGCCCTTCGTTCGTGTTGCCGGAAGAGTTCATGCGCATTCTGTTTCTTGGCGACGTCGTCGGCCGCTCGGGCCGCGAATGCGTCGTGTCGCATTTGCCGGGCCTCGTCGCCCAATGGTCGCTCGATCTCGTTGTGGTGAACGGCGAGAATGCCGCCGGCGGCTTCGGCATTACCGAGGCGATCCATGACGAACTGCGCGCCGCCGGCGCCGATGCCATCACCCTCGGCAACCACGCCTTCGACCAGCGCGAGGCCCTGGTGTTCATCGAGCGCGCCCCGGCTTTGGTGCGGCCGCTGAATTATCCGCCCGGCACGCCCGGGCGCGGGGCCACTCTGGTGGAAGCGCGCAACGGCGCCCGCGTGCTCGTGGTCAACGTGATGGGCCGCGTCTTCATGGATCCGCTGGACGATCCCTTCGCCGGCCTCGACAGGGCGCTGGACGGCGCCACGCTGGGCGAGATGGTGGATGCCGTGGTGGTGGATGTGCACGCCGAGACCACCAGCGAGAAGCAGGCGATCGGCCATTTCTGCGACGGCCGCGCCTCCCTCGTGGTGGGCACCCACACCCACGTCCCCACCGCCGATTACCGCATTCTCTCCGGCGGCACGGCCTACATGACCGACGCCGGCATGTGCGGCGCCTATGATGGGGTGATCGGCATGGACAAGGAGGAGCCGCTGCGGCGCTTCACCCGCAAGCTCGCGTCCGGCCGGTTCGAGCCGGCGGCAGGACCGGCCGCGCTCTCCGGCGTCGCGGTCGAGACCGACGACCGCACCGGCCTTGCGGTGAAGGTGGCGGCCGTGCGCATGGGCGCGGGACTCGAACCCTCCCGTCCGACCTTCTGGGATTGAGCCCCTGCCTTAGCGGTAGAAGAAGCGTGGCATCGTTATGCTGCACCCGCTTCCTTGCCCTTTTCCCTTTGGCCCGCCTATAAGGCCCGCTCCAGTCAACAGGATCGGTCCGGGCGGCGCCGCTGATGCGGGGCGCGGGGCGGGTCCGCACAACGGGACGGTGGCGGCCATGGCCGGGCATTCACAATTCAAGAACATCATGCACCGCAAGGGGCGGCAGGACGCGATGCGCTCCAAGCTGTTCTCCAAGCTGGCGCGCGAGATCACGGTCTCGGCCAAGATGGGCCTGCCCGATCCCAACATGAACGCGCGCCTGCGCGCCGCCATCCTCGCGGCCCGCGCCGAGAACATGCCCAAGGACAACATCGACCGGGCCATCAAGAAGGCGGCCGGGGCGGACACCGAGAATTACGACGAGATTCGCTATGAGGGCTACGGCCCCGGCGGCGTCGCCGTGATCGTCGAGGCGCTCACCGACAACCGCAACCGGACCGCCTCCGAAGTCCGCTCCTACTTCACCAAGTCGGGCGGCAACCTCGCCGAGACCGGCGCGGTGTCCTTCATGTTCGACCGGGTGGGGCGCATCGAATATGCCGCCGGCAAGGCGGATGCCGACACCATGATGGAAGCGGCCATCGAGGCCGGCGCCGACGACGTGACCTCCAGCGAGGATGGTCACGAGGTGATCTGCGCAGCCGAGCAACTGGCCGAGGTGCAGCGGGCTCTGGAGCAGAAGTTCGGCGAGCCGAGCAAGGCGGCGCTGGTGTGGCGGCCACAAAATTCCGTGGCGGTGGACGACGAGACCGGCGAGAAGCTCATGCGCCTCGTCGAGACGCTCGAGGACAATGACGACGTGCAGACCGTCACCGCCAATTTCGAGCTGTCCGATGCCTTGCTGGCGAAGCTGAGCGCCTGATCCCGCGCCCGCTTTGAGATCGAACGCCCGGCAAGACCGGGCGTTTTCCATTCGAAATGTCCAGAGGCGGCCTGCGCCGCCTCCGTCCAGCTCAGGCCGCGAAAGCCAGGGCCATGGACTTCAGCTCGGAGATGGCGGTGTCGATCTCGCCGCGCTGACGCTCCAGCTGGGCGATCTGCGACAGGCAGCGATCGCGCGACAGGGAAAGCTCGCTCTCGCCGCCCTCATGGGCCGCCACCAGCGCCCGGATCTCCGCCAGGGTGAAGCCGAGGTGCTTGCCCTTCAGGATCACCGCCAGACGCTTGCGATCGGTTTCGGAATAGAGCCGGGTCATGCCGTCGCGGCGGGGCGAAATCAGGCCCTTGTCCTCGTAGAAGCGCAGGGCCCGCAGGGTGATCCCGAACTCGCGGGAGAGGTCGCCGATCGTGAAGACCACGGCCTCGCGATAGCCCTCACCAGCCGGGTGAGCCTGCGCCGGAGCGACGGTGTCCAGCCCGTGGTCGAACGACTTCTCGAACGTGTTGGCGTCCATGCCTCAATTCCCCTTATCTCGATCCCGTCCTGGCGCGGACGGGGTGCCGGTAACGACGTGCTTATGGACGCAGCGCCCCCACGCACCTGAGTGCGTTCCCCCGGGGACGGAACCGGCTCTCTCGGGTGGGCTGGATGACCCAAGCCGGATCCCGAGGTGCCGCTGCGCCACTATGCGTACCGCCATGCCGGCACGATGGGGAGGTTCTCGGGGCTACCGTAGGGGAAAGTAACAGTTACAAGTCTGCAAACTCAGATAGTTAGATGGGGCACGTTCAGGGCCCTCGCCATGGCATCCAACGTCCTCAAGTTGCCGCTGCGGCGGGTGCGACGCTGGTTAGGTGTCCGTAGCGGCACGCTAAACGGCCCTGAAGGCGGAGCTTGAACACACTCCTGGATTGTATTTCCGGCCTGTAACGCCCTGCCGGCGAACGAATGGCGCTCGACCCCTCTTCCGTCTTTGGCCGCAGGATTAACCGGCGATTTACCTTGATCCGAAATTCTGTGCCGAAGACATCACCGAATCGGGGCGCGGTACTTTGACACCTCAAAGTCATTTGTCGCCCCGGGAGGCCGGAATGGAGCGTTTTGAGCGCACGGCCCGGACGCGCGCAGGCTTCGAGGCCCACCATGGCTTCGATCCCCATGCGCAGGCCGATCACCCCGACGTCCCCGCATGGGACGTCTTTGATCTTCCCGCGTCGGCGATCGAGGCCCTGCGGGGTGAAATCGGCATTCTGCGGGAACGTCTCGCGACGGCTGCGCCCAAGCGCGCCGTGACCGAGATGGACCGCGCAATCACGCTTCTTGCGCGCCGTGTGGACGACCTTCGGGAAGCCGGCGCGACCCGCGACGGTTCGGATCAGGCGATCCTCGCCGAGCTCACTTCCATCCGCGACAGCCTCGGCCAGATGGGCCGCAACGAGCGGTCCACCGAGCGCTTCAAGGTGGTCGAATCGGGCATCGATGCCCTCGGTCGCAAGATCGAGCTGCTCGGCGCCCGCGCGGTGGACCCGGTTGAGGTCGCCCGCCTGCAGAGCCAGATGAACGAGATGCGCGAACTGGTGCAGCGCCTCGTCAGCGGCGGCCAGGGCCAGGACGCCATGGCCAAGCTCGCCCAGCGCCTCGCGGCCTGCGCCGAGGGTGTCGCCCTCGCCGGCGAGCAGGCGGCGCGGCGGGTCACCGATGCGGCCGTCGATTTCGAGCGCAATGCCGATGCCCTGCTACAGCGCTTCGCCGAGGTCGAGGCGCGCGGCCGCGCTGACGATGCGCAGGCGACAGAGCACCTTCGGTCCTCGCTCCTTGAAGCCGTGAACGGCGTCCAGGCGCGGCTCGACCGCATGTCCGGACAGATCGCCGACCAGGCGGCGAGCGTCTCACCCGCGCTTGGCCTTGAAATCTCCCAGCGGCTGGGCGCCCTCGCGGCACGCCTGACCGCGGCCGAGGAAAGCGGCAGGGCGGAGCACCCCATCGTCGACACGATGGAGCGTCATCTGTCCGGCCTCTCCGAGCAGTTGCGCCAGGCCCAGGAGCGGCTCGGTCGGCTGGACGATATCGAATCAGGCCTGCGCCGCCTGAGCGAGGAAGTACGCCACGTGCGCGAGGATACGCGCTCCGTCGCCTCCGAGGCCGCCTCGGCCGTGGCCGCCAAGGTGTCTGACCATCCGGACGGCGCCGCCGTGCTCGGGCTGAAGCGCGGGCTTGCCGCCCTTGAGGCGCGTCAGGACGAGATGGAGCGCCGGGCCGGCGAGCTTTATGGCGCCGAGCTTGAACAGCAGCTCGAAGGTATCTCCGTCTCCCTCGCCCAGGCGGGTGACGGCACCTATGCCCCGCGCACCGCTCCCGCGCGGGCGCACGACGGCGACGATGAGGACGCTGCGTATCGGGATGTCACGGATCAGGCGGCCGGATATTACCGGGAACCGTTCTTCGAGGAGGCGACGCTCTCGCACGCGGATGCCGCAGCGCCCCATCCGCAACCCTACGCTGCCGAACCCCAATCCGCCCAGCCTCACGCCGCCGACGCCCACGCTGCCGCAGCCGAGGTCGATCCGCTGGAAAGCGCCTTGCGTGCGGCGGCGAGCGACGTTCCGTGGCCCCGTCCGAACCGGCGCGTCGACTGGGGCACCCCCCCATCCTCGGCCAAGGAGACGGACGAAGAGCGTCCCCGTGTCGAAAAGCGCAGCCGGAAAACCGAAAAGACCCGGGAGCGCCGCCCTCAAGGGGCAAGCGTCTTCGCCAGCTTGTTCGCGCGGCGCCGTCACATCGCCATGGTGGCGCTCATCGCCGGCGCGACCACCGTCTTCACCGGCCTCAGCGTGGGCATGGCCGTGCGCAGCGGTCCCGAGCTTGTCACGAGCCTGACGGATACGCTCCGCCGGCTGGCCGCGCCAGCCGTCGCCGGGGTCTCCCCCACCGAGCTGCCGCCGGCCATCGGGCCGTCCGCTTTGCAGATCGCCGCCCGCGCGGGAGATCCGGCGGCCGCCTTCCTCGTCGCCGGCCGCTATGCGGAAGGACGCGGGACGGACGCGGACCTCGACGCCGCCACCAAATGGCTCGGCTATGCGGTGCAGCGCGGCTCCGCCCTCGCCGCGCTCCGGCTCGGCGCGCTCTATGAGTCCGCCGGCAAGGACATGGGCGAAGCGCGGCGCTTCTACACCTGGGCGGCCGAACAGGGGAACGTGCGGGCCATGCACGCGCTCGCCATGCTCCTGTCGGAAGGCACCCTGCCCGGCCTCAACGGCCAGCCGGACTGGGCTGGCGCGCTCAGGTGGTTCCGCGCCGCCGCCGACCTCGGGCATCGCGACAGCCAGTACAATCTGGGCGTCATCTACGCCCGTGGCCTCGGCGTAAGCGCCGATGCGGCGGAAGCGTGGAAGTGGCTCGATCTCGCTGCCCGTCAGGGCGACGAGGACAGCGCCCGCAAGCGCGACATCCTGAGTCGCGACGCGGATCCCGCCTGGCTGGCCAAGGCGCAGCAGGCGTCCGCCACCTTCGTTCCCGCGACGCCGGTGGCTGCCGCCAACATGGTGACGGTCAAGCCCGAGTGGCAGGAGCAACCCGCGGACGTGGTGGCCAACGCCGCCCCGGCCAAGGTCGCGACCCGCGTCGCGAGCTCCGCCGGCACCACCCGCTGACCGTGCGGCGCGGGATGCCGGTCCACGGCATCCCCTTTCCCCCGCCCGGCCGGTGGCGCACCTTCCCGCCATGAACCTGAACGCGATTCGCATCCTCGGCCTCGACCCCGGCCTGCGCCGCACGGGCTGGGGCGTCATCGACGTGCTGGGCTCGCGGCTGTCCTTCGTCGCCTGCGGCACCATCCTTCCGCCCGAGACGGGCGAGATGGCCGAGCGGCTCGCCGCCCTGCATCGCGGGCTGGTTGACGTGCTCCTGCGCTTCGCCCCGGCCGAGGCGGCGGTGGAAGAGACGTTCGTGAACATGAACCCGTCCTCGACCCTGAAGCTCGGCCAGGCGCGCGGGGTCGTCATGCTGGCGCCCGCCCAGATGGGCCTTCCGGTGGCGGAGTACGCGCCGCTGCTGGTGAAGAAGAGCGTGGTCGGCGCCGGCCGAGCCGAGAAGGCGCAGGTGCGGATGATGATCGGCATCCTCTTGCCCAAGGCGACGCCCGAGACCGACGACGCCGCCGACGCGCTCGCCATCGCCATTACGCACGCGCACCATCGCGGCGCGGCTGCGCGTGCGCGCGCGGCGCTGTAAGCTCGCCGGCGGCCCTCAGGGATGTTCGCCATGATCTATGGACAACTGGCGCTCGTGACGGCGGCCGTCTTCACCGGCGCCGCCTTCTATATCAATGCGGTCGAGCAGCCGGCGCGGCTGATGCTGCCGGACCGCGCGGCGCTCGCCCAATGGAAGCCGGCCTACCGGCGCGGCTTCGCCATGCAGGCAACCCTCGCGCTGGTCGGCGCGCTGCTCGGCGGCGCAGCGTTTGCCACCGATGACGACTGGCGCTGGCTCGCCGGCGCGGTGTTGATGCTCGCCAACTGGCCGTTCACGATGGTCGGCATCATGCCCACCAACCGGGCGCTGATGGGCGCGCGGGAGGAGGAGGCCGGGCCGGACACCCGCCGCCTCATCGCCAACTGGGGGCAGTTGCATATGGTGCGCACCGGCCTCGGGGCGCTGGCCACCTTCGTCTTTTTCATCGCAGCCACGGGCTGAAGGGTCGCACATGATCGGCAAGCTCAAGGGCGTGGTGGACGAACTCAACGAGGACCACGCCATCATCGACGTGCACGGCGTCGGCTATCTCGTCCACTGCTCCGGCCGCACGCTCTCGGCCTTGCCAAGGGCCGGCGAGGCGGCGGCCCTGTTCATCGAGACCCATGTGCGGGAAGACGCCATCCGCCTGTTCGGCTTCGCCTCGGCGGCGGAGCGGGACTGGTTCCGGCTGCTGCAGGGGGTGCAGGGCATCGGCACCAAGACGGCGCTGGCGGTGCTTTCCACGCTCAGCGCCTCCGAGCTGACGCAGGCCATCGCGCTGGGCGACAAGACGACAGTCGCGCGCGCCCCCGGTGTCGGGCCACGGGTCGCCACCCGCATTATCACCGAGCTGAAGGACAAGATGCCGGGCTTCGGCACCGGCTCGGTCTCCCTCGCCGACCTCGGCGGCGCCGCGGCCGCTGCGCCGGTCGCCGGTGGCGCGGCGGCAGATGCAGTGTCCGCGCTCGTCAATCTCGGCTATGGGGCGCCGCAGGCCAACACCGCCATCGCCGCCGCCCTGCGCAGCGCGGGGGAGGATGCGAAGACCGAGACGCTGATCCGGCTTGGGCTCAAGGAACTGGCCAAGTAGACGGCTCAGGGCATGCGCGAGGCGATCTTCAGTTCTTCGCCATCGACCGAGAAGGTGCCGTAGCCGCGATGGTGAATGGTACGCGGCGCCTTCTGCGCCGGGTCGCGCCACGCCTTGACCACTTCCAGCACGAACAGGTTGAAGCGGTTGACGAGCCGCGTCTCCACTACGCGGCATTCAAGGTTGGCGAAGCACTCCGCCACCAGCGGCGCCTGAACCAGCGCCGCAGGAACGGGCGTGAGCCCGACGGTGGAGAACTTGTCCACCTCTTCGCCGGAGCAGTTGCCCACGGCCACCACCTTCTCCGCCAGCGCCACGGCGGGAATGGCGATGACGCATTCCTTCGTGGTGCGCAGTGCCCCGAAGCTGAAATCGGCGGAGGAGACGATGCAGGCGATGAGCGGCGGGGTGAATTCCACCATCATGTGCCAGGACATGGCCATGACATTGGCCCGCCCCCGCGCCGCCGTCGTGAGCAGGACCACCGGCCCCGGCTCGATCAGCTTGTAGACCTCCGCGAGCGGAAGCTCCTTCATGGCACGGCCCATGGCGACCTCCTGAACTGAAGGCGGCAGGTTTCCACGTGCGGCTCGCGCCCGCATTAATCCAGATCACGCCGGGCCGGACCGTTCCCCTTCCGTACCCGGCCGGCAGGCACTACAGTCGCGCGAGTCGCTGGTCCCGAGGCGCGCAAGGCTCTCGTCATGAACACCCGCCTCCTCTCCGGCGAAAAGCGCGGCGATGATGCCGCCGATTCCACCCTGCGCCCGCAGCTCCTGTCGGAGTTCGTGGGTCAGGCGCAGGCGCGCGCCAATCTGGAAATCTTCATCAAGGCGGCGCGGGCACGCGGCGAGGCTCTGGACCATGTGCTGTTCGTGGGGCCGCCCGGCCTCGGCAAGACCACGCTGGCGCAGATCATGTCGCGCGAGATGGGCGTGGGCTTCCGCTCCACCTCCGGCCCGGTGATCGCCAAGGCGGGCGACCTGGCCGCCATCCTCACCAATCTCGAAGAGCGCGACGTGCTCTTTATTGACGAAATTCACCGCCTCTCCCCGGCCGTGGAGGAAATCCTCTATCCGGCCATGGAGGATTACGAGCTCGACCTCGTGATCGGCGAGGGCCCCGCCGCCCGTTCGGTGAAGATCTCGCTGCCGAAATTCACGCTGGTGGGGGCCACCACCCGCTCCGGCCTGCTGACCACGCCGCTGCGCGACCGCTTCGGCATTCCCGTCCGGCTCCAGTTCTACACGGTGGAGGAACTGGAGAAGATCGTGGTGCGCGGGGCGCGGGTGATGGGCATCGCCATCGCGCCGGACGGTGCCACCGAAATCGCCCGCCGCGCGCGCGGCACCCCGCGCATCGCCGGGCGACTGCTGCGGCGGGTGCGCGATTTCGCGCTGGTGGCCGAGGCGGAGCGGATCGACCGCAAGATCGCCGACCGCGCCCTCCTTGCGCTTGAGGTGGATGCCGCCGGTCTCGATGCCATGGACCGGCGCTACCTAACGGTGATCGCTGAATTCTACGGCGGCGGCCCAGTGGGCGTGGATACGCTGGCCGCAGCCCTTTCGGAGCCGCGCGATGCCATCGAGGAAATCGTCGAGCCCTTCCTTGTGCAGCAGGGCTTCATCCAGCGGACCCCGCGCGGGCGGATGCTGACCGGTGCCGCCTTCCGTCATCTCGGTCTCGCCGAACCACCGTCCGTGAAGCAGATGCCGCTGTTCGACGAAGGCGACTGAGCGGCGGTTGACGCCGCTCTCGACGGCGGCCTCCGCGAAATGTAAAGCACATTGACATGAGCTGGACCCGGAACGGCGAAACGCGCTCCTACCATCACGGCAACCTGCGGGAAGCCCTGATGCAGGCCGCACTCGACCTCGTGGCCGAGAAGGGTGTCGCCGGCTTCACCTTCGCCGAGGCGGCCCGACGCGCGGGGGTGAGCCCCGCCGCCCCCTACCGCCATTTCCGCGACCGGGACGAACTGCTCGCGGCTGTTGCCACGGCAGGGTTTGAGCGGCTCACCGAGACCTTGCAGGCCGCCTGGCAAAGCGGGCGCCCCAAGGCCTTGGAAGCGTTCGAGCGGGTCGGCCGCGCCTATCTCGCCTTCGCCCGCAGCCGGCCGGCCGAATATGTGGCCATGTTCGAATCCGGCCTCTCCCCCGACCGTCACGAGGGTTTGAAGCAGGCCGGGGACAAGGCGTTCGGTGTACTGCGGGAAGCCGCGGAAGTTCTGGTCTCTCACATGCCCGGCCCCGGGCGCCCGCCGGCGCTGATGGTGGCCCTGCATTGTTGGTCCCTCGCCCATGGCATTGCCTCGCTGTTCGGCCGCGCCGATGGTGGCCGGCGCAGGCTGCCCATGGATCCGGACGACCTTCTTGAGGCCGGATTCCTCGTCTATCTGAAAGGCCTCGGCGCGCCCGACGCGTGAGGCGCCGGAAGAGCGCCATTGACAAAAGCTCCCCTCGCCCCTATCTATGTGAATGTTATTTACATTAACCGGGAACGACAGCCATGGAGCTCGCTTACAAGCTCGACAGCTACGGTAAACCGGCGTGGATCGCGCTCACGGTGCTGGGCTTCATGGCCTGGTGGCCGTTGGGCCTCGCGATCCTCGCCTTCGCCATCGGCAGTGGACGGTTCGCATGCGGCAAGCGCAGCTTTGCCCGCTGGCAGGAACAGGGAGGAGAGACGATGAAGGGCTTTGGATGCTGGACCCGTTCGGCTCCCTCCAGCGGCAACCGGGCGTTCGATGAGTATCGCCAGGACACGCTGCGCCGCCTTGAGGAAGAGCAGAAGGACTTCCGCGACTTCCTTGAGCGTCTGCGTCAGGCCAAGGACAAGGCCGAGTTCGACCAGTTCATGGCCGACCGCCGCCGCCGCGCCAACGAGCCGCAGCCGGACACCACCAGCAACGGCTGACCGTTGCTGACGTAACGCCGGTCACGAACGTCGGTACGGTCGCCAACGCCCCCCAGGTTCCGTATCGGCCGAACCGCGCCCTTTGTTCACAAGGGGCGCGGTCTCGTTTATGGGAGGCGCCATGATTGACCGCCCGACACCCTCCCCGTCCGATACGAGCCTCCATCTCGCCGGCCGTCTCATTCCCGGCGGCCATGCGCTGGACGTGCGCGTCTATTACGAGGACACGGATTTCTCCGGCATCGTCTATCACGCCAACTATCTGCGCTTCATGGAGCGCGGCCGCTCGGACTACATGCGGCTGCTGGGCGTGGTGCAGGGCGAACTCTTCGCCCAGGCGGCCGAGGAGGCGCCCGGCTTTCACTTCGTCGTCCGCGCCATGCAGATCGACTTTCTGAAACCCGCGCGCATCGACGACGTGCTGCAGATCGTCACTCTCTCGAAAGATGTCGCGGGCGCGTCCATCACTTTGCTTCAGCAGGTAAAGCGGGGAGATGAACTGCTCGTCTCCGCCACCGTGCGCGTGGCCTTCGTGTCCGAGGGGCGCGCCAAGCGCATCCCTGATTCCCTGCGACAGGCAACGCTCGCCGACGCGCGGGAGGCGGAGGCGCTCGGCGAAATTCGTCGCTGACGTTACGTCATCCAGGGTTTTCCGCGCTCTACCGCGTTGCGCTAACGCAGCATTAAGCGTGTTCATGCACAGCTTCATCCGGTTGCGGCGCCTTCGCACCGCAGCGTAGACCGGCACGCCCGTCAAAGTTTGGACAGTTTCGCCCGTTCAAAGGGCCGTCAAACTTTGAATGCGACGTCCGGTGCTCGAAACCCGCGCGGCCTTGAGCCGGAGCGGGAGCCGGATGCTTCGGGCGGGGCAGCCCCTCCCGAGCGCAGAAGCGGGCCTCCTGAGGGAGCGCGCCGCGGAGCCGAGGATGATTGATGTGACGAGCCGCACCGGCACCGTTTCCCGCCTGACGCCGGCGATCGCCGCGGCGGCGGGCCTTCTCCTGCTCGGTACCCTGCCCGCCCTCGCCCAGGATCCGATCGGCAGCGCGGCAGCGCCGCCGGCCGCGGACTTCTCCTTCCTCGGCCTGTTCCTGCAGGCCCACATCGTCGTCAAGCTGGTGATGATCGGCCTGATCGTGTCCTCGATCTGGGTCTGGGCCATCGTCATCAACAAATGGATGCTGTTCTCGCGCAACAAGCGCGAGATGGACCGCTTCGAGCAGGTGTTCTGGTCCGGCCAGAGCCTCGAAGACCTCTATCGCACCCTGGCGGGCCGCTCCAACCACGGCATGGCCGCCATCTTCGTCGCGGCGATGCGCGAGTGGAAGCGCACCTACGAGGGCGGCGCCCGCTCCCTCGCCGGCCTCAACCAGCGCATCGACAAGGTGATGAACGTCACCATCGCCCGCGAGGTGGAGCGGCTGGAGACCGGCCTGCTGGTGCTGGCGACCGTCGGTTCCGCCGGCCCCTTCGTCGGCTTGTTCGGCACGGTCTGGGGCATCATGACCTCGTTCCAGTCCATCGCCGCCTCCAAGAACACCTCGCTCGCCGTGGTAGCGCCGGGCATCGCGGAGGCGCTCTTCGCGACCGCGGTGGGCCTCATTGCCGCCATTCCCGCGACGATTTTCTACAACAAGTTCATTTCCCAGGTCGGGCGACAGGCCCAGCGTCTGGAGGGTTTTGCGGACGAGTTCTCCGCCATCCTCTCGCGCCAGATCGACGAGCGGGGCTGAATCATGGGCATGTCGGGCGGAGGGGCGGCAGGATGGCAGAGCCGGCGCTCGCGCCGTCGCGCGCCGCCGGTGATGGCCGAGATCAACGTGACGCCCATGGTGGACGTCATGCTGGTGCTGCTCATCATCTTCATGGTGGCGGCGCCGCTGCTGACGGTGGGCGTTCCCATCGACCTGCCGCAGACGCAGGCGAGCGCGGTGAACCAGGAGAACAAGGACCCCATCACCCTCTCGGTGCGGCCCAACGGCCAGATCTATCTCGGCGACAGCGAGATCAAGTACGAGGATCTGGTCTCGAAGTTGCAAGCTGTGACGCAGGCGCGCGGCGGCTTCGAGGAGCGCATCTTCGTGCGCGGCGACAAGAACGCCAATTACGGGCAGATCATGCGGGTCATGGGCCGCCTGTCGGGGGCGGGTTTCAAGAAGGTGGCGCTGGTCACCGAGGTCGAGCAGGGAGGCTGAACCATCAACCCCATGCGCAGCAGCCTCGCAGCATCGACGGCGCTCCATGTGGGCGTTCTCGTCCTCACCCTGGTGACCTTCTCCGGGGCGAAGCCGCTCGACCCGATGATGCAGGACATTCCCGTCGACGTTATTACCTCCTCCGAATACACCAAGCTGACCCGAGGCGCGCTGAACGGGCAGAAGTCCGAGAAGCCGAAGCAGGTGGCCGAGAAGGTCGCCGCGCCGACGCCCATCGAGGATCCCAAGCTCAAGGCCAGCGAGAAGCCGCCGGTCGAGGCCACCGCTCCGCCCCCGCCTCCGCCGCCCCCGCCCCCGCAGAAGGCCGAGCAGCCGACGCCCCCCAAGGCAGAGCAGGCGCCGCCGCCCAAGGAAACGGCGGAGGTGGCGCTGAAGAACGAGCCGAAGAAGCAGGAGCAGCCGCAGGAGCAGGCCAAGGCGGAGGCCGCCCCGCCCCTGCCCCCGCGCAAGCCCGCGCCGCCGCGCGAGCAGCCCAAGCCCATCGAGGCCAACGCGCCCTCGCGGGAGTTCAATACCGACCAGATCAAGGAACTGATCGACAAGCGCACGCCCACCCGCCAGGTGGCGAGCGCCGATCAGGTGTCCACCACCTCTTCCATCGGCGCGCCGAGCGGACAGGCGGCGACCCTCAGCATCAATGAGATCGACGCCTTCAAGCGCCGCCTGAAGACGTGCTGGGGCACGATGCCTGGCAATCTCACCGCGCCGCCCCCGGTGGACGTGGACATCTTCTTCAACAAGGACGGCACCCTGTCGGCGCAGCCCCGGATCGTTCCGGGACAGGCGAATGCGGGCAACCCGGCCTTCCAGGCGGTGGCGAGCATCGGCATCCGGGCGATCATCCAGTGCCAGCCCTACACGATGTTCCAACCCGAGAAATACGCTTCTTCGTGGAAGACGCTGGGCATCACCCTCAGCGACAAGCTCTTTACCCAATAACAGGCCGGCGCCCCCGGCGGCCCGCGCCGCCGGCCCCTCGGGCGCGGCGTGACCCGAAAGAACGAGGATAAAATGACGCGGTCCGGACGCCCGGAAGCCTTCCAGCGCCCACTCGATGAGGCTGACGCCGCTGGCGCGCTCACGCGCGGCCTCGGCCGCCGCGCCTTCCTGAGGACCGGCATGGCCGCCGGCGCCGCCGGGATGCTGGGCGGCTTCGGCCCCGCCCACGCGCAGGGCCGCATCGAGATCACGCCCGGCGCCTTCAAGCCCATCCCCATCGCCATCACCGACCTGCTGGGCGAGCCGGAACTCGGGCGCAACATCTCCGGCGTCATCACCTCGGACCTGCGCCGCTGCGGCCTGTTCGCGCCCATCGATCCGAAGGCGTTCGTCGAGCAGATCACCAATCCCGACACCCCGCGCTTCCAGGACTGGCGCGTCATCAACGCCCAGGCGCTGCTCACCGGCCGCGTCACCCGGCAGGCGGACGGGCGCGTGCAGGTGGTGTTCCGCCTGTGGGACGTGTTCGCCGGGCAGCAACTCGCCGCCCAGCAGTTCGTGGCGCAGCCGGAGAACTGGCGACGCATCGCCCACATCGTCGCCGATGCCATCTATGAGAAGATGACCGGCGAGAAGGGCTATTTCGACACCCGCATCGTCTTCGTGGACGAGAGCGGGCCGAAGGAACGCCGCATCAAGCGCCTCGCCATCATGGACCAGGATGGCGCCAACGTGAGCTATCTCACCCGCGGCGACAGCCTGGTGCTGACCCCGCGCTTCTCGCCCACCAGCCAGGAAATCACCTACATGTCCTATGGGCAGGGTGATCCGCGCGTATTCCTGCTGAACATCGAGACCGGCCAGCGGGAGATCGTCGGCAATTTCCCCGGCATGAGCTTCGCGCCGCGCTTCGCGCCGGACGGGCAGAAGGTGATCCTGAGCCTCCAGCAGGGCGGCAACTCGAACATCTTCGTCATGGACCTGCGCTCGCGCGCGACAACCCGCCTGACCGATACGGCGGCAATCGATACCGCCCCCTGCTATTCGCCGGACGGGCGGCAGATCTGCTTCGAGAGCGACCGGGGCGGCACCTCCCAGATCTATGTGATGAACGCGGACGGGTCCGGCGCGAAGCGTATCTCTTTCGGAAACGCCCGCTATTCGACGCCAGTCTGGTCACCCAAAGGCGACTGGATCGCATTTACCCGCCAAGGCGATGGTCGTTTCGCTATCGGCGTGATGCGCACCGACGGCTCGGGCGAGCGGGTCCTCACCGAGGGCTATCACAATGAGGGGCCGACCTTCTGCCCCAACGGCCGCGTGCTCATGTTCTTCCGCGATCCGGGCGGCGCCTCCGGCCCCTCGCTCTATACGGTCGATGTGACCGGCTACAACGAGCAGCGCCTGCCGACCCCGAGCTACGGGTCGGATCCGGCGTGGTCTCCGCTGCGCTCCTAAGATTAGCTGGCTACCTCCAACTTCTCTTGGGGCGCGGCTGAACGCGCCTTGACGAGGGGAGCCAAGGCGGGCAAACGCAGGTCCAACCCCTCTTCCCTGCCCGCTGCCCCGGCGACGGGCGCGCCGGCTTTCGGCCTCACGTCAGGTTTTTCATGATCCGCTCGCCCCTCATCACCGTCATGGTCCAGGCCGTCCGCAAGGCCGGGCGCACGCTCGCCCGCGATTTCGGCGAGGTGGAGCAGCTTCAGGTCTCCATGAAGGGTCCCGGCGATTTCGTTTCTGCCGCCGACCGCAAGGCCGAGGACACCATCTTCGCCGAACTCTCCCGCGCCCGTCCCAACTACGGCTTCCTGATGGAAGAGCGCGGCGCGGTGGAGGGCACGGACCCGGCCAACACCTGGGTGGTCGATCCCCTCGACGGCACCACCAACTTCCTGCACGGCATCCCGATCTTCTCCATCTCGCTGGCGCTGGTGCGTAACGGCGTGCCGGTGGCGGGCGTCATCTACAATCCCGTCAGCGACGAGCTTTACGTGGCCGAGAGCGGCCAGGGCGCCTATCTCAACGAGCGGCGCATCCGCGTCGCTGCGCGGCGCAAGCTTGCCGATTGCGTCGTGTGCTGCGGCCTGCCCCACATGGGCCGCGGCAACCATGACCAGTTCAACCGCGAGCTCGAGCTGGTACAGCCGCAGGTTTCGGGCCTCCGCCGCACCGGCTCCGCCACCATCGACCTCGCCTGGACCGCCGCCGGCCGCTTCGACGCCTTCTGGGAGCGCAACCTGTCGCCGTGGGACATGGCGGCCGGCATCATCATGGTGCGCGAGGCGGGCGGCTATGTCTCCGACATGGACGACGGCGACAAGATGCTGGACAACGGCCACATCGTTGCCGGCAACGAACTGATCCGGCGCGACCTGCAGAAGCTCCTGAAGAAGGCCTGAGGCGGGCGGGTTTCTGCCCTGCCCTTCCTGATGGCCGTCATCGCCCGCCTTGTGCGGGCGATCCACGCTTGGGCCTGGTCCGGCGTGCATCCTGTCAGAGCAGGACCATCGGATAGTGGAGCCCCCGGACCATCCGGGGGATGACGGCGGCTCCCTAGCGGCGCGCGAACAGCTTCTCCACGTCCTTCAGCGAAAGCGTGACGAAGGTCGGCCGGCCGTGGTTGCACTCGCCGGCATTGGGCGTCTGCTCCATCTCCCGCAGCAGCGCGTTCATCTCCTCCACCCGAAGCCGCCGCCCCGCCCGCACCGAGCCGTGGCAGGCCATGGTGGCGGCCACATGCAGCAGGCGCCGCTCCAGCGGCAAGGCATCGTCCCATTCGGCCGCGTGCTCGGCGAGGTCGGTGACGAGGCGGGTCACGTCCGCATCCTTCAGCACAGCCGGCACCTCCCGCACCAGCACCGCACCGGGGCCGAACGGCTCCAGCACCAGGCCCAGCGCCGCAAGGTCGGCGGCCCGCTCGGTGAGGCGGTCGGCGTCGGCGGGGTCGAGGTCCACCACGGCCGGGATCAGCAGCCCCTGCCGCGCTACGCCATCGCGCTCCATGGCCGCCTTGAGCTTCTCGTAGACGAGGCGCTCATGGGCGGCATGCTGGTCGATGAGGACCAGCCCCTCGCGGGTCTGGGCAACGATATAGGTCTCGTGCAATTGCGCGCGGGCCGCCCCCAGCGGCCGGTCGAGATCGACGGCCGAGACGGGCGCGGCATCGGCCCGCGCATCGGCCGACGGCTCAGCGATCTCGAGGCGCACCTGCTCTTCACTGGAGCGGAAAGCCTCGGGCCGGGCCGGCGACTGGCGCCAGTCGTAATCGAGCCGTGGCGCCGGCCGGAAGCCGGCGAAGGCGCCGCCGCGCTCGGGTTCGGCGAGACCGGAGGCAGCGCGGGGCGGCAGGCTTGGCGCCTGGGCCAGCGCCACGAGACGGTCCGCCATGTTTGCGGCGGTGGAGGGGATGCGGGCGGCGAGCGCATCGGAGAGGGTGCGCACGATGAGCGCCCGCACGTTGCCGCCATCGCGGAACCGCACCTCGGTCTTGGCGGGATGGACGTTCACGTCCACATCGCGCGGATCGAGGGTGAAGAACAGGGCCAGAACCGGGTAGCGATCGGACGGCAGCAGGTCCGCATAGGCCGCGCGCACCGCGCCCATCAGCAGCTTGTCGCGCACCGGGCGACCGTTCACGAACAGGTACTGGCTCAGCGAATTGGCCTTGGAGAAGGTCGGCAGGCCGGCGAGGCCATCGAGCCGCACGCCCTCCCGCAGGCCGGACACGGCGATCACATTGCGACCGGCGTCGGCACCGAGCACGTCGGCGAGCCGTTGCGCCCGGCCGGCCTCGTCGTCAGGGCGAGCCGGGAAGGTCACCGGCGCGCGCTCGTCGGTGGCGAGGGTGAAGGCCACGTCGGGTCGGGCCAGCGCGAGGCGCCGCACCACGTCCGCCGCAGCAGCAGCTTCCGCGCGATCGGATTTCAGGAACTTGAGACGGGCCGGCGTGGCGTAGAACAGGTCGCGCACCTCCACCCGCGTTCCGCCCCCCAGCGCCGTCGGCCGGGGCGGCGTGACCACCCCGCCATCCACCCGCACCTCGAAGGCGTGGTCAGCGCCCGGCGGGCGGCTGGCGATGGAAAGATGCGCCACCGCGCCGATGGAGGGCAGCGCCTCGCCCCGGAAGCCGAGGGTGGCGATGGCCAGAAGGTCCTCGCCGGAGAGCTTGGAGGTGGCGTGGCGCTCCACGCACAGAGCGAGATCGTCCGGCCCCATGCCCGACCCGTCGTCGGTGATGCGCACGAGGCGCCGCCCGCCGCCCTGGATCACCACCTCGATGCTGCGCGCCCCGGCATCGAGTGCGTTCTCCACCAGTTCCTTCACCACCGCAGCCGGCCGCTCCACCACCTCGCCGGCGGCGATGCGGTCGATAAGGATGGGCGGCAGGCGGCGAATGGACATGGTGCTCTTCGCGATTCGAACCGCGCGATCTTAAGGGCTCCCCCCGGCCGCGTGAAATCGCTGCAAACCCGCCGAAATGCATGCGCCCAAAGGGCCGCCGCAACGGCCGAGCTTGCTTTGACGCCGGCAAGGACTAATTGTGTAGTCTGTATCCTAAGGAACGGGACGGCTCCGCGCGCCGTCCGCGAAGGCAGCGTCATGAATTATGTTGAGGCGGCGAATGCGCCGCTGCGCAAGACCGGCCATATCAAGCTCTATGGGCCGCAAGGCTTCGAGGGCATGCGCCGGGCCGGCGCGCTGACCGCTCAGGCGCTCGATGCCGTATCGGAAATGATCGGGCCCGGCGTGACGACCAGCGCCATCGACCAGCTCATCTTCGACTTCGCCATGGACCATGGCGCCTATCCCGCAACGCTGATGTACCGTGGCTACCGTTATTCGGTCTGCACCTCGGTCAATCACGTGGTGTGCCACGGCATGCCGAACGCCCGCCCGCTGCGCGACGGCGACATCGTGAACGTGGACGTGACCCTCGTGCTCGACGGCTGGTACGGCGATTCGAGCCGCATGTTTGCAGTGGGGGCCATCCCGCGCCGGGCTGAGCGGCTGCTGGACGTGACCTATGAGGCGATGATGCGTGGCATACGCGCCATCCGTCCCGGCGCCCATGTGGGCGACATCGGCGCCGCCATCCAGGAGTTCGTGGAACCGCAGCACATGAGCGTGGTGCGCGACTTCTGCGGCCACGGTGTGGGCCAGGTGTTCCACGACGAGCCCAACATCGTGCATGTGGGCCGCCGCGGCGAGGGGCCGAAGCTGGTGCCCGGCATGATCTTCACCGTGGAGCCGATGATCAACCTCGGCCGCCCGCACGTGAAGGTGCTCTCCGACGGCTGGACCGCGGTGACGCGGGACCGTTCGCTCTCCGCCCAGTTCGAGCACGCGGTGGGCGTGACGGAGACCGGCGTCGAGATCTTCACCCTGAGCCCGAAGGGCTATCACAAGCCGCCTTACGTCACCGCCTGAGGGAGCCGGATGGCCGAAGCGCCGGAAGACGGCCTGAACGAGGCGCCCCACTTCCATGGGCATCGCGACCGGCTTCGCGCGCGCTTCCGCTCGGCCGGGGCGCTGGCGCTGGCGGATTACGAACTGCTGGAGCTGGTGCTGTTCCGCGCCGTGCCGCGCCGGGACGTGAAGCCCCTCGCGAAGGCCCTCGTCGACCGCTTCGGCTCGTTCGCCGAAGTGGTGGCCGCGCCGGTGCATCTGCTGGGCGAGGTGCCCGGCGTGAAGGATGCCATCATCACCGAGCTGAAGGTGGTGGAGGCGGCGGCCCAGCGCCTCGCCAAGGGCCAGGTGAAGCGCCGGCCAGCGCTCTCGTCCTGGAGTGCGGTGATCGACTATTGCCGCACCGCCATGGCCTATGCCGACCGCGAGCAGGTGCGGGTGCTGTTCCTCGACAAGCGCAACCAGCTGATCGCCGACGAGGTGTTGCAGACCGGCACCGTGGACCACGCTCCGGTCTATCCCCGTGAGGTGGTGAAGCGGGCGCTGGAGGTCTCGGCCTCGGCGCTCATCCTCTGCCACAACCACCCGTCTGGGGACCCCACCCCCTCGCGCGCCGACATCGACATGACCCGCCGCATCATCGACGTGGCCAAGCCCCTCGGCATCGAGGTGCATGACCACATCATCGTCGGCAAGGACGGCCACGCGAGCCTCAAGGGCCTGCGGCTGATCTGAGCCCGCCGCCGGGGCGGATCAGTGCCCCTCGAAAGCCACCAGCGTGCGCACGGCGACGCCGAGGCCGCGCAGCTTCTCCGCGCCGCCCAGGTCCGGCAGATCGACGATGAAGCAGGCCGCCTCGACCACCGCGCCGCACTGCTGCAGCAGCTTCACGGCCCCGGTGGCGGTGCCTCCGGTGGCGATCAGATCGTCCACCAGAAGCACCCGCTGGCCGGGCGTGATGGCATCCACATGCATCTCGATCTCGTCCTCGCCATATTCGAGGGCGTAGGCCATGCGCACGGTCTGATGGGGCAGCTTGCCCTTCTTGCGGATGGGTACGAAGCCGGCCGAGAGCTGATGTGCCACCGCCCCGCCGAGGATGAAGCCGCGGGCCTCGATACCGGCCACCTTGTCGATCTTCGCGCCGGCCCAGGGCTGGACCAGTTCGTCCACCGCCCGGCGGAAGGCGCGGGCATCACCGAGCAGGGTGGTGATGTCGCGGAACAGGATGCCTGGCTTGGGATAATTCTCGATGGTGCGGATGGACGCGGCGAAATCGGCAGGGGTCATGACAGGCTCCGGTTTGGCGGAGAAGCTAAGGCCGCGGCGGCGGCGGGGAAAGCTGCGAAACAACGGAAAGGGCCGACGCCGCGAACTCGTGATCCAGTCTGTGGTCAGCACGAAAAAGGGCCCCTCGCGGGGCCCTTGATCGCTCGATCAGGATCGTGTCGTCGCGCCCGGTCAGTGCGCGACGTTCGACCAGACCTTCTTCTTGGTGAAATAGAGCAGGCCGCCGAGCACGATCAGGAAGATCATGACCTGGAAGCCGATGCGCTTGCGCTGGTCGAGGTGCGGCTCGGCCACCCACATCATGAAGGCCGACACGTCCTGCGAATATTGGTCGACCGTCTGGGGCGAGCCGTCCGTGTAGTCGACCTGGCCGTCGCTGAGCGGCTTCGGCATGGCGATCTGGTGGCCGGGGAAATAGGTGTTGTAGTGCAGGCCCGGCTGCACATGGGCATCCGCCGGCGCATCCACGTAGCCGGTGAGCAGCGCGTGGATGTAGTCCACGCCATGCTCCTGGTACTGGATGAAGGCGTCGGTGATGAAGCCGGGGAAGCCGACGTGATAGGAGCGGGCCTTGGCCAGCACCGAGAAGTCCGGCGGCAGCGCACCGCCATTGGCGGCGCGGGCGGCGTTGTCGTTGGGGAACGGCGCGGGCCAGTGATCGGACAGGCGGCCGGGACGCTGGAACATGTCGCCAGAATCGTTGGGGCCGTCGGTGATCTGATACTCGCTCGCCACCTGCTTCGCCTGCGCCTCGGTGAAGCCGGGGCCGCCGGGCTGGGCGAGGTTGCGGAAGTACAGGTAGTTGGCCGAGTGGCACGCGGCACAGACTTCCTTAAACACCTTGAAGCCGCGCTGAAGCTGCGCGGGATCGTACATGCCGAACGGCCCGGCGAAGGACCACGACATGCGATGCGGACGCGGCGATGCGCCTTCCGCGGCCTGCGCGCCGGAGGCGCCCACTGTCAGGAGCAGTGCCGCCGCGACGGCACCGAAGAGAGAGCTACGAATGGTCATTGCTGGTCTCTCCGCGCCGATCACTTGGTCTCAGGACCGGCCGCCCCGGCGACCACCACCGCTCCGCCCTTCGACTTCGCGAGCACGGCATCCGCGATGGAGGCCGGCACGGGCTTGGGGCGCTCGAACAGGCCGAGCAGCGGCAGGATCACGAGGAAGTGGATGAAGTAGTAGGCCGTCAGGATGCGCGAGACGATGAGCGCGCCGCCCTCGGCGGGCTGGGAGCCCATGTAGCCGAGGAGGACAGCAACCACCGCGAACACCCAGAAGAACTGGCGGTACAGCGGACGGTACTTGGCCGAGCGCACCTTGGAGGTGTCGAGCCACGGCAGGAAGGCCAGCACCGCGATCGCCGCAAACATGGCGAGCACGCCGCCGAGCTTGTCCGGGATGGAGCGCAGGATCGCGTAGAACGGCAGGAAGTACCATTCGGGCACGATGTGCGCCGGCGTGGAGAGCGGGTTGGCCGGGATGTAGTTGTCCGAGTGGCCGAGATAGTTCGGGATGTAGAAGATGAACCAGGAGAAGAAGATCAGGAACACCACCATGGCGAAGGTGTCCTTGATCGTCGCGTAGGGGGTGAAGGGCACGGTGTCCTTCGACACGCTCTTGATGTCCACGCCGTCCGGGTTGTTCTGGCCCACGTGGTGGAGCGCCCAGATGTGGAGCCCGACCACGCCGGCGATCATGAACGGCAGCAGGTAGTGCAGCGAGAAGAAGCGGTTCAGCGTGGGATCACCGACCGAATAGCCGCCCCACAGCCACTCCACGATGGTGGTGCCGACCCAGGGAACCGCCGAGAACAGGTTGGTGATGACGGTGGCGCCCCAGAACGACATCTGCCCCCAGGGGAGCACGTAGCCCATGAAGGCGGTCGCCATCATGAGCAGGTAGATGATGACGCCGAGGATCCAGAGCACTTCGCGGGGGGCCTTGTAGGACCCGTAGTACATGCCGCGGAAGATGTGGATATAGACCGCGATGAAGAACATCGAGGCGCCGTTGGCGTGGATGTAGCGGATCAGCCAGCCATAGTTCACGTCGCGCATGATGTGCTCGACGCGGGCGAACGAGATCGGCGCGTAGGCCACGTAATGCATGGCCAGCACGATGCCGGACACGATCTGGCACACGAGCATGAAGCTCAGGATCGCGCCGAAGGTCCACATGTAATTCAGATTCTTCGGCACCGGATAGGCGATGGCCGAGGAATGGATCAGCCCGACGATCGGCAAGCGGCTCTCGAACCACTGCGCGACCTTCCCCTTGGGCTGGTAGGTGGAATGTCCTTCCATGAGTCCAACCTTTTTGAAAGCGGCGACGATGCGCGCGTCAGCCGATCACGATCTTTGTGTCGGTGGTGAAGGCGTAGGGCGGCAATTCGAGATTGAGCGGCGCCGGTCCCTGCCGGATGCGGCCGGACGTGTCGTACACCGAGCCGTGGCAGGGGCAGAACCAGCCGTTGTACTGGCCCTGATGGCCGAGCGGCACGCAACCGAGGTGCGTGCAGATGCCGATCACAACCAGCCACTGCTCCTTGCCGGCCTTCACGCGGGCCGAATCGGGCTGCGGGTCGGGCAGCGCGGAAAGGGGGGTATCCACCGCCGACTTGATCTCCTCCGGGGTGCGATGGGAGATGAAGATGGGCTTGCCGCGCCACTGCACCGTGACGATCTGGCCTTCGGCGATGGGGGACAGGTCCACCTCGGTGGTGGACAGCGCGAGCACGGACGCATCGGGCTGCAGCTGGGAGATGAAGGGCCACGCCATGGCTGCGGCGCCGACAGCGCCCACGGCGCCGGTTGCGATGTAGAGGAAGTCCCGACGCGTCGTCGTGTCCGACGTCTCCGTATGTGCCACGGCGCAGTCCCCGATAATGTTGTCGTCCCGACGCACGTCCCTCAGCCGCCAGCAAAACCGCCGGCTACAGGCCGCACGCACCAGCGCGGCCGCATGGACATGCGAGCCGCCAATTTCAAGCGCCTCTAATTGCACCCTAGCCCCATCTTGTCCAGATCATGGCGATGCGGCACGCGGTCCTGCACTGCGACAGATGCGTGTCGCTACGTGAGGTCGGGCGGCGACGCTCCGGAAGGCTGTGACGGCACGCTCCGACCCGGCTTAAGGCCAAGATCAAGCATTGCACGAGCCCAGACCAAGCGTTAGCTTGGCTTTGCTTTCCTAAGGCATGCCTAGCCTCGTCCTGCCCGCGTCGGCCCAACCCGCGCCGGACCGCATGAGCCGGTTTGCCGCACGCCAATCAGACTCGGGGGAGAACACATGGCAAGACGCATTCTGGCCTGCCTTGCGGCAGTGGCCGGCATCGGCGCGGCGGGGACTGCTTATGCCCAAACCGTCCCGGTGACGATCGTGAACAAGACCGGCATCAACGGGAAGATGTTCGTTACGGTATATGGACAGGAACTGAACGGGAAATCCTTCGTCTATTTTGATGCCGCCGGAAACAAGAAGACCTTCTCGAGCGCCAACCCGACGCCGACCGACTACGGCTTCAACACCACGGGCAGCTCCATTACCTTCAATGTCCAGCAAGTCGTTTCGGCCCGGGTCTACGTCTCGTTCTGCCAGCCGGCCTACATCACGGTCAGCCTGAACGGAGACCAGATCTACGCACCCAACACTCCGGCGCCGTGGTCGCCATCCGACAAGAACTACAGCACTGTTCTGGACTTCGCCGAATTCAACTACAATAACGCGGCATCGCCGCCTTTCGACGTCGACATCACGCAGGTGGATACGCTCGGCATCCCCATGCAGCTGAACCTGAAAAGCGCCAGCCAGAACCTGACCTCCGGCTTCAACAACGCCACGTCGGGCCCGACAATCCTTGCCAGCCTCTCAGCAGCCCCGTGGAACAAGCTCATCGTCCGGGACAGCAAGAAGCGCGCGCTTCGCGTGCTGATCCCCGAAAAGGCTATGATCCTCCCGTCCAGTGATCCGAATTATTTCCCGAACACATTTCTCGATAACTATATAAATCGGGTTTGGACGAATTTTGCCCAGCCTGGAAAAAGCTTCACGCTCAAGAGCGGGAACACGACTTACACTGGCACCGTTGTCAACAATCAGTTGCAGCTCAAGCCCGCCTCGGGGCAGACAGCGGTTTTCGGCAAGCCGAGCACGCTGTATGCTTGGCAGAATGGCGCCCCGGTCGTGAGCGCCGGCGGGGCCCCCGTGGGCGACCTCCAGCGTTACATCCAGGCCGCACTTCTGCGTTCGATCTTCCTGACGAACAAGGATATTTCAGCCTGCCCGGTGAAGAACGCCTATACGCAGACGCCGGTGAACCTCTACGCCAGCACCATGCACGCCAATTCGATCCGTGGCGGCGCCTATGCCTTTGCCTATGACGACGTGTGCGAGAACAGCAGCAACATTGGCCTCGCCAACCCCACCCAGCTGACCATCACGCTGATGCCGCTTGATGTCACCTGGTCCAAGATGACATGCAGCAACTGACCTGACGACCCGCTCCGGCGGCGTCCCCGCCGGAGCCTTCCCTTGACCCTGCGCATCGCCCTCTATTGCCCGGACATCGCGCAGAATGCCGGTGCCATCCTGCGCACCGGCGCCTGCCTGGGGGCGGAAGTGCACATTATCGAGCCGGCGGGCTTCCCCGTGGGAGACGCCGGCTTCCGCCGCGCCGGCATGGACTATATCGATCAGGTGGTCTGGCGACGGCACGCCTCGTTCGCCGCCTTCGATGCGGAGCGCCGCGCGGAAGGCAGCCGGCTTGTGCTCCTCACGACCGCCGGCGCCGAACCGCTGTTCGGCTTCTCCTTCCAGCCCGACGATGTGATCCTGTTCGGCCGCGAATCCGCCGGTGTGCCGCCGGAGGTTCACGGAGCGGCGGATGCTCGGGTGCGCATTCCCATGCGGCCGGGCGTGCGCTCGCTCAATGTGGCGGTCAGCGCCGGCATCGTCCTCGCCGAGGCGCTGCGGCAGACGGGCGGCCTGCCCGGCTGAGCTTTCTTCCGCCGCAGGGAGGCGATAGAAGCGCGCCAGCCAGAAGACCAGCGAAGGCGGAACGCTCATGGAAAACCCCAAGCCCCCTGCTTCCGCCCCCGCCCCGGCAACCGCAGATGCCGTGCTGGACGCGCGCCGCGCGCAGGCCCGCGCGTGGTTCGAGGACTTGCAGGGCCGCATCATCGCGGCCTTCGAGGCGCTGGAGGACGAGGCCGATCCGGCGCTCTATGGCCCCTCCCCGTCCCGCTTCGTCCGCACGCCGTGGACGCGCACGGACCATACCGGCGCGCCGGGCGGCGGCGGCACCATGGCGCTCATGCGCGGGCGCCTGTTCGAAAAGGTGGGCGTCCATACCTCCACCGTGTTCGGCGAGTTCGCGCCCGAGTTTCGCAGCCAGATTCCCGGCGCCGCCGAGGACCCGCGCTTCTGGGCGTCGGGCATCTCGCTCATCGCGCACATGGCCAATCCGCATGTGCCCGCCGTCCACATGAACACGCGCTTCGTCGTCACCACCAAGGCGTGGTTCGGCGGCGGAGCGGACCTGACGCCTGTGCTGTCGCGCCGGCGCACCCAGGAGGACGAAGACACACTCGCCTTCCACCGCGCCTTCGAAGCGTCCTGCGCCGCCCATCCGGTGGCGGACTATCCGCGCTACAAGGCGTGGTGTGACGAGTATTTCTTCCTGAAGCACCGCAACGAGATGCGCGGCATCGGCGGCATCTTCTACGACTATCTGGACTCGGCGGCAGCCGGCAAAGGCCGATGGGAGGATGATTTCGCCTTCACCCGCGAGGTCGGCCTTGCCTTCCTCGACATCTACCCCCGCCTCGTGCGTGCCAACATGGCGACGCCGTGGACGCAGGAGGACCGCGAGGAGCAGTTGGTGCGCCGCGGGCGCTATGTGGAATTCAACCTGCTCTATGACCGGGGGACGATCTTCGGGCTCAGGACGGGCGGCAATGTGGATTCGATCCTCTCCTCCATGCCGCCGGTGGTGAAGTGGCCGTGATCGGCCCGTCATAAAGGAGCACTAAGGCTTGCCGGTGCGTCGGCCCCTTCGCGGCCGGCCCGGAGACACAGCCATGGCGTTCGCCCCCGGAGATATCGTCCAGCTCAAGTCCGGCAGCCCCGCCCTCACCGTCGTCACCGCCTCCGAGACGGAGATCTCGGTGGTGTGGTTCGCCGAGGACGTGAGCGAGTTCCGCAAGGAAACCCTGCCCGCCGTCGCGGTGGAGAAGCTCGAGATCGCCGATTTCGAGGAAGAGGACGAGGAAGAAGACGACGAGGACTGAGGCCTAGACAGGCCCACCCTCCGTGTCGATCGACGCCCGTAGGAGGGCGTCGATCCGCGCGCGATCCCCGGGAAAGCCGGCGTCGATCCATGCCACCTCAGCCCGCCGAAGCGCCGTACCGAGGGCGCGTCCCGGCTTGAGCCCGAGCGCCATCAGATCATCTGCGCTAAAGGGCGGCCGCGGCACCGTCCAGTACGTCGCCAGCCGGCCGATCCGCTCCATGCCCGCCCGTCCGCGCGCCGCCGCCAGCAGGGCGCGATCGCGGGCGGCGTCCGCGCCGGTGCGGTAGATGAAAGCCTGTGCGGCTGCATCGTCGCCAACCTCCGGCACGGGGCCGGCCATGAGCGCGAGACGCCGCGCCTCGGCATTGGACAGGCGCAGCTTTCCGCGCAGACGGTCCGCATCGTCCGACACCCGCAAGGCAAGGGCGGCGAGGCGGCGGATGGCATCCGGCGGGACGTTCCTGCCCTGCGCACGCCATTGCGCCTCGATCTCCACCAGCCGCGCGAAGGCGCGGGCATCGGCGATGCCACCGATCAGCGGCTGGATGAGACCCGCATCGCTCATGGTCGCGAGCGTCGCCGCCGCGCCGGGGGCAAGCAGCAGCTTCAGCAATTCCGCGCGCACCCGCTCGTGCGATAGGGACAGCAGGCCCTGCCGAAGGCGCACCGCCCCGGAAAAGGCCGCCCCGTCCACCGCGCCGGCCCCGTAGGCCGCGTGGAAGCGGAACAGCCGCAGGATGCGCAGGTAATCCTCGCGGATGCGCGCCTCCGGCGAGCCGATGAAGCGCACCTTGCGCGCCTCGAGATCGGCAAGGCCACCCACAAGGTCCAGCACCGTGCCGTCCGCAGCCGCATAGAGCGCGTTCAGGGTGAAGTCCCGCCGTTCGGCATCATGCTCCCAGCTCCGGCCGAAGCGCACCACCGCCCGCCTGCCGTCGGTCTCCACATCCTCGCGCAGGGTGGTGACCTCGTATCCATGGTGGCCCGACACCACCGTGACCGTGCCATGCTCGATGCCGGTGGGCACCGCCTTCAGGCCGGCGCGTGAGGCACGGGCGGCGACCTCCTGCGGCACGGCGGTGGTGGCGATGTCCACGTCGGTCACTGGCAGACCGAGCAGCGAATTGCGCACCGCGCCGCCGACCACCCGCGCTTCCTCTCCCCCGCCGTTCAGGGCTGCGAGGAGGGGCGCAAGGCCGGGCGTCGCCCAGAACGGGGCGCCGGCAACGCTCGCTGTCATTCGAAATGCCCCGGCACGAACACGCCGTCCTTCGTCTGCGCGGGCACGTAATGCGCGCCGGGGGGCGCCACGCGGCCATGCTCGAACAGGAAGAGCCCCAGAACGACAAGAGCCACTGCCGCGAAGGCGGTGACCGCGAGGGCGCGGGGCGACCAGTTGGCCGGCACTGCCGAGCCTTTGGTCGCGATCAGCAGGGCGCCGTAGAGCAGGAACGGCGTAAGGAACAGGGCAAGTTCAATGAGCAGGCTGCGCGCCATCAGGCGTAGACCTTCTCGTAAAGGTTGCGCAGCATGCCCGCCGTCGCGCCCCAGATATTATGCCCCTCGAACGGCATCACGTAATAATGCCGCAGCGTGCCCTTCCATTCCCGCGACTGGCGCTCGTGGTTGCGCGGGCTCATGAGGAAACCGAGCGGCACCTCGAACGCCTCCTCCACCTCGGCCGGATTGAGCGTGAGCGTATAGGCCGGGTCCACCAGCGCCACCACCGGCACGATCCAGAAGCCGGTGCCAGAGAGGTAGCCGTCGAGGAAGCCGAGCGGACGGACCCGCGCCGAATCAAGCCCCACCTCCTCGCGCGCCTCCCTGAGCGCCGCGTCGATCTCGTCCTTGTCGCCGGGATCGACGCGCCCGCCCGGAAACGCCACCTGCCCCGCATGCTCGGAGAGGTGTGATGACCGAAGCGTCAGCAGGATGGTCGGCTCCGGCCGGGCGATCACCGGCACAAGCACGGCGGCGTGGCGGGGGCGCTCCTGCGGGATGAGGCTGACCTTTTCCGGCTGCAAGGCGTGATCGCCATTGAGCGCGAGAAAGTCGCCTTCGGAATAGAACGGCGGCGGTGTGGGCGACAGGCGCTCCCCGGCGCGGCGCAGGAAATCAGCGAGGCTTCCGCCTGCGCTGTTGGTTTCGGAAAACGCTTCGTCGAACGCCCGCATCAGTCCAGTCCCAGTTCGGTCGCCGGAAGGATGGGGAAGAAGAGCCCGCCCGACGCCACCCCGAACATGGGGACGCCGCCCTCTTCCCGCACCTCCCCGCGTTCCATCAGGTCGAGATGCACCGCCCGCGACAGCCGCGCCTCCAGCCCACGGCGAACGTGCAGGTAGGGCACGACCTCGCCGTCGCCGGTGCCGTGAGCGAAGCGCAGTTCTTGGCCCGGCCCGCAGCGCACCACGTCGTCGAGATTGGTGCGGAAGACGAGAGTGGCGCCCCGGGGTCCGTGCTCTGCCGCACCGGCCTCCACGGCCATATCGACAGCGAGGAACGGCGCATCCTCCACTGTGATGCCCACCTTTTCCACCGGCGTCTTGAGCACGAAGCGCTCGCCTTCCCGCGCGAGCACGGAGGCGAACAGCTTGACCAGCGCCGGGCGCGTGATGGGGGTGCCCATGTAGGTCCACGTCCCGTCGGCCCGGATCACCATGTCCATGTCGCCGCAATCGGGCGGGTTCCACAGCTCCACCGGCGCCGGACCCTTCCCCCCGCCGGCACGGGCGGCCGCCATCAGCGCCTCCAGCCGGCCGGTGGCCGAGGAGGTGCTGGATGCGGCGTCCGGCGAAACGGGGGGCGTGTCTGGCTCAGGTGCGGGCATCTGGTCTCCTTGGCCGGTCACGCCGCGAAAAGCGGCGGGCTCGCGATGACGTGAGTGCGGCGCACTCGCGCAGCGTTCGGGGGGGCTCGACGCACGCGCATCATATCGTAAGCTCTGTGTCCGGGTGGCGCGACGTTTGCAAGACTTCGCGAGACGGGCCTTTTCACGCGGAGACCGCAAGGCGGCCCCGTGGTTCGGCGTCCGTCCCAGGCCGGCGCATGGAACGGCCCGCCCGATGCCCATCAGACCGGCAGAGGGCGGAACGGCCCGGCGAAGGAGGAGCGGAGGCGTTTTGTTGCCGCTTTTGGCAGCAAGCTTGCGGTGCATGTTCGGCATGCGGGCAAGTGTGCGTGCGGTGCGTATTTGGCGTGCGATTCGTTCGCGTGGAGGAGATGAGCATATGTCGGCTGCCGGCGAGACCTTCGACCTCGACCAGATGATCATCCGCAACGCGGAAGCCGCCGCCGCCCATGTGAAGGCCGCCCGCGCGGCCATTTCCAACGTCATCTTCGGGCAGGAAACGGTGGTGGAGCGCGCGCTGATCACCATTCTCGCCGGCGGCCATGCGCTGCTCGTCGGCGTGCCGGGCCTTGCCAAGACCAAGCTCGTGGACACCATGGGTACGGTGCTGGGCCTCGATGCCCGTCGCGTGCAGTTCACGCCGGACCTGATGCCTTCCGACATCCTCGGCGCCGAGGTGCTGGAAGAATCGGCCGGCGGGCGGCGCGCCTTCCGCTTCATCAAGGGTCCGATCTTCGCCCAGCTGCTGATGGCGGACGAGATCAACCGCGCCTCGCCCCGCACCCAGTCGGCCTTGCTGCAGGCCATGCAGGAATACCACGTCACCGTCGCCGGCGAGCGGCATGACCTGCCCAAGCCCTTCCATGTGCTCGCGACCCAGAACCCGCTGGAGCAGGAAGGCACCTATCCCCTCCCAGAGGCGCAGCTCGACCGTTTCCTGATGGAGATCGACGTGGATTATCCGGACCGCGACGCGGAGCGGAAGATCCTGTTCGAAACCACCTCGGCGGAGGAGCAGAAGCCCCGCGCCGCCATGACGGTGGACGACCTTATCGCCGCCCAGCGCCTCGTCCGCCGCCTGCCGGTGGGCGAATCGGTGGTGGAGGCCATCCTCACCCTGGTCCGCTCCGCCCGTCCGGGCGCGGAAGGGCCGGAGCAGGCCTATATCGCCTGGGGTCCTGGCCCGCGCGCCAGCCAGGCGCTGATGCTGGCGGTGCGTGCCCGTGCCCTGCTGGACGGGCGCTATGCGCCTTCCCTCGACGACGTGGTGGCCCTCGCCGAACCGGTGCTGAAGCATCGCATGGCGCTGACCTTCGCCGCCCGCGCCGAGCGCCAGAGCGTCACCGGCATCATCCGCCGCCTCACCGAGCGACTCGGGTGAGCGCGGACCGGCCCGCGCCCATGGCAACCGCTGCGAAAGGCCAGACCACGACCGACGATGCGCATCAGGCGGTCGAGACGGCCACCCACGCCGCGGCCGATCTCGCGGCGGCCATGCCGCGGCTTGTCCTGGAGGCACGGCGTATCGCCATGAGCGTGCAGCACGGCCTGCACGGGCGACGCCGCGCGGGCACCGGAGAGAACTTCTGGCAGTATCGCCGCTTCGTGGATGGCGAGCCGGCGAACCGCGTGGACTGGCGCCGCTCCGCCCGCGACGACCATCTGTATGTGCGCGAGCGCGAGTGGGAGGCAAGCCACACGGTGTGGATCTGGCCCGATCTTTCGGCATCCATGAATTACGCTTCCCGGGGACAGGCACCGAAGCGCGAGCGCGCGCTGGTGGTGGCCTTCGCCCTCGCCGAGTTGCTGGTGAAGGGCGGCGAGCGCGTGGGCATTCCCGAGCTGATGCGCCCGTCCGCCAACCGCCGCATTGTCGAGCGCATGGCCGAGGCCGTGGTGCTGGCACCGCGCCTGCCGGCGAGCCTGCCGCCCGAGTTCGGTCCCTCGCCCTTGTCGGAAATCGTTCTGTTCAGCGATTTCTGGAGCCCGGCGGACGAGATCGAGGCGCGCCTCCACACGCTGGCCGCGTCCGGCGCCCATGGTCACCTGGTGCAGATCGTGGACCCGGCGGAGGAGACCTTCCCCTTCTCCGGCCGCATCGAGTTCCGCGAGCCCGAGGGCGGCGACCGCCTGACCGTCGGCCGGGCCGAGAGCTGGAAGGCCGACTATGACCTGAAGCTGGTCGATCACCGCGCGCGCCTGCGCGCCGCGGCGGAGCGTCTCGGCTGGAGCTTCGCCATCCACCGCACCGACCGTCCGGCGAGCGAGATGCTGCTCGCCCTGCACCAGCGCATGAGCGTGGGCGGCGGTCCCTCCGCTTTGCCGAAGGGCGGCGGACATGCCTACGTGTCCGGAGGACCGGCCTGATGTTCGGTCTCCCCCTCGCTTTCTCCGCCCCGCTGCTGCTCACAGCCTTCCTCGCGCTGCCGCTGCTGTGGTTCCTGCTGCGCGTGGTGCCGCCGAAGCCGCGCCAGGTGAGCTTCCCACCGCTGCGCCTGCTGCTCGGCATCACGCCCAAGGAGGAGAGCGCGGCGCGCACGCCGTGGTGGCTCACGGCTCTCAGGATGCTGCTCGCCGCACTCGTGATCCTCGCCGCCGCAGGGCCCATCTGGAATCCGCCCGCCGCGGCGCCGACCGGCTCCGGGCCGCTTCTCCTCGTCATTGATCAGGGCTGGCCGGCCGCCGCGAGCTGGGAGGCCCGCCGCAGCGCCGCAGCGGCCCTCATCGACGAGGCGGAGACCGACGGGCGCGGGGTCGCCCTCATCCCCACCGGCGACGTGCCGCGCGAGGCGACCCTCTCCACCCCCGCCGCCGCGCGCGACCGCCTCCGCTCGCTGGAGCCGGTGCCCTATGCGCCCGCCCGCAAGGAGGCGCTGGCGCTGGCCGGGCGCCTCCTCGGCGCGGAGCCCAGCGCGGGCGTGGTCTACATTTCCGATGGCGTCGACCTTGGCGCCGATCCCGACACCGCGCGCGCCTTCGCCGACCTCGGCGCCGGCGCCCGGCTGCTTGTGGTGGGTGGCGGCGTCGCCGAACCGCTCGCGCTCGCGGCGGCGGAGAATGCAGCCGAGGCGCTCACGGTGAAGGTGGTGCGCCCCACGTCCGGTGCCCCCCGCGCCGGCCGCGTGACGGCCCGCGACATGCGCGGCCTCGTCCTCGCCGAAGCGCCTTTCACTTTGCCGGAGGGCACGAGCGAGGTGGACGCCCGCTTCGACCTGCCGGTGGAACTGCGCAACGAAGTGGCGCGGCTGGAGATTGCCGGCGAGCACTCGGCCGGCGCCGTGCAGCTTCTGGACAAGCGGTGGCGGCGGCGCTCGGTGGGCGTCGTCTCAGGCACCTCCACCGACACCGGCCAGCCGCTGCTGGCGCCGACTTATTATCTCTCCCGCGCGCTCGGCCCCTTCGCCGACCTGCGGGTGGCGGAGACGGGATCGGCCACGGAGAACATCAACCGCTTCCTGGACCAGCGCCTGCCCGTGCTGGCGCTGACCGATGTCGGCACCATTCCGCCCGCCACCCGCAACCGGCTCGCCAAATTCGTGGAGGACGGCGGCGTGCTCATCCGCTTCGCCGGGCCGCGCCTCGCCAATGCGCAGGACGATCTCCTGCCTGTGCGCCTGCGACGCGGCGGCCGTGTTCTGGGCGGCTCCCTGTCGTGGGAGACGCCGCAGAAGCTCGGCTCCCTGACGCCGGAAGGCCCCTTCCGCGACATCAAGCCCGCCGACGACGTGACCGTGAACCGGCAGGTGCTGGCCGAGCCGGACGGCACGCTCGGCGACCGCACATGGGCGACGCTCGCGGACGGCACGCCCCTCGTCACCGGCACCCGCCGGGGCAAGGGCGCGCTGGTGCTGTTCCATGTCACCGGCGACACCTCCTGGTCGAACCTGCCCCTTTCCGGCACATTCGTTGAAATGCTGCGCCACGTGGTTGCCCTGTCCGACGCCCCGCCCCCGCCCGAGACGGCCCCCGCCGGCACGGCGCTCCAGCCCGCTGGCCGGCCGGATGTGGCGGCGCTGCCGCCCGCCCGCGTGCTCGACGGCTTCGGCGCCTTCCGCCCCGCCGGCCCTACCGCCCGCGCTTTACCCGCCGATTATCGCGGCCGCTCCACCGCCGATCATCCGCCCGGCTTTTACGGTCCGCCGGACGGCCTCGTGGCGGTGAACACCCTGCTCCCGGCCGACCGCCCCAAGGTGCTTGATCTCGCAGCGTTGGGGGGCCGCACGGAGCCCTTGCAGGAGAGCGCGCCGCGCGACATGCGCGGGCCGATCCTGATCGGCGCCATGCTGTTGCTTCTTCTCGATGCGCTGGCGGTGCTGTTCCTGGCGGGAGGGCTCTCGCGCATGGGTGGAACGAAAGCCCGTCGCGGCGCCGCGGCGGCCCTCCTCGCCGCGGTCATGCTGGGCGCAACCGCCGGCGCCCTCGTGCCCGCCCCGGCCCGCGCCGACGATGGCTTCGCGCTGAAGGCCACCACGCAGACCCGTTTCGCTTATGTGGTGACGGGCGACAGCGAGGTGGACGACATCTCCCGCGCCGGCCTCGACGGCCTCGCGACCTTCCTCGGCCAGCGCACCGCGCTGCAGGCGGGAGAGGCCATGGGCGTGGACCTCGCGCGGGACGAGCTTGCCTTTTTCCCCGTGCTCTACTGGCCCATCCTCGCCAACACGCCCATTCCCGCCCAGCCGGTGCTGGCGCGCATCGATACCTATATGAAGCAGGGCGGCACGGTGATCTTCGATACCCGCGACGCCATCGAATCCCCCGGCGGCCCCGGCGCGCCGCTCACCCCGGCGCAGGCGCGGCTGAAGGAAATCCTCTCCCGCCTCGACATTCCGGAACTGGAACCGGTGCCGCGCGACCACGTGCTCACCAAAGCCTTCTATCTCCTGAAGGATTTTCCCGGCCGCTTCACCGGCGGCACAACCTGGGTGGAAGCGCTACCCGCCGCCCGCGACGATGCCGACCGCCCCGCCCGCGCCGGCGACGGCGTGTCCCCCGTCATCATCACCTCGAACGATCTGGCCGGCGCCTGGGCCGTGTCACGCTCGGGCGAGCCGATGCTGCCGCTCACCCCCGGCGAGCCGCGCCAGCGCGAGATCGCCTTCCGGGCCGGTGCCAACATGGTGATGTACGTGCTGACCGGCAACTACAAGGCGGACCAGGTGCATGTTCCGGCGCTGCTGGAACGGCTGGGGCAATAGCATGCATACGCCCGGCCGTTCGGTCTTCTTCCCGCGCTCGCCGCTCGCCTCCCCTCTCCCCCTGCGGGAGAGGGGCCGGGGGGTGAGGGGGTGGCTCCGCCAGGCTTTCCCGGCGGCCCCCTTGCTCGGCAGACCCCTCACCCCGGCCCTCTCCCGCAAGGGGAGAGGGAGTCGCGCGAGTGACCAAGCATGAGCTACGGCCTCACCTTCTCCCCCTTCCTGCCGCTGCCGGCGCTGATCGCGGTTGCGGTCGCGGCTGCGCTGCTCGCCGGGCTGCTGGTCTATTCCCGGACCCGCGGCTCGGTGTTCCGCGCGCTGGCGCTGGCGGTGGGCCTGCTGGCCCTCGCCAACCCGTCTTTCACCCGCGAGGAGCGCGAGCCGCTCTCCTCCGTGGTTGCGGTGGTGGTGGACAAGAGCCAGTCGCAATCCTTCGGCGAGCGCACCCAGCAGACCGAGGCGGCGCGCGCCCAGCTCGCCGAACGCCTGGGCAAGCTTTCCGGCGTCGAGGTGCGGACCATCGAGGCGGATGCGGGCGACGGCTCGGCGGACGGCACGCGCCTGTTCTCCGCGCTCTCGGCCGGCCTTGCCGACGTGCCGCCCGAGCGGGTGGCCGGCGCCATCATGATCACCGACGGGCGCGTCCATGACACGCCGGAGAATGCCGGCGCGCTCGGCTTCTCCGCTCCCGTCCATGCCCTCATCACCGGCCGTGCCGGCGAGCGGGATCGCCGCGTGGCGCTGGAGAAGACGCCGCGCTTCGGCATCGTCGGCCAGAAGCAGACCGTGACCTTCAAGGTGACGGACGAAGGTGCCCCGGCCGGTGCCCGCGTGCCCGTCACCATTCGCCGAGACGGCGAGGTGATCGGCCGGCCCACCGTCACCACCGGCCGCAGCGCCAGCATCGACGTGGACATCACCCACGCCGGCCCCAACATCGTCGAGTTCGAGGTGCCCCCGCTCGAAGGCGAGCTGACGCAGGTGAACAACCGCACCGCCGTCGCCATCGACGGCGTGCGCGACAAGCTGCGCGTGCTCCTCGTTTCCGGCGAGCCGAACGTGGGCGAGCGCACGTGGCGCAACCTCTTGAAGAGCGACGCCAACGTGGACCTCGTCCACTTCACCATCCTGCGCCCGCCGGAGAAGCAGGACGGCACGCCCATCAACGAACTCTCGCTCATCGCTTTCCCGACCCGCGAGCTGTTCCAGACCAAGATCAAGGATTTCGACCTCATCATCTTCGACCGTTACGCCCAGCAGGGCGTGCTGCCGCAGATCTATTTCGACAATATCGTGCGCTACGTGCGCGCAGGTGGCGCCGTGCTGGTGGCGGCGGGTACGGACTTCATCGATACCGGCTCGCTCTACAACACGCCGCTGGAGGAGATTCTGCCCGGCATTCCGCGTGGGGAGGCCACCGATGCGCCCTACCACGCGAAGCTCACCGACCCCGGCAAGCGCCATCCCGTCACCCGCAACCTGCCGGGGTCGGAGAGCGACCCGCCCCACTGGAGCCGCTTCTTCCGTGTGATCGACGCGCAGGCGCGCTCCGGCACGAGCCTCATGTCCGCGCCCGGCGAAAAGCCGGTGCTGCTGGTGGACCGGGTGGGAGAAGGCCGCGTCGCCCTGCTCCTCTCGGACCACATCTGGCTGTGGGCGCGCGGCTATGAAGGCGGCGGCCCCCACATCGACCTGCTGCGCCGCCTGTCCCACTGGCTGATGAAGGAGCCGGATCTGGAGGAGGAGCGGCTCAAGCTCACCGTCTCCGGCCGCGATCTCATCGTGGAACGCCAGACCATGGCGGACCAGGTGCCGCCCGCCACCGTCACCACCCCATCCGGCGCGCTGCGCACCCTCACCCTGGCGCAGGTCGAGCCCGGCCTTTGGCAGGCGAAGACGCCGGCCGATGAACTCGGCCTGTGGCGGGCGCAGAACGGCACGCTGAACGCCCTCGCCAATATCGGCCCGCTGAATCCGAAGGAGTTCGCCGAGGTGACCAGCACCCGCGACGTGCTCGCCCCCATCGCGGCGGCCACCGGCGGCGGCGTGTGGCGCCTTGCCGACCTAAACGGGCAGGTGCCGCGCCTCGTGCAGGTCTCGGCCTCCGATAGGCTGGCCGGCGAGGACTGGATGGGCCTGAAGACGCGCGATGCCTCGGTCGTGCGCGGCATCGGCCTGTTCCCGATGTTCGCGGGTCTCTCCGGCCTGCTCCTGTTGCTCGGCGTCATCACCGCCGCATGGGTGCGCGAGGGCCGCTGAGGCGGCCTTTCGCCGCGGACGCTGGACGGGCAGAACTTAAGGTTATGGTTAACACTTCACTGTCACGCTCCCGGTGTCTCGCACACCGGGAGTTTGGGCATGGCCACCGCCGCCTCCGTATCCGCTGATCGCAACCGTGGACTCGCCCTGCTGATGGGCGGAGCGATGCTGGCCGGCGCCTTGCTGCTCATGATCCAGATCGTGACCGCGTTCGGCGCTTTTGCCGCCGGGATTCCCTCGCGGCCCTGCGCCGAGGCGACGGCATGCGCGAACCGGTCGCCCGAAGGCCTTCGCCTCTCGCGCCCTATTGCAGCGCCGCCCGCTCCTCCGCCTGCCGCTGGTTCTCTGCGCGCTTGGTGAGAATGGAGGCGACGATGACCACCACCGTCACGATGGCGATGAGGATGGTGCAGACCGCGTTGATCTCCGGCGTCACGCCCAGGCGGACCTGCGAATAGATGCGCATGGGCAGCGTGGTCGCACCGGGCCCGGTGGTGAAGCTCGCGATCACGAGATCATCCAGCGACAGGGTGAAGGCCAGCATGAAGCCGGACACCACCGCCGGCAGGATAAGCGGCAAAGTGATCTTGATGAAGGTCTGGAACGGCGGACAACCGAGATCCAGCGCCGCCTCCTCCAGCGTGCGGTCGAAGGTGACAAGGCGCGACTGCACCACCACGGCCACGAAGCACATGGTGAAGGTGATGTGGGCCAGCAGCACCGTCCAGAAGCCCCGGTCGAAATTCACCGCCACGAACAGCAGCAGCAGCGACAGGCCGGTGATGACCTCAGGCATTACGAGGGGCGCATAGATCATGCCCGAGAACAGGGTGCGGCCACCGAACCGCCCGTAGCGGGTCAGCGCCAGCGCCGCCATGGTGCCGAGCACGGTCGCCACCAGCGAGGAGAAGAAGGCGATGCGCAGCGTCACCCACGCGGCGTCGATGAGCTGCTCGTTCTCCAGCAGGGACCAGTACCATTGGGTGGAGAAGCCCGCCCACACGGTGACGAGGCGCGAGGCGTTGAAGGAGTAGATGACCAACAGCAGGATCGGGATGTAGAGGAAGGCGAATCCGAGCACGATGGACGTGATGTTGAACCAGGTGAGGCCCTTCTTCATTTGCCCGCCTCCAGTTCACGCTGCTGGATGTTCTGGTAGATGACGATGGGGATCACCAGAACCAGCAGCAGCAGCACCGCCACCGCCGAGGAGACCGTCCAGGAGCGGTTCACGGTGAACTCGGTCCACAGCGACTTGCCGATCATCAGGGTGTCGGAGCCGCCGAGCAGATCGGGGATCACGAACTCGCCCACCGCCGGGATGAAGCACAGCAGCGCGCCGGCGGCGACGCCAGGGATGGAGAGCGGGAAGGTGATGGTCCAGAACGCCTTGGTCGGCGGGCAGCCGAGGTCTGCCGCGGCCTCAAGAAGCGTCAGATCCAGCTTCTCCAGCGCCGAGTAGAGCGGCAGCACCATGAACGGCAGGTAGGAATAGACGATGCCGATATAGACCGCGAGATTGGTGTTCAGGATCTCCAGCGGCGTATCGATGACGCCCAGCGCCATGAGCCCCTGGTTCAGCAGGCCCTCCGGCGAGAGGATGCCGATCCAGGCGTAGACGCGGATCAGGAACGAGGTCCAGAACGGCAGGATCACCAGCATCAGCAGCGTCGGCTGGATGGAGCGCGGCGCCCGCGCCATGCCGTAGGCGATGGGGTAGCCCACCAGCAGCAGAAGCACGGTGGAGATGGAGGCGATCACAAGGCTTGAGCCGTAGGCCTCCAGGAACTCGTTGGAGAAATCGAGCACGTAGCCGTAATTGGCCAAGGAGAGCTGCGAGAGGAAGTCCGTCAGCCCCGCAAGTCCGTTGGAGAGATCGAGCTGCGGGGCATAGGGCGGCTGGGCCACCACGTCCTGCGACAGCGAGATCTTGAACACGATGAGGAAGGGCGCGAGGAACAGCGCCAGAAGCCACAGATAGGGAACCGCGATTACGAACCAGCGGCCCCTGCCCTTCTCGCCCGCCATGGCCATGTCCGTTTCTCCTCAGCGGGTCAGCAGAACGCCGGCGTCGGGGTCGAACGTGACCCACACCTCGTCTTCCCAGGAAATGGGGCGCGCCACCCGGCGCGACAGGTTCGGCTGGGACACCTTCAGCCGCTGACCGCAGGCGAGCTCCACATGGTAGATGGAGAGATCACCCAGGTAGCCGATATCCCAGATCTTGCCGGCGAAGATATTCTCGCTCCCCTCCGGCGGAGGATCGAGGGAGATCCGCAGCTTTTCCGGCCGGATGGCGATGCAGGCATTGCCCCCGGCGGCCACTTCGCACGGATGGGCCACGCTCAGCGGGGAAGGCGTCACATCGGAGGTCAGCCGGGTCATCTCGCCCTCACAGGCGGTGACGGTGGATTCGATGAGATTCACCTCGCCGATGAAGTCGGCGATGTAGCGGGTGGCGGGCTGCTCGTAGATTTCAGCGGGCGGGGCTACCTGCACCAGCACGCCGTGATTCATGACGGCGATCCGGTCCGCCACGGTCATGGCCTCCTCCTGGTCGTGCGTCACGATCAGGAAGGTCATGCCGAGGGACATCTGCAGGTCCATCAGCTCAAACTGCGTCTCCTCGCGCAATTTCTTGTCGAGGGCGCCGAGCGGCTCGTCCAGCAGCAGCACCTTGGGCCGCTTGGCGAGGGATCGCGCCAGCGCCACGCGCTGGCGCTGGCCGCCGGACAGCTGGTGAGGCTTGCGCTTGGCGAACTGCTCCAGCTTGACGAGATGCAGCATCTCCTCGACGCGGGCATCGATGTCGGCCTTGGGCATCTTGTCCTGCTTCAGGCCGAAGGCGATGTTGTCCGCCACGTTCATGTGCGGGAACAGCGCATAGGACTGGAACATCATGTTCACTGGCCGCCGGTAGGGCGGCACCCCCGCCAGATCCTCCCCGGCCAGCGTGAGGCGGCCGGAGGTGGGCTCCTCGAATCCGGCCAGCATGCGCATGAGGGTGGTCTTGCCGCAGCCAGAGGGGCCGAGCAGCGCGAAGAATTCCCGCTCGTAGATGTCGAGGCTGACGTTGTTGACGGCGGTGAAGTCGCCGAACCGCTTGATGACGTTCTCGAAGCGGATGAGCGGGGTCTGGCCGGGGTCCTTCCACGGGGCGAATGTGCGCCGGACGGCGCCTATGGTTTCCTTGCGCGCCTTGTCCGCTGCCATGACTTCCCCCATCCAGGCCACGTAGGATGGAGGCTAGCTGGGCAGAAGGAAACGCTCAAGCCGCAAGCAGGCGCATTTTTTCGGCGAATGGCACCGGGGGTTTGCGCGGGCGCGTCCGTTTGTGGCGTCATCCACCGCCATCGGCACCCGGCCCCTTGCACCGCAGCGCCGCATGTACTAGAGGAGCGCTCCTGACGACGGCACACCCGTCGCCGCGGTCCCCGCTTCCATGCGGCCCGCCGGCACGCTGCGGTAGCTCAGTGGTAGAGCACTCCCTTGGTAAGGGAGAGGTCGAGAGTTCAATCCTCTCTCGCAGCACCATTCCAAAGCGTTGCAAACGCTTGTTGTACCGCCACATCCCGTGATCTCCGCCCGGAAGTCGCGCCAGAGGCTGCTCCAGCCAACGATGATCGCCGCTGCCATCGATCGCGCCGCGCCATCACCCGGCGAGCGCTTTTCCGGTCGTGAGGTGGCTTGAACCCATCGCCGATGGCGCCTGAAGCGCGGAACCCTTGCGCAGCCTTGCGGAGCCCCCCGGCCCGCCTTCAGCGGCACATGGCCGTGAGGCCGGCGGTGACGAAGCGAACGAAATCGTCGAACCGCGCCGGGTCTCCGGCCGTTGCCCGGCCGTTCGACAGACGCTCGATGCGCTTGTCGGCGACGTACATCAGCAGCGCGCCGACCGCATATTCGTAGGCCCAGAGCAGCTTGTCCGCAGGGCAATCCGGCAGCGCCACCGACATGGCCTCCAGGAAGGCATGCACCAGCGGATCGTAGAAGCGCCCGATGATCTCCGTCGCCTCCGGCCCCGGGTCCCAGGCCGTGCGGGCGACGAGAAGGGAAAAGCTGTCGCCGCTCGCCGAGCCGGTCAGCCGCACCACCGGCTCCGCCCAGGCGGCCACGATCTCTTCCACGCGGCCAGGGCCCGGCCCGCGCGCGCCGATTTCCCGGATGCGGGAAATGCGCTCATCCAGATTGGCCTGCCGATGCGCGAACACCGTCGCCAGCAGCTCCGGCTTGCGGCCGAAATAATAGCTCACCAGCGCCACGGGAACCCCCGCGCGGGCGGCGATGTCGCGCACGGAAACGGCGGCATAGCCCCGCTCGGCGAAGAGGAATTCCGCGCTGTCGAGGATGTCCTGCCGCCGGTCGGGACGCTGAATCTCCTCGGGTGCCACGGGTGAGCGGCGCGGCGCCTTCCGGCGCGCCGCCGGAGCAGCCGAGCGCCGGACCGGCGCGGTCTTCTTCGTCGTCTCCATGGCCTCTTCTAGCGCTGCCATTGCATTCGCACCAGTCGCGGTGTGAGGATCTGCGCCATCGGTGCCCTCGCATTCATATGCATCTTGAACGTACGTACAATAACCTGTACGACTGTTCAAAATGCCAAAAATCGAAGCCCGCCTGACGGGCCGGGGAGGATGGGACGCCGTGCCGAAATTCGTCGACATCTCCATTCCGCTGGAAAACGACGTGCCCGCCGACCCACCCTTCCAGCGGGTCCGCATCGACTATTCAGTCCACACCGAAACCGCCGCCACCTTGTGCGCCGCCTTCCCCGGCCTCACGCCCGAGCAGCTTCCCGAGGGCATGGGCTGGGCGGTGGAGACCGCCCACATCTCCACCCACAACGGCACCCATGTGGATGCGCCGTGGCACTATCACCCCACCATGGACGGCGGCGCCCGCGCCATCACCATTGACGAGATCCCGCTCGACTGGTGCTTCCGCCCCGGCGTGAAGCTGGACTTCCGCCATCTGCCCGACGGCCATGTGGTGACGCCGGCGGAGATCGACGCGGAACTGGCGCGCATCGGCCATAGGCTGAGCCCCCTCGACATCGTGGTGGCGAACACCTCCGCCGGCATCGCCTATGGTCAGGCCGATTACATCGACAAGGGCTGCGGCTTCGGCCGCGACGCCACGCTCCACCTTGTAAATCAAGGGGTTCGGGTCGTGGGCACGGACGGCTGGAGCTGGGACGCGCCCTTCTCTTTCACCGCGCGCCGCTTCGCCGAGACGGGTGATGCATCCCTCATCTGGGAAGGCCACAAGGCCGGCCGCGAGAAGGGCTATTGCCAGATCGAGAAGCTGCACAATCTCGAGGCGCTGCCCTCCACCGGCTTCACCATCAGCTGCTTCCCGGTGAAGGTGCGCGCCGCCTCCGCCGGCTGGACGCGCGCCGTCGCCATCCTTCCCGATTGAACGCATTTTTGCGGAGACACGTCTTGAGCAAGGTCATCATCACCTGCGCGGTGACGGGCGGCATTCACACGCCCACCATGTCCGACGCGCTGCCCATCACACCCAACGAGATCGCCGAGCAGGCCATCGCCGCGGCCGAGGCCGGCGCTGCCATCCTGCACCTGCACGCCCGCGATCCGAAGGATGGGCGCCCGACGCCCGATCCCGCCGTGTTCATGGAGTTTCTGCCGCGCATCAAGCAGGCGACCGACGCGGTCATCAACATCACCACCGGCGGCGGCCTGAACATGACCGTGGAGGACCGCCTCGCCGCGCCGCTGATCGCCGCGCCCGAGATGTGCTCGCTGAACATGGGCTCCATGAACTTCGCGCTGCACCCGCTGGCGAAGCGCTATTCCAACTGGAAGCACGACTGGGAGGAACCCTACCTCACCGGCACGAAGGACTTCATCTTCCGCAACACGTTCGGCGACATCGAGCGCATCTACAAGATGCTGGGCGAGGAGCACGGCACCAAGTTCGAGCATGAATGCTACGACGTGGGCCACCTCTACAATCTTGCCCACTGCCTCGACCAGGGCTGGTTCAAGCCGCCGGTGTTCCTGCAGTTCATCTTCGGCATTCTCGGCGGCATCGGGCCGGACATGGACAATCTGATGTTCATGAAGCGCACCGCCGACAAGCTGTTCGGCAAGGATTATTACTTCTCGGTGCTCGCCGCCGGTCGCCACCAGATGCCGTTCGCCACGCAGGCGGCCATGCTGGGCGGCAATGTGCGGGTGGGGCTGGAGGACAGCCTGTTCATCGGCCGCGGCAAGCTCGCCTCCTCCAATGCCGAGCAGGTGGCGAAGATCCGGCGTATCCTGGAAGAGCTGGGCCACGAGATCGCCACCCCGGACGAGGCCCGCGCCACCCTCGGGCTAAAGGGCGCCGACAAGGTGAGCTTCTGACAGACTGAGGAACGCCATGGCAGCGCCCAACCCCATCGACGGCTTTACGGTCGACCCCGCCGCCATCGCCTATGTGGGCGAGAACTTGCAGCGTCCCGAGTGCATCCTCGCGGAGCGCGACGGGTCCCTGTGGAGCGCGGACGCGCGCGGCGGGGTGGTGCACATCCGCCCGGACGGCACCCAGACGCTGATCGCGCAGAGCGAGGCGACGCACTTCGCCTCCGCCGCCGACGAGGAGACGCGCTTCGTCGCCGGCACCCTGCCGAACGGCCTCGCCTTCGCCCGCAATGGGGACATCCTGATCTCCAATTTCGGTACCGACCGGCTGGAAATCATGACCCGCGACGGACAATCCCGCGTGCTCGCCGACACCATCGACGGCACACCGATCGGCAAGGTCAATTTCGTGCTGCGCGACAGAAGGGACCGCATCTGGCTCACCATCTCCACCCGCATCAAGAACTGGATGCAGGCCATGAGCCCGAACGTCGCGGACGGCTATGTGGCGCTTTACGAGAACGGCCATCTGCGCATCGTCGCGGACGGCTTCTGCTTCACCAACGAGATCCGCTTCGACGCCAAGGAGGAATGGCTCTACGTTGTCGAGACGGGCGGCAAGCGGGTGACGCGCCTCAGGGCGCTGCCCAACGGCGACCTCACCGACCGCGAGACCTTCGGCCCCTCGGACCACGGCGCCTTCATCGACGGCATCGCCTTCGACGCGCATGGCAACCTCTGGGGCACCCATGTGATGACGGACCGCATCTTCGCCATCACCCCGGACGGCGACCTGCGCATCATCCTCGATGACGACCGCGGCAGCGCCGCCGGCAAGGCGCTGATGGCGGCGCTGGAGAAGGACGCCGTGACGCCCGAGCTGATGCTCGCCTGCGGCGGCACCATCGCCCCCTGGTTCGCGAGCGTCACCTTCGGCGGCCCGGACCTTCGGACCGTCTATGTGGGCAGCCTGCGCGGCACCCGCATTCCCTTTTTCCGTTCACCGGTGGCGGGCCTGCCCATGGTCCACTGGTGAGCGCCGACCAATGACAAGAATGACCGGGAGGACATCCATGACAGCGAAATTCGGCCCCCTCGCCTTGGCCCTGGCGGCGGGACTCGCCGCAGCTCCGGCGGCGGCAGAAATCTCCGGGGGCACGGTGAAGGTGGGCGTGCTCACCGACATGTCCGGCGTTTATTCGGACATCACCGGGAAAGGCTCGCTGATCGCCGCGCAGATGGCCATCGACGACTGCCTGAAGGCCGAGTGCGCCGGCATGAAGATCGAGATGGTCTCCGCCGACCACCAGAACAAGGCGGACATCGCCTCCGCCACCGCCCGCAAGTGGATCGACCAGGATGGCGTGGACGTCCTCGCCGACATGTCCAACGCCTCCATCCAGCTCGCCATCGCGCCGCTGGTGAAGGAGAAGAACCGCGTCGCGCTCTTCCCCGGCGGCACCGCCCGCCTCACCGGCGATGCGTGCCAGCCCGGCCACGTGGTGCAATGGATGTGGGACACCTACGTGCAGGTGGCCGGCATCGCCAACCGCCTGACCCAGCCCGGCACATCCTGGTATCTCGTCACGGCGGACTATGCCCTCGGCCAGCAGTTGGAGGCCGACGCCAAGACCGTGGTGGGCAAGAAGGGCGGCAAGGTGCTCGGCTCCGTGCGCCATCCCTTCCCGGCGGTGGACCTTTCCTCGCCGCTCCTGACGGCGCAGGGCTCGGGCGCGGACATCATCGCCCTCGCCAATGCCGGCAACGATACGGTGACGGGCATCAAGACCGCCCGCGAGTTCGGCATCACCACCTCGAAGCAGAAGCTGGTCGCCTTCTTCCTCACTGCGCTGGACGTGAAGAGCGTCGGCCTGCCGGTGGCGCAGGGCACGCTGCTCTCGGAAGGCTTCTACTGGGACCTCGACGACGGCACCCGCGCCTTCTCGGAGCGCTTCAAGGCGCAGAATGGCAAGATCCCGTCCGCCATTCACGCCGGCGTCTATTCCTCCGTCCTGCACTATCTGAAGTCTGTGGCGGCGACGAAGAGCGATGATGCGCAGACCGTGGTCAAGAAGATGGGCGAGCTGCCGATCAAGGACGACGTGGTGCGCAATGCCAAGCTCCGTGAGGACGGGCGCATGGTGCATGATTTCTACGTCTTCGAGGTGAAGTCTCCCGAGGCCTCCAAGGGCGAGTGGGACCTCTACAAGCTGGTCGCCACCCTGCCCGGCGACGAGGCCTTCCGCCCCTTGTCCGAAAGCGCCTGCCCGGCGGTGATTGCCGCGCGAGGCGAGAAAAAGGCCAACTGAACCATGTACCCTGCCGTCCACGCTCGGACGGCAGGGCTCATCTTTTCACGGCGGCCACGCGGCTGGCCGAATGACGCGGCGAATGGCCCACATCTCGCCCTCCCGCCCCATCAGCGCACCGCGCCGACCGACTTGACATAAGGGAAGGTCGGGGGCCTCATGGGCGCATGAACGGCGCCCGATACATTCCCTGCCGCCCCTGCCCTATCGCAGGAGCGTAGCCCCGCGTCCGGCGTTTGCGCCCCGGATGCCGGGGTGATGCGATGCCGTGCCCGGACCCGAGGCGGCGGCCGCCGATCGCGCAAATCCGCCATCCCATCGCGCCTTATGCCAGCGGCCGCTGCACCGACAGCCGCCGCAGCGCGCGCTCGTGCGAAAGATCGACCACATGACGAAACAATCCCGCCGGGAGCGCCTGCCGGCGCTCATCCTCAATCGCGCCGACCACGGCCGCCTCACCAGCCTCGCCACCGCTGCGCTGGACACCATTCCCGACGTGGCGGAGGAACTGCTCTCGGAGCTGGATCGCGCCCGGCTCGTGGCACCCGACCGCGCGCCGCCGAACTCGGTGCAGATGGGCACCACCGTCACTTACCGGTCGGGGGGCACGACCCGCACCGTCCGGCTGGTCTATCCCGAGGACGCGGATATCGCCGACGGCAAGGTCTCGGTGATGACCCCCGTCGGCGCGGCGCTGATCGGCCTGTCCGAAAACCAGTCCATCTCCTGGACAGCCCGGGACGGGCGGCGCCATCAGCTGGAGGTGGTCGCCGTCGTGCCGGCCATGACGCCCCCGATGGGCTGATTCTCGGCGGGCGCGGCGCCGGATCGAACCAGCGCCGCGCCGCTTCATGCATTCACGTCATTCACCGGAGCCAGCCGCAGGGCGGCCCGACCGCCGCCGCGCGGGGGCGGCTCTCCATTGGGGCGTGACCGCGCCTTGCGCCACGGGGGCGAGAACGGCTTCTGGCGGCGCGCGACGGCGGTCCAGCTCCCGCCCGGCCCGCATCCGGCAGGCGCGGTAGGCAGCGCCGCCAGCGCGGCCAGAATGTCGTCGATGGAAACAACCGCGCCGCTGTCGAGACGCCGGAGCGCCGGCGCATGCTCGACCGCGTGGCGGTCCGATGCCCAGGACGACAGCAGCGCCCGCTTTTCCTCATCATTCATGGACGGGTGATCGAGCACCTGGTCCGGATGGACCAGAGCGGCTTTCGACTGAAGGGACGGCGGCGCCTGCGGCCGCTCGCCTCGCGTGGTTCTCATAGCCACATCCTCCTTCGAGCAACATGGGTACAAGCACCTCGCACGCATGGTGCGATGTCTGTCCCGGCCTTGCGGCCGGCAATGTTGATTTGGGTGCGTCTTCATGTCCGTCAAGGGTTGCCCCGGGCGGCCGACAGAAATTGCGGCAATTCACGAGAGAAGTCGTTTTTACCGTCACAGGATCGCGCTACCCTCTCGGAAGGCGAGTGATTTGCGTTGCTTTCACGCACGCGCAATCAGCACATCGCCGCTCACGGGAGGGGACGGCAGTGTGTATCGCGTGTGAATGGGCACCCCATTTCGAGGCTTTCGGCCGGGCGAGCGGCCTCAACCGCCGCTCCGTGCTGGGTGCCGGCATGGCCATGACGGCGGCGGCAGCCATGGCGCCGGTCTTCCGCGCGACCGAGGTGCGCGCGCAGGGGTCCCAGCCCGCCGCGGCGGCGACCGGCCCGGCCGATTTCGTGTTCCGCAACGGGCCGGTCTACACCGTCTCCGGCGCGCAGCCCTGGGCGAAGGCGGTCGCGGTGCGCGGCAAGACCATCATCCATGTGGGCGACGAAGCGGGCGCCATGGCGCTCGCGGGACCGAAGACGCAGGTGATCGACCTCAAGGGCCGGCTGCTCATGCCCGGCTTCGTGGAAGGGCACACCCACCCCCTGCTCGGCGCCTTCCTGACCTCCGGCATCGACCTTCAGCTGCCGACCATGAAGGATGCCCTCGCCGCCATCGAGCAATATGCCAAGGAAAATCCCACCGGCCCCATTCGCGGCTTCGGCTGGCGCGTGGACATGTTCCCGCCGGAGGGCCCGACCCGCGCCGAGCTCGACCGCATCCTGCCCGACCGGCCGGCCTTCTTCTTTGCCATCGACGGCCACAGCCTGTGGGTGAACTCGAAGGCGCTGGAGATGGCCGGCGTGACCCGCGACACGCCGGACCCCATCCCGCGCTTCAGCTATTACGCCCGCGACGAGAAGGGCGAGCCCACCGGCTATGTTCTCGAAGTCAACGCCGTGCTCGCCCTCGTCAATGCGGTCGAGCCGATCACCGCCGCCAACCTGGGCAAGCTGCTGGATCGCTGGCTGCCCAAGGCCGCAGCGGCCGGCATCACCTCGCTGTTCGACGCCGGCGTGCCGCCCATTGGCTCCGACCAGGGCGCCGTCATCAACATCTATGTGGACGCAGAGAAGCGCGATGCCCTGCCGTTCCGGGTATCGGCCTCCTATTCGGTGAAAAGCCTGCCCATCGACGACGTGGTCGAACAGTTCAAGAACGTCCGTAGCCGGGTGTCGAGCGAGCTGGTGCACGTGGACATCGTGAAGATCGTCGGCGACGGATCGCAGGGCGGTTACACCGCGTGGCTGATCGAGCCCTATGCCGACATGCCCAACTCCATCGGAGCCTCGCCCTTCACCGAGGCCCAGTGGCACCAGCTCATCGGGGCGGTGGACGCGGCCGGCTATGACGTCCACGTCCATGCCTGTGGCGAGCGCACGGCCCGCGTGGCGCTCGACGGCATGGAGAAGGCGATCGCCACCAATCCCAAGCGCGACCGCCGCAATGCCATCGCCCATCTGGTCTATGTGGAGGACAGCGACGCCCCGCGCTTCGCCAAGATGAACGTGACGGCGCAGTTCTCCGCCAACTGGTCGTCGGCCGATCCGGACACGATGATCAACATGCTCGCGCGTTACGGGCAGCCGCGCGCCAGCAAGCTGTACCGCACCAAGACCATCCTGAACCAGGGCGGGCGCGTATCGTTCGGCACCGACTGGCCGGCGGCGGGCTATTTCTCCACCTACAAGCCGCTCGATTCCATCGAGGTGGGCGTGACTCGCCGGTTGATCGGCAAGGCGGACGCCGCCGTGCTTGTGCCGGCCGACGAGCGGCTGACGGTGGCCGAGGCCATTCACGCCAACACAATGGGCGCCGCCTACCAGCTCCGCATGGACGACAGGATCGGATCGCTGGAGGTCGGCAAGTTCGCCGACCTGATCGTGCTCGACCGCAACATCCTCGAGGGCGATCCGCGCGACATCCACAAGGCGAAGGTCGAGCTGACCATGATGAATGGGAAGATCCGCCACAAGGCCTGATATTCCGGCCGGAGCCAACAACACCCACGAATGGTGGACGCAATGAAACGGCTTATCGGACTTCTGGTGCTTCTCGCGGCGCTGGGCGGGGTTTCCGCCCAGGCTCAGCCGGTGCCGGAGATCTGCTCCAAGAAAAAGTCCTGCTTCATGACCTTCGACGGCCCGGACCGTGGCTTCTGCCAGGCCTATGTCGAAGGAAAATCATGCTTCATGTCGTTCAACGACGCAGCGGATCGCGGCTGGTGCCAGCGCCTGCGCGAGGGCAAGTCGTGCTTCATGGCGCTGGACGGCGAAGCGCGGCGCGCCTGCGAGGCCGGCCGCATCCCGCGCGAGCACCGGCACTGGATGCGGCTCTGCAGCGGCTGATAGCTTGCAGGGCCATGGCCCTGCAAGCCGATCATGTCCCGCCTCAGCGCCAGCCCAGGGCTGGCGCGACATGGGTCAGGATGGCCTCGATGACATGGGCGTTGTAGTCGACGCCCAGCTGGTTCGGCACGGTGAGCAGCAGCGTGTCGGCCTCGGCGATGGCCTCGTCCTCGGCGAGTTGCTTGATGAGGGCGTCCGGCTCGGCGGCGTAGCTGCGGCCGAAGATGGCGCGGGTCTTCTCATCGATGAAGCCGATGGAATCCTCCTCCTTGCCGCCCCGGCCGAAATAGGCGCGGTCGCGGTCGTCCACGAGCGCGAAGATGGAGCGGCTCACCGAGACGCGCGGGGTGCGGGCGTGGCCCGCCTCGGCCCAGGCGGCGCGGTAGGCGCGGATCTGCGCAGCCTGCTGGACATGGAAGGGCTCGCCCGTCTCATCGTCCTTCAGGGTGGAGCTTTGCAGGTTCAGCCCGAGCTTGGCGGCCCAAACCGCCGTTGCGTTGGAGCTGGCGCCCCACCAGATGCGCTCGCGCAGGCCCTGCGAGTGCGGCTCCAGCCGCAGCTTGCCGGGCGGGTTGGGAAACATGGGCCGGGGATTGGGCTCAGCGAAGCCCTCGCCCTTCAGCACCTCCAGGAACACCTCGGCATGGCGACGGGCCATGTCGGCGGCGGTCTGGCCTTCCGGCGGGCCGTAGCCGAAATACCGCCAGCCATCGATCACCTGCTCCGGCGAGCCCCGGCTGATGCCGAGCTGAAGCCGCCCGCCGGCGATGAGATCGGCCGCGCCGGCGTCCTCCGCCATGTAGAGCGGGTTCTCGTAGCGCATGTCGATGACGGCGGTACCGATCTCGATGCGCTTGGTGCGCGCGCCCACCGCCGCCAGAAGCGGGAACGGGGCGGCGAGCTGGCGGGCGAAGTGGTGGACGCGGAAATAGGCGCCGTCCGCGCCCAGCTCCTCCGCCGCCACCGCGAGCTCGATGGATTGCAGCAGCGCATCCGCCGCCGAGCGGGTCTGCGACTGGGACGAGGGCGTCCAGTGGCCGAACGAGAGAAAGCCGATCTTCTTCAAGGCAGACACTTCTGGGCTGTGAAACGTTGCCGCCAACCTAGCCCGGCCAGCCGCCCCGCGCACCTTTCGCCTCCGCAAGCCGGCTTTGCACGGGAAGGGTCCCCGCACGAGAAGATGTGTTCCGGCATGGGCCAGGATCGGTTGAATTTGCCGCTTTTGATCCCTATTCGTCACCCATGGACACACAGGTCTGCCCCGTAACGCCGTTGCCTTTCCTGCCCTGGCCCGCCCCGGCCAGCCGGCCGGCCCCCTTCCTGCCCATGAGCCGCGCCGAGATGACGGCGCTCGGCTGGGATCAGTGCGACATCGTCCTGGTGACGGGCGATGCCTATGTGGACCACCCGAGCTTCGGCATGGCCATCATCGGCCGGCTTCTGGAGGCACAGGGCTTTCGCGTCGGCATCATCTCCCAGCCGGACTGGCAGTCGGCGGAGCCGTTCAAGGCGCTGGGCAAGCCGCGCCTGTTCTTCGGCGTCACCGGCGGCAACCTCGATTCCATGGTCAACCGCTACACGGCGGACCGCCGGCTGCGCCATGACGACGCCTATACAGCCGGCGGCGAGGGCGGGAAGCGGCCGGACCGCTGCACCATCGTCTATACGCAGCGCTGCCGCGAGGCGTACAAGGACGTGCCAATCATCCTCGGCGGCATCGAGGCCTCGCTGCGCCGGATCGCCCATTACGACTACTGGTCCGACAAGGTGCGCCGCTCCATCCTGGCCGATGCCAAGGCGGACCTGCTCATCTACGGCAATGCCGAGCGCGCCGTGGTGGAAGTCGCCAACCGCATCGCGGACGGCGACGCCCCGCGCGACATCGACGACGTGCGCGGCGTGGCCCTGTTCCGCCGCGTGCCCGAGAACTACACCGAACTCCACGCCGACGACCTCGACGCCTCGGACGAGGGCGCCGCGCGCCATCCCGGCGATGTGGTCATCCGCCTGCCGGCCTACGAGCAGGTGGAGGTGGACAAGGAAGCCTATGCCCGCGCCTCCCGCGTGCTGCACCGGGAGAGCAACCCCGGCAACGCCCGCCCCCTCGTGCAGCGCCACGGCGACCGCGACCTGTGGCTGAACCCGCCGCCCATTCCGCTCACCACGCAGGAAATGGACGCGGTCTACGACCTGCCCTACGCCCGCGCGCCGCATCCCTCCTATGGGGACGCGAAGATTCCCGCGTGGGACATGATCCGCTTCTCGGTGACGATCATGCGCGGCTGCTTCGGCGGCTGCACCTTCTGCTCCATCACGGAACACGAGGGCCGCATCATCCAGAACCGCTCGGAGGGCTCGATCCTGCGCGAGATCGAACTGATCCGCGACAAGACCCCGGGCTTCACCGGCGTCATCTCCGACATCGGCGGCCCCACCGCCAACATGTACCGGATGGCCTGCAAGGATCCGAAGATCGAGGCGGCCTGCCGGCGCCCGTCCTGCGTCTTCCCCGGCATCTGCCCGAACCTCAACACCTCCCACGACGACCTCATCCGCCTCTATCGCAAGGTGCGCGAGGTGGAGGGGGTGAAGAAGGTGATGGTCGCCTCCGGCGTGCGCTACGACCTCGCCGTGGAGAGCCCGGAATACATCAAGGAGCTGGTGACGCACCATGTGGGCGGCTACCTGAAGATCGCCCCGGAGCATACCGAGCGCGGGCCGCTCGACAAGATGATGAAGCCGGGCATCGGTACCTATGACCGCTTCAAGGAGATGTTCGACGCCGCGGTGAAGCAGGCGGGGAAGAAATACTACCTCATCCCCTATTTCATCGCCGCGCATCCGGGCACGACCGACGAGGACATGATGAACCTCGCGCTCTGGCTCAAGAAAAACCGCTATCGCGCCGACCAGGTGCAGACCTTCCTGCCCTCACCCATGGCGACCGCCACAGCCATGTACCACACCGGCGTCAATCCGCTGCGCGCCGTGCGGCGGGGCGGCAGCGACCGGGTGGCGACCGTCACGGGGCTGCGCCAGCGGCGGCTGCACAAGGCCTTCCTGCGCTACCACGACCCGGATAACTGGCCGCTGCTGCGCGATGCCCTCAAGGCCATGGGCCGCGCCGACCTCATCGGCCCGCGCCCCGACCAGCTCATCCCCGCGCACCAGCCGCCCGGCACCGGCAAGGCCGCCGGCACCCGCCGCCCGGTGCGGCCCACCCCTGCAGGAGCGCAGCGCTTCACCACCAAGGGCGTGCCGCTGCGCAAGAAGTAGGGCGGCCTATTCGGCGGCAGCGTCCGTCTCGGCCGCAGCCGCCTCGCGCTGAAGCACGGCGGCGAAAAAGCCGTCCGTGTCGTGCCGCGCGGGCGTGAGCGCCAGATAGTCGGGATGCGCCGAACCTTGGATCTGCGGCGCCACCTCGCTCAGGGGAACGACCCGGAAGGCGGGGTGCGCCGCGAGGAAGGCGGCGACCTGCTCCTCGTTCTCCTCGGCCAGCAGGGAGCAGGTGGCATAGACCAGCCGTCCGCCCGGCTTCACCAGCCGCGCCGCGCTGGCGAGGATGCGCGCCTGTAACGGCAATAGCGCGTCGAGCCCCGGCCCGAGCACGCGCCAGCGCGCGTCGGGATTGCGCCGCCACGTGCCGGTGCCGCTGCACGGCGCATCCACCAGCACCCGGTCGAAGCCGCCCTTGTGGCGCTTCACCCAGCGGTCGGTCTCGCTGGCGAGCGGCCGCATCTCGATATTGTGGAGGCCGGCGCGGCGGAACCGCTCGGCGGCGCGCTTCAGGCGGTTCTCCAGCACGTCGCAGGCGATGACGTGGCCCTTGTTTTTCATCTGCGCGGCGATGGCCAGCGTCTTGCCACCCGCCCCGGCGCAGAAATCCACCACCCGCTCGCCGGGCTTGGCATCCACCACGACGGCCACCATCTGGGAGCCCTCGTCCTGGATCTCCACCTCGCCGGTCTTCAGCATGGGCAGGCGGTTGAGCGCCGGGCGCTCGCTGACGCGGATGCCATAGGGCGAGAGGAGCGACAGCTCGGCCGGCAGGCCGAGAGCACGCAGGGCGGCCAGTATCTCCGCGCGGTCAGCCTTGATCGGATTGACGCGCAGGTCGAGCGGCGCCGGTGTCAGCATCGCCGCCATCTCATGGGGGAAGTCCTCCCCGAACCGGCGATGCAGCCCCTCCGCGCACCATTCAGGGCATTCGTAGCGCACATCCTCCGGCATGGAGGGATGGTCGATCCGCGCGCCCTGCAGCTTGACCAGCAGCGCGCGCTCCTGATCGGTGAGCGGGGCCGGCGCGAACTTGGCGCCGGAGAACAGCGCCTGCACCTGATCCCGCGTCTTGCCGCCGCCGAGCACCAGCCAGGCCAGCAGCCGGTTGCGGGGCGTATCCGGGCGGCCGTGCCGCTTGAGCCACCAGCCGAGCCGGGCGTGATGCCGCAGCAGGATATACAGCAGCTCCGAAATCGGGCCGCGCTGCACCGCCGGAATATCACGCCGGGTGCGGAAGAAGTCGGAGACGACAGCATCGGCCGGACGCGCGACGGCGTCGACTTCCTCAATCAGATCAAGGGTGGCTTGGAGGACTGCGGCGAAGCTCACTGAGGCACGATCAGGCTGGAAACGGGGCGGCACCATAGGCGATGGCGCAAGCCTTGACCATCATGGCGCCCGCTTGCAGGTCCAGCAGCGCCTCACGCGTCCACCAGCATCTCCAGCAGCGCGTCGCGGGCCTCGGCGATACGGCGGTAGTGCGCATCGCTGCCGCCCGCATCGGGATGGGCGGTCTTGGCGCGGCGGCGGAAGGCCGCGTTGATCTCGGCGGCGTCCAGCCGGCCGTCGGGCGGCAGGCCCAGGGCCTCGCGGTGCGCGCTGTCGTCCTCCCCGTCAAACATGGCCATGAGCGCGCGGCGGGCCTTCTGCGCGGCGCTGCGCAGCTCGACCTGATCCTCCTGCCAGCGCTTCCGGGACATGACGAAGCAGGCGCCGAAGGCGATGCGGCCAGTCTCCTCCAGTTCGTCCAGGCTGAAGGGCCCGACCACGCCATAGGGTGCATCGAGCCACGCCTGCCGCCCCGCAGCGTCCGCCTCCACACGGCCGATGGTGACCATGTCGAGCACGCCCAGAGAGCCGTTCCAGACGACCCATTGCTCGGTCCCGGAGAAACTCGTGTCGGTCATGCAACGCGCCTTTTGCCCGCGGGCGCGTGTCTGTGACAGGTGCCCGTGCCCGGGAGGTGCTTCCTCAGCCCCTCCCTGTCGGAAAGGCGCCGCACCGGCACATCCGCGGTACGGCCATGCAGGACTGAAGCCAAATCGGCTCGGGCCTACGGCTCGGCGTTCCGAATGCCCGGGCGCAGCATCGCAAGGGCGGCGCCGAGCGCGATCCAGGCCATCACCACATAAGGCCAGAGGTTTCCCGGGAACGCTGGCACGGGATAGACAGAATTATAGAGCGGCCAGAGCATGGCGAGCGAGCCGAGCAGTCCCAGCGCGAGCCAGACGAGGCTCCTCGCCTTCACCGCATGGACGACGGCGGCGAGCGTGACGCCGAGATAAGCGACGATCAGCGCCAGCACGCCGATGGTGCCCACATTGTCGTAATAATCCGCCGGGCCGATAAAGGGCGCCCAGGCCAGCAGGCCGGCGAGCATCAGCAGGCCAACCACCAGCACCGACACCGCAGGCGTGCCGTGGACGGGATGCACCCACGCAGCCGTGTCCGACAGGCCCGCGCGGCCCAGCACGAACAGCATGCGCCCGGCCGCGGCAAGCGTGCCAAGCACGCAGGAGATGGCAGACACCGCGGCGGCGATGTCCAGCGCGGTCGCCATCCGAAGGGTGCCGTATTTCAGCGCCAGCGTGTTGAGCGGCGCCTCGTCGGCGGCCAGCGCCTTCATGTTGTCGACGCCGAAGCCCACCACCTGGATGTAGGAGGCGAAGACGAAGAACAGGCCGGCGAGCACCACCGAGCCCAGGAGCGCGATGGGAATGGCGCGGCCGGGCTGGCCGGTTTCCTCAGCGAGGGTCGCTGCCGCCTCGAAGCCCGCGAAGGAGAGCACGGCGAACACCACCGCATAGCCCACCCCCCACCAGCCCATGGTGGGATCCGGCCGGAACGGCGCGGCGGTGAGGCCGCCGGTGGCGCCGACGGCGGTGAGGATCTTCACGCCCAGATAGACGATGACGCAGATGGAGCCCAGCTCCAGCAGCAGCATGAGCCGCGCCGCCACCGCCATGTCGCGGTAGGCGAAGAGAGTGCCGACGAGCAACGCCGCGACGCCCAGCGCCAGCCACCAGGCTCCGATATGGATGCCGTGGTCGGCGAAGGCGGCCCGCAGGAAGTCCCCCACCAGAGCCGCGCTGCCCGAACCGCCTGCAATGTACAAAAGCAGCATGCACCAGCCGGCGATGAACCCGGCACGCGGACCGAAGGTCTGGCCGATGTAGGAATAAGCCGAGCCGGCGCGCGTCGTCTTCCGTGCGAAGAAGACGAAGGAGAATCCGACAAGCGCCACCATGAGCGTGCCGAGCGCGAAACCGAGCGGCGCGGCGATACCCGCGGCGCCCACCGCCAGCGTTACATTGAGCGCCATGGCCATGGTGGGCGCCATCACCGAGACCGACAGCCCCACAGCCTCGACCGGCCCGAGGTTACGCTTGAGTTTGACCATGATCTGCGCCCCGAATCCCCCGAGATCGTGCTCAGTGTCAGCTTGCTAGCGTTGCCTGGGCAATGCCGGAGATCGGCCCGATCGGCCGCTTTGGCCGCCCTCTCCCGGCAAAAGAAAAGGCCGCCTCGAAGGGCGGCCTTTCCGATGGATGCGAGCGCTTGAGCGCCGGATCACTCCGCCGCGTCGGCGGGGCCTTCCACGAGCGGCTGGCCGTCGCCCTGCTCGTCGCGGGTCGCAACGATGAGGTCGTCGCGGTTGGTCGCGATGGTCCGCAGGCGAGACATCTGGGCGCCGGTACCGGCCGGGATGAGGCGGCCGACGATGACGTTCTCCTTGAGCCCTTCCAGCGGATCGATCTTGCCGTTGACCGCCGCTTCCGTGAGGACGCGGGTGGTCTCCTGGAAGGAGGCCGCCGAGAAGAAGGAGCGGGTCTGCAGCGACGCCTTGGTGATGCCGAGCAGCACGGGATGGCCGGTGGCGGGCTTCTTGCCCTCCTCGGCGGCCTTCTCGTTCGCCTCGAGGAACTCGAGCCGGTCGACCTGCTCGTTGTCGAGGAAGTCGGTCTCGCCCGAGTCGTCGATCTCCACCTTCTGGAGCATGTTCCGGACAATCACCTCGATGTGCTTGTCGTTGATGTGCACGCCCTGGAGCCGGTAGACCTCCTGGATCTCGTTCACGAGGAACGCGGCAAGCTCTTCCACGCCCTTGATCGCCAGGATGTCGTGCGGAGCCGGGTTGCCGTCGACGATGAAGTCGCCCTTCTCCACCACGTCGCCGTCCTGGAGATGGATGTGCTTGCCCTTCGGGATCAGGTACTCGACCGGATCCCCACCGTCCGTCGGCTCAATGGAGAGCCGGCGCTTGTTCTTGTAGTCGCGGCCGAACCGGATGGTCCCGGAGATCTCCGCGATGATGGCCGCATCCTTGGGACGGCGCGCCTCGAACAGCTCCGCCACGCGCGGCAGACCGCCCGTGATATCGCGCGTCTTGGCGCTTTCCATGGGCACGCGGGCCACCGCGTCGCCGGCCTTCAAGGTCTGGTTCGGATCGACCGAGATGATCGCCTCGACAGGCAGGGCATAGCGTGCATCGCCGCCACGGGGCAGCTTGATGATCTTGCCGTCCTTGCCCTTGATGAGGATCGCCGGACGCAGCTCCGGACCACGGCCAGACCGCGAATCCGTCACCACGCGCTTGGCGATGCCGGTCGACTCGTCGACCTGCTCGTTCATCGAGGAGCCCTCCATGAGGTCCTCGAAGGCCACCGTGCCGTCCACTTCCGACAGGATGGGACGGGTGTAGGGATCCCACTCGGCGATGCGCTGGCCGCGCTTGATGGTATCGCCCTCGTCCACCTTGAGGCGGGCGCCGTACTGAACGCGGTTCACCGCGCGCTCGGTACCGTCATGATCGACGATGACCACAGCGAGGTTGCGGCCCATCACCACGAGATCGCCGTCCGAGTTCCGCGCCACGTTGCGGTTGCGGATGCGAACGGAGCCCTCGAAGTTCGATTCCACGAAGGACGAGTCAGCGAGGGTCGCCGCGCCGCCGATGTGGAAGGTGCGCATGGTGAGCTGGGTACCCGGCTCGCCGATCGACTGGGCGGCGATGACACCCACCGCCTCACCCATGTTGACCGGCGTGCCGCGGGCGAGATCGCGCCCGTAGCAGGTGCCGCACACGCCGTTGCGGGTCTCGCAGGTCAGCACCGACCGGATCTTGATTTCCTGGATGCCCGACTTGTTGATCCGCTCGACGTGCGGCTCCTCGATCATCTGGCCCTTGGGCACGATGATGTCGCCGGTCGCCGGTTCCACGATGTCTTCCGCCGCGGTGCGGCCGAGGACGCGTGAGGCGAGCGACGCCACGATCTGGCCCGCGTCGATGATGGCGCGCATGTGGATTCCCTTGTCCGAGCCGCAATCGCGCTCGGTAATGATGGAATCCTGCGCCACGTCGACGAGACGACGGGTGAGATAGCCCGAGTTGGCCGTCTTCAGAGCGGTATCGGCAAGGCCCTTACGCGCGCCGTGGGTGGAGTTGAAGTACTCCATCACGGTCAGGCCTTCCTTGAAGTTCGAGATGATCGGGCTCTCGATGATCTCGCCCGACGGCTTGGCCATGAGGCCACGCATGCCGGCGAGCTGCTTCATCTGAGCGGGCGACCCACGCGCTCCGGAGTGGCTCATCATGTAGATCGAGTTGATCTGCTTCTCGCGGCCGGTCTTGGGGTCCTTCTTGACCGAAGAGATTTCCTTCATCATCTCCTCGGCGACGCGATCGGAGCACTTGCCCCAGGCGTCGACGACCTTGTTGTACTTCTCACCCTGGGTGATGAGGCCGTCGTTGTACTGCTGCTCGTATTCCTTGGTGAGCGCGCGGGTCTCCTCGACCAGATCCCACTTCTTCTTCGGCACCACCATGTCGTCCTTGCCGAACGAAATGCCGGCGCGGAACGCATTGTAGAAGCCGAGCGCCATGATGCGGTCGCAGAAGATCACGCTCTCCTTCTGACCACAGTGCCGATACACGGCATCGATCATGTTGGAGATTTCCTTCTTCGTCATCAGCTTGTTGACGACATCGTAGGAGAGCTTCGGATCCTTGGGCAGCAGCTCGCCGATCTTCATGCGACCGGGCGTGGTCTCATAGATCTTGGAATACTGCTTGCCGTCCGGGCCGATGCCGATGTAGCGGCCCTTGATCTTGGTGGCGAGGGTGATCGCCTTGGCGTTCAGCGCGTGGTCGATCTCCGCCATGTTGGCGAACATCATGCCCTCGCCCGGCTCCTTCTCCTTCATGATGGAGAGGTAGTAGAGCCCAAGCACGATGTCCTGCGACGGCACGATGATCGGCTGGCCGTTCGCCGGGTGCAGGATGTTGTTGGTGGACATCATCAGCACGCGCGCTTCCAGCTGGGCTTCCAGCGAGAGCGGGACGTGGACGGCCATCTGGTCGCCGTCGAAGTCGGCGTTGAACGCCGAGCAGACGAGCGGATGCAGCTGGATGGCCTTGCCTTCGATGAGCACCGGCTCGAACGCCTGGATGCCGAGGCGGTGGAGCGTCGGCGCGCGGTTCAGCATCACCGGATGCTCGCGGATCACCTCGTCGAGGATGTCCCAAACCTCGGGACGCTCCTTCTCCACCAGCTTCTTCGCCTGCTTGACGGTCGCCGAATGGCCCTTCGCGTCGAGGCGCGAATAGATGAAGGGCTTGAACAGCTCCAGCGCCATCTTCTTGGGCAGGCCGCACTGGTGCAGCTTCAGCTCCGGTCCCACCACGATGACCGAGCGGCCGGAATAGTCCACGCGCTTGCCGAGCAGGTTCTGGCGGAACCGGCCCTGCTTGCCCTTCAGCATGTCGGCGAGCGACTTCAGCGGACGCTTGTTGGCGCCGGTGATGACGCGGCCGCGGCGGCCGTTGTCGAACAGCGCGTCAACCGCTTCCTGAAGCATGCGCTTCTCGTTGCGGATGATGATGTCCGGCGCGCGCAGCTCGATCAGCCGCTTGAGGCGGTTGTTGCGGTTGATGACGCGGCGGTACAGGTCGTTGAGGTCGGAGGTCGCGAACCGGCCGCCGTCCAGCGGCACCAGCGGGCGCAGGTCCGGCGGGATGACCGGGACGTGGGTGAGGATCATCCACTCCGGCTTGTTGCCGGAGAGCTGGAAAGCCTCGACGATCTTCAGGCGCTTGGCGAGCTTCTTGGGCTTCAGCTCGGTGGTGGCCTCGGAGATCTCCACGCGCAGATCGGCGGCGATCTTGTCAAGGTCCATGGAGCGCAGCAGCTCGCGGATGGCCTCGGCGCCGATCATGGCGGTGAAGCTCGATTCGCCGTACTCGTCCTGGGCGCGCAGGTAATCGTCCTCGGAGAGGAGCTGACGGTACTTGAGCTTGGTGATGCCCGGCTCGATGACGACGAAGTACTCAAAGTACAGGATGCGCTCGAGGTCCTTGAGCGTCATGTCGAGCAGCAGGCCGATGCGGCTCGGCAGCGACTTCAGGAACCAGATGTGCGCCACCGGGGCGGCGAGCTCGATGTGGCCCATGCGCTCGCGGCGCACGCGCGAGAGGGTGACCTCGACGCCGCACTTCTCGCAGATGATGCCCTTGTACTTCATCCGCTTGTACTTGCCGCACAAGCACTCATAGTCCTTGATGGGACCGAAGATGCGCGCGCAGAACAAGCCGTCACGCTCGGGCTTGAACGTGCGGTAGTTGATGGTTTCCGGCTTCTTGATCTCGCCGTAGGACCACGACTTGATCTTCTCCGGGCTCGCGATCGTGATGCGGATCTGATTGAAGCTCGGGGCCGGAACGGTCGGATTGAAGACGTTCAGGATTTCCTGATTCATGAGCTGGCTCCCAAACGAAGTGGGCCTTTAACTTGAGGCCCGGCCGGCAGAAGCGCCGGTCGGGCAATCCGCTTTGCGCGGGGCGACGGGCTGAAGCGCCCGTCAGGTGTTCTCGAGATCGACGTTGAGGCCGAGCGAGCGCATTTCCTTCACGAGCACGTTGAAGCTCTCGGGAATGCCGCTCTCGAACGTGTCCTCGCCGCGCACGATGGCCTCGTAGACCTTGGTGCGGCCGGCCACGTCGTCCGACTTCACGGTGAGCATCTCCTGCAGCGTGTAGGCGGCGCCGTAGGCTTCGAGCGCCCACACCTCCATTTCGCCGAAGCGCTGGCCGCCGAACTGCGCCTTGCCGCCCAGGGGCTGCTGGGTGACGAGCGAGTAGGGGCCGATGGACCGGGCGTGGATCTTGTCGTCGACCAGGTGATGCAGCTTCAGCATGTAGATGTAGCCGACCGTCACCTTACGATCGAACGGCTCGCCGGTGCGTCCGTCGAACAGCGTGGACTGTCCGGAGCGGTCGAGGCCCGCCCGTTCCAGCTCGTGCTCGATGTCCGCCTCGTGGGCGCCGTCGAAGACCGGAGTGGCCATCGGCACGCCCTTGCGCAGGTTCTCGCCGAGCTCAGGCAGTTCGTCGTCCTTGAGCTGCTCGATCTCATCCTTGCCGTAGATGATCTCCAGCCGATCGCGCAGCGGCTTCAGATCCTGCTTGGCGTAATAGGCTTCCACCGCGGCGGCCACCTGCCGGCCGAGGCCCGCGCAGGCCCAGCCGAGATGCGTCTCGAGGATCTGCCCGACGTTCATGCGCGAGGGCACGCCCAGCGGGTTCAGAACGATGTCGACGTTGGTGCCGTCCTCGAGGAACGGCATGTCCTCCACCGGCACGATGCGCGAGACCACGCCCTTGTTGCCATGCCGGCCGGCCATCTTGTCGCCGGGCTGGATCTTGCGCTTCACCGCGACGAAGACCTTGACCATCTTCATCACGCCGGGGGGCAGTTCGTCGCCGCGCTGCAGCTTCTCGACCTTGTCGAGGAAGCGCTGCTCGAGCCGCTTCTTCGAATCGTCGTACTGGGCGCGGATCGCCTCCAGCTCGGCCATGATGGCGTCGTCGGCGACGGCGAACAGCCACCACTGCGAGCGCGGATACTCGGTGAGGATCTCGCGGGTGACGGCGGTTTCCTTCTTGAAGCCCTTCGGCCCCGCAATGGCGACCTTGCCGTCAAGGATCTCGGTCAGGCGGCCGTAGACGTTGCGATCGAGGATCGCCTGCTCGTCGTCACGGTCCTTGGCGAGACGCTCGATCTCCTCGCGCTCGATGGCCAGGGCGCGCTCATCCTTGTCGACGCCATGGCGGTTGAACACGCGCACCTCGACGATGGTGCCCGTGGTGCCCGGCGGCAGGCGGAGCGAGGTGTCGCGCACGTCGGCGGCCTTCTCGCCGAAGATGGCGCGCAGGAGCTTTTCCTCCGGCGTCATCGGGCTCTCGCCCTTCGGCGTGATCTTGCCCACCAGGATGTCGCCCGCGCGGACCTCGGCGCCGATGTAAACGATGCCGGCCTCGTCGAGATTCTTCAGCGCCTCTTCCGAGACGTTGGGAATGTCGCGGGTGATTTCCTCAGGCCCGAGCTTGGTGTCGCGGGCCATGCACTCGAATTCCTCGATGTGGATCGAGGTGAACACGTCTTCCTTGACGATGTTCTCCGAGAGGAGGATCGAGTCTTCGAAGTTGTAGCCGTTCCACGGCATGAAGGCGACGAGCACGTTGCGGCCAAGCGCGAGCTCGCCCAGCTCCGTGGACGGGCCGTCGGCGATGATGTCGCCCTTGCGCACCTGATCGCCCACGCGCACCAGCGGACGCTGGTTGATGCAGGTCGACTGGTTGGACCGCTGGAACTTCATCAGCCGGTAGATGTCGACGCCCGACTTGGAGGGGTCGGACTCTTCCGTGGCGCGGATGACGATACGGGTGGCGTCCACCTGGTCGATCACGCCGGTGCGGCGGGCGGCGATGGCGGCGCCGGAGTCACGGGCGACCACGGCCTCCATGCCGGTGCCGACGAGCGGCGCCTGCGAACGCACCAGCGGAACCGCCTGGCGCTGCATGTTCGAGCCCATGAGCGCGCGGTTGGCGTCGTCGTTCTCAAGGAACGGGATCAGCGCCGCGGCGACCGAAACCAGCTGCTTCGGCGACACGTCCATGAAGTCCACGCGGTCGGGGCTGACGAGCAGCACGTCGCCCGCATGGCGGCAGACGATGAGGTCTTCCTCGAAGCGGCCATCCTTGTCGAGCGGGATGTTGGCCTGCGCGACGTAGTACTTCCCCTCCTCCATGGCGGAGAGATAGACCACTTCGTCGGTGACCTTCGAATCCACCACGCGGCGGTAGGGCGCCTCGATGAAGCCGTACTTGTTCACGCGGGCGAAGGTCGCCAGCGAGTTGATGAGGCCGATGTTCGGGCCTTCCGGCGTCTCGATCGGGCAGATGCGACCGTAGTGGGTCGGGTGCACGTCGCGCACCTCGAAGCCGGCGCGCTCGCGGGTCAGACCGCCCGGGCCAAGCGCCGAGAGACGCCGCTTGTGCGTGATCTCGGAGAGCGGGTTGGTCTGGTCCATGAACTGCGACAGCTGCGAGGAGCCGAAGAACTCGCGCACCGCGGCCGCCACCGGCTTCGCGTTGATGAGGTCCTGCGGCATCACGGTGTCGATGTCGACGGACGACATGCGCTCCTTGATGGCGCGCTCCATGCGCAGCAGGCCGACGCGGTACTGGTTCTCCATGAGCTCGCCGACCGAGCGGACGCGGCGGTTGCCCAGGTGGTCGATGTCGTCGATCTCGCCCTTGCCGTCGCGCAGCTCCACCAGCGTCTTGATGACGGAGAGGATGTCGTCGCGGCGCAGCACCCGCACGGTGTCGGGGCAGTCGAGGTCGAGGCGCATGTTCATCTTCACGCGGCCGACCGCGGAGAGGTCGTAGCGCTCGGGATCGAAGAACAGCGAGTGGAACATGGCCTGCGCCGAATCGAGCGTCGGCGGCTCGCCCGGGCGCATCACGCGGTAGATGTCGAAGAGCGCGTCCTCGCGGGTCACATTCTTGTCCGCCGCCAGCGTGTTGCGGATGTAGGCGCCGGTGTTGACGTGGTCGATGTCGAGGATCGGGATCTCGTTGTAGCCGGCTTCCTCGAGCAGCTTCAGCGTCTTCTCGGTGATCTCGTCGCCGGCCTCGGCGTGAATCTCGCCGGACTGGAGGTCCACGAGGTCCTCGGCGATGTACTGGCCGACCATCTCCTCATCCGAGATCTTGAGGGCCTTGAGGCCCTTCTCGGCGAGCTGACGCGCAGCGCGAACGGTGAGCTTCTTGCCGGCCTCGAGCACGACCTCGCCGGTGTCGGCGTCGATCAGGTCGGCGACGGCCTTGTAGCCCTTCATGCGCTTGGGATCGAACGGCATGCGCCAGCCGCCCTTCGCGCGCTCGTAGGGCACCTTCTCGTAGAAGGTCGAGAGGATTTCCTCGTTGTCGAGGCCGAGCGCGTACAGCAGGCTCGTCACCGGGATCTTGCGGCGACGGTCGATGCGCGCATAGACGATGTCCTTGGCGTCGAACTCGATGTCGAGCCAGGACCCGCGATAGGGGATGATGCGCGCCGCGAACAGGAGCTTGCCCGAGGAGTGGGTCTTGCCCTTGTCGTGGTCGAAGAAGACGCCCGGCGAGCGGTGCATCTGGGAGACGATGACGCGCTCGGTGCCGTTGACGATGAACGTGCCGTTCATGGTCATCAGGGGGATGTCGCCGGTGTAGACGTCCTGCTCCTTGATGTCCTTGACGGACTTGGCGCCGGTGTCCGGATCCACATCGAACACGATGAGGCGGAGCGTCACCTTCAGCGGGGCGGCAAACGTCATGCCGCGCTGGCGGCACTCGTCCACGTCATACTTCGGCGGCTCGAACTCGTAGCGCACGAACTCCAGCATGGCCGCGCCGGAGAAGTCGGAAATGGGGAATACCGACTTGAACACCGCCTGCAGGCCGTCGTCGTCGCGTCCGCCCTTGGGCTCCTCGATCTGGAGAAACTGGTCGTAGGACGCCTTCTGAACCTCGATGAGGTTCGGCATCTCGGCCACTTCCTTGATCTTGCCGAAGAACTTGCGGATCCGCTTACGACCGGTGAACGTTTGCGCCATCTCGATCCTCGTCCGTCCTGGTCTCTCGGGCCGGCCCCTGTCCTCCCGAAGGAGGCGGGCTCGCCGCGCCGGCACCGGAACCTCAATCAGCCATCGTGCCTTCAAGGGTTGGGGGCGAAACGCCATCCCCTTTCAGCACCATGACGGCTCTCCCGGCAGCCCCGAACTTTGTCCGGACCGGCTGCCGGGAGAACCGTCTCTCTCCCTGTCCGGCCTTCCGGCCGGCTATGGAACGGGTCCCGGCACAAGGCCGGGACCCGAAACGTCAAAAGCTCACTTGAGCTCGACCTTGGCGCCAGCCTTCTCGAGCTGGGCCTTGAGCTTCTCGGCCTCGTCCTTGGAAACGCCTTCCTTGACGGGCTTCGGAGCGCCTTCCACGAGGTCCTTGGCTTCCTTGAGGCCAAGGCCGGTGATGGCGCGGACTTCCTTGATGACTTCGATCTTCTTGTCGCCGGCGGCGGCAAGCATCACGGTGAACTCGGTCTGCTCTTCCACCGCGGCGGCGGCAGCAGCCGGGGCAGCGGCCACGGCCACGGCGGCGGCGGCGGAAACGCCCCACTTCTCCTCGAGGAGCTTCGCCAGCTCGGCGGCCTCGAGCACGGTGAGGGAGGACAGCTCGTCGACGAGCTTGGTCAGGTCAGCCATGGGATATTCCTTAAGATAGGTTCGGATTTTGGAATTGCGAGATCAGGCCGCCAAAGGCGGCCGCGGCCTCACGCTGCTTCGTCCTGCTTGGCATAGGCCCCGAACACGCGGGCGAGCTTGGCCGCCGGTGCCGTGGTGAGCTGCGCGATCTTGGTCGCCGGGGCCTGGATAAGGCCGACGAGCTTGGCACGCAGTTCGTCCAGGGACGGGAGTGTGGCAAGCGCCTTCACACCGTCCACGTTAAGGGCCGTCTTGCCCATCGCGCCGCCGAGGATCACGAACTTGTCGTTGGCCTTGGCGAACTCGACGGCAACCTTCGGCGCCGCCACCGGATCGCTGGAATAGGCGATCACGGTGGGTCCCTTCAGCAGGGACGCCACATGGGCGACGTCGGAGCCTTCCAGAGCGATTTTGGCGAGGCGGTTCTTGGCCACCTTCACGGTCGCACCCTCGGCCTTCATCTGTCGACGGAGTTTCGACATCTGGGCCACGGTGAGGCCGGAATAGTGGGCGACCACGACGACGGACGTGCTCTTGAACACATCCGTGAGCGTCGTGACGAGCTCTTGTTTTTCCGCTCGATCCACGTCTGGCTCTCTTTAAGCCTTGGCGGCACCCTCAACCTCCCGAAGGAGGCGTCCGGTCCCGCCGGTTGCGCCTTGCCGCGTCCTGCGGCCAACCTGTCTGACGACATGGAAGGCCGCGATCCGCGACGCTCTCATGCCCTGTCCCCTATTGCCCGGGCACGGAATTCCGTGTCGCGAAGCGCAAGGCGCTGGTTCCGAACCGATCTTCATCTCCGCCGGCTCGCGCCGTCCGGAGGGCAAATTACGGTCTTCCCCGTCTATGCTGGCTCCCCATTAACCACCCGTTAGGGCGGATTTCGGGAATTAAGCCTTGATCCTCGGCCCGATTGAGCGAACATCCCTTGCGGGCGCATCTCCATCGGGCCGGCACCACGGCACCGGCAGTCTCGGACAGGACTTTGCCTGCTGGTTCGCCCGGAGGCTCCAAGGAGCCACCCGAACGCCTGACAGACGACAAGGCCGGGCGGGCGAACCCTCCCAGCCCTTCCACCCGGTCAAGGGCGAAAGCCACAATACCTGATCCGGGCAGCAAGCCGCCCGGGAACAGCCCATATAGAGGCTGCTCTTCCTCTTGTCACGCCCCGATCATGATCCTTGCGCACTTTTTGCATACGGCAGCTGCCGGCCTGCCATGCGCCGATGGAAGGCCGTGCGAACCTCGCCAAGACGTGACATCCAAACGAAAAGGCCGGACCAACCGGCCCGGCCTTTCCAGAAGCTTGATCTGTGCCGATCAGGCGGAGAGCACGGTGGACGGCTCAACCTTGATGCCCGGCCCCATGGTGGAGGAGACCGCGACGCGCTGCAGGTAGGTGCCCTTGGCGCCGGCGGGCTTGGCCTTCACCACCGCGTCCACGAAGGCGCGGATGTTCTCGGCCAGCTTGTCGGCCGGGAACGAGGCCTTGCCGATGCCGCCATGGATGATGCCGGCCTTCTCGACGCGGAACTCCACCGCGCCGCCCTTGGCGGCGGCGACGGCGCCCTTCACGTCCATGGTCACGGTGCCGACCTTCGGGTTCGGCATCAGGCCGCGCGGGCCGAGCACCTTGCCGAGACGGCCGACGAGGGGCATCAGGTCCGGGGTCGCGATGCAGCGATCGAACTCGATGGTGCCGCCCTGGATGGTCTCCAGGAGGTCCTCGGCGCCCACGATGTCGGCGCCCGCCGCCTTGGCCTCGTCGGCCTTGGCGCCGCGGGCAAACACCGCCACGCGCACGGTCCGGCCGGAGCCGTTGGGCAGGTTGCACACGCCACGGACCATCTGGTCGGCGTGACGGGGATCCACGCCGAGGTTCAGCGCGACCTCGATGGTCTCGTCGAACTTGGCGGTGGTGCGCTCCTTGAGGAGCTTGAGGGCGTCGTCCAGGCCGTACAGCTTGTTACGGTCGATGCCCTCGTTGATGGCGCGGATGCGCTTGCCTTCCTTCGCCATGGCGCTCACCCCTGAACCTGCAGGCCCATGGACCGGGCCGAACCTTCGATCATCTGGACGGCGGCCTCAACGGTGTCGCAGTTCAGATCCTTCATCTTCTTCTCGGCGATCTCGGCGAGCTGGGCGCGCGTGACCTTGCCGACGAAGGTGCCCTTGCCGGGCGTCTTCGAGCCCGAGCCGGGCTTCTTCTTCGTCTCGAGGCCGGCGGCCTTCTTGAGGAAGTAGGAGACCGGGGGGGTCTTCAGCTCGAAGGTGAAGGAGCGGTCCTGATAGGCCGTGATCACCACCGGGATCGGCATGCCCTTTTCGAGCTGCGCGGTCTGGGCGTTGAACGCCTTGCAGAATTCCATGATGTTCAGGCCGCGCTGACCGAGCGCGGGACCAATCGGCGGGGCCGGATTGGCGCTGCCGGCGGGCACCTGCAGCTTGACGTAACCGGTAATTTTCTTCGCCATTTCAACAACTCCCAAAATGCGCCGCCGTCCGGTGAGGGAGCGGCGGGCGGGATTGCGTGGTGCGGGTCAAAAGGGCGCTTGGCGAGACGCCCCCTCCCCTCCCACGCCGGCGCACGGCCCCAAGGCAGCGCGCCAGACTTCGGCCCCTTGCCCCCGAAGGAGCGACGGGCCGTTCCGGTCAGACCTTCTCGACCTGACCGAATTCGAGTTCCACCGGCGTCGCGCGGCCGAAGATGGACACCGCCACCTTCAGGCGCGAGCGGCTGTCGTCCACCTCTTCCACGATGCCGTTGAAGGAGGCGAACGGGCCGTCCGACACCTTCACTGTCTCGCCGACCTCGTAGGAGATCGACGGCTTGGGACGCTCGATGCCTTCCTGCACCTGCTGCAGGATGCGCATGGCCTCCGATTCGGAGATGGGCATGGGCTTGTTGTCGGCACCCAGGAAGCCGGTGACCTTCGGCGTGTTCTTGATGAGATGGAACGCCTCGTCGGTGAGGTCCATCTTCACCAGGACGTAGCCCGGGAAGAACTTGCGCTCGGCATCGACCTTCCGGCCGCGGCGCACTTCCACCACCTTTTCGGTGGGCACGAGGATCTGCTCGAACAGGTCGGTCAGGCCACGCTGGTCGGCCTGCTCGCGGATCGAGTCGGCCACCTTCTTCTCGAAGTTCGAATATGCGTGAACGATGTACCAGCGCTTCGCCATGTGGGCCTCCCGCCTCAGTGCCCGAGGGTCAGCAGCGTGGAGACGCCGAACCGGATGATCTGGTCGGCCACGAGAAAGAAGATGGACGCCAGGAACACCATCACGAACACCATGGCGGTGGTGATCAGCGTCTCGCGGCGGGTGGGCCAGGTGACCTTGGCCGTCTCCGCGCGGACCTGCTGATAGAACTCCATCGGGCTGTTCTTCGCCATGGCGTCTTGCCGTCCGTTCCTGTTGCCGCCCGTTCCCGCGCCGCCTGCTCATGCGCCCCGGACCGCCCGGTGGCGCGGATGCGGCACTTGCCGCTTAAATTCTCTTCCCGCCGGCTTCGGCTCTCGCGAGACGTTGCTGCGGTGTTGCCTTCGGCGGGGCCGGGCCATGCCTCATATGGGCCGCCCGAAACGCGCCTTCAAGCCGTGCCGTTTCGGCGGCGTCTCGCCTGACCTGCCATCCCGAGCAAGCCCGCTCCTTGGGCTTTCCAGAAATGGCAGGAGTGGAGGGACTCGAACCCCCAACCCCCGGTTTTGGAGACCGGTGCTCTAACCAGTTGAGCTACACTCCTAAGGCCTGCGCCCCGACGCCCGGAATAATCCGCTATTCAGCGATCAACCTGCATCGAGGGTAGACTCCGCCGCGCCGGGAAGTGACCCAGCGCATCGGCCGGCTGTGTTTAGTGGGATGCCGCGCGGCTGTAAAGGGGCGGCTGGGTGATCTCGTCCCGTGTCCCCAACTCAGGCCGCCGCCCAAAAGCAAACGGGCGCCCGAAGGCGCCCGTCCGGAAAGACCTGAGGGTCTTTGCAATCACTCGATGATGGCAGCGACGACGCCGGCGCCAACCGTACGGCCGCCTTCACGGATGGCGAAGCGCAGCTTCTCCTCCATGGCGATCGGAACGATCAGGTGCACGTCCATCGACACGTTGTCGCCCGGCATCACCATCTCGGTGCCTTCGGGCAGCGTGCACACGCCGGTCACGTCCGTCGTGCGGAAGTAGAACTGCGGGCGGTAGTTGGTGAAGAAGGGGGTGTGACGACCACCCTCTTCCTTCGTCAGGATGTAGGCCTCGGCCTTGAACTTCGTGTGCGGCTTCACCGAACCCGGCTTGCACACCACCTGGCCGCGCTCCACGTCCTCGCGCTTGGTGCCGCGCAGCAGGATGCCGACGTTGTCGCCAGCCTGGCCCTGATCGAGCAGCTTGCGGAACATCTCGACGCCGGTCACCGTCGTCTTCACCGTCGGACGGATGCCGACGATCTCGACTTCCTCGCCCACCTTGATGATGCCGCGCTCGACGCGGCCGGTCACCACGGTGCCGCGGCCGGAGATCGAGAACACGTCCTCGATCGGCATCAGGAACGGCAGGTCGATGGGACGCTCGGGCTGCGGGATGTAGGCGTCGACCGCCTCCATCAGCTTCAGCACCGCGTTCTTGCCCAGCTCCGGATCGCCGTTCTCGAGCGCAACAAGCGCCGAGCCGCGGATGATCGGGATGTCGTCGCCGGGGAAGTCGTACTTCGAGAGGAGCTCGCGCACCTCCATCTCCACCAGCTCCAGGAGCTCCGGATCGTCGACCATGTCGCACTTGTTCAGGAACACCACCAGCGCCGGCACGCCGACCTGACGGGCGAGCAGGATGTGCTCGCGGGTCTGCGGCATGGGGCCGTCGGCCGCCGACACCACCAGGATCGCGCCGTCCATCTGCGCCGCGCCGGTGATCATGTTCTTCACATAGTCGGCATGCCCGGGGCAGTCGACGTGCGCGTAGTGGCGGTTGTTGGTCTCGTACTCAACGTGAGCGGTCGAGATCGTGATGCCGCGCGCCTTCTCTTCCGGCGCCTTGTCGATCTGGTCGTACGCCGTGAACGTCGCGCCGCCGGACTCCGCAAGAATCTTCGTGATCGCAGCCGTCAGAGACGTCTTGCCGTGATCAACGTGACCGATCGTGCCGATGTTGCAGTGCGGCTTCGAGCGGTTGAACTTCTCTTTGGCCATTTCTCTCTCTCACTCTCGGTCAGCGTCCCGCGCGGGCCGCCAAAAAATCCGCCGTGGGATAGGGGGTTTCAGGGGCGGATGCAAGAGGCGCTTCATTGGGCGGGACATGCGGCGGGGCATCCTCCAGCCCGTTGGACCGCGGCCCGATTGGCGTCCGGCCTCGGCGCGGGCGCTCCGGGTTCTTGAGCCGACGTGTCATTGCAACCACACACATCCAAAACGTGCACTTCCCAGCGGAATACGCCTTGCCATGCGGGCGGCCGCCCGACACCGTCCGTCACAAAAGGGCGGGAGGATCGATTGAAACTGCGAATCTGCACGACGGCCATGCTCGCCGTCGCGGTGCTTCTTGCCGCCTGCTCCACTTTGCCGAAGCACACCCTGACCGAAGCCGACGTGGCCGGCCTCACGCTTGCCAGCGTGAAGGTCACGTTTCCCTCCGACGCCGCCGTGAAATGGGCCGAGGCCGACGCGCTGGAAAAGAAGGAGCAGGAGACGCCCAGGGCCGATCTCCACCGCGTCGAGCGCGCCGGCTTCCGCTCCTATGCGGAGCACCGGCTCGCGGCGGCCCTGACGACCGAGAGCCACCGACTTCTGCCAAGCCTGATGCAGGGAACGCGTCCCGCACGGCTGGAAATCACCGTGCGCAGCCTGCTCATCCCCACCTCGTCCGAGCGGACCGGGCAGGTCATGGCGGCGACCGCTTTGACAGCCGTCATCGCCGGCCCCCTCGCCGCCGGTGTCGCCGTGAGCACGACCCAGGGCATCTTCATCACCTGCGATGTCACTCTCGTGGACGTGCCCACCGGGGCGGTCCTCGCCGCCGTGGCCGATGTGAAGGCCTCAAGCGCGGCCGCCCAGTTCAGCGGCGAATCCGTGGACAGCATCGCCGCCGCGGTGATCGGCAAGGTGAAGGGCTGGCTGGCGGAAAAGCCCTCGGCCTGATCCTGGGGGCGAGGCCCTCCCCTCGCCTATCGCCTTTCCTCCGGACAGGCATCCTGGCCCCGGCCGGCACCGTAGGGCGTCGCGGCGATGAAGGCGTTGAGCGCCTCCGCCACGCCGATCGATTTCGCCCCGACGATGAAGGAGAAGGGCTCGTTCCTCACCTTGCCGTCCGGCGTCATCATGCAGTGGGGCCACACCGGGACGAGGCCCATCTTCCGTGACAGGTATTGAACGGTGCCAAGCCCTGAGCCGAACGCGAAGGGGCCATCGTCTCCCGAGGCATCACGGACCCGCCGCGCATTCTCCACGTCGTCCGAGGTGCCGATAATGGTGACATCCGGGACGTGGCCATGCGCAACCCGGCTTCTGACATCGACATCCGCCGTCGAGCCGGCGATGACCATGATCGTCTTGCCCTCAAGGTCGCCTGCACGCGACAGCTTCCCGGCATCGGCCTTGCGGACGCCGAAGGCGCGCAGGACGAAATAATAATGATCCGACCACACCCCTGCCGCGCCCGTCTCCTGCCGTCGCGCGGCAAGGTCGGCAATGCCCGAGGCGGCGATGTCGCAGGCTCCCGCGCCGGGGCGCAGCCACAGCCCGTCGAAATCCGCCACCTCCACCGGCAGGAACCGGAGCCCCATCTTCGCGGCGAAGGCTTTCAGATAATCCACGTCCGATCCCTCCCACGCGCCGGCATCGGACTTGCCGACGAAGGGTGGGAAGGTAGCGAACATGCACACCGAGAGCGTGCCCGGCGCGAGCGTTTCGAGGGGCGCGGCGGCCAGCGGCGGCAGGGCGATGACGGCCGACAGGCCCATTCCGGCCGCGAAAGCCTTGGCCCAACGTCGAACTCTACGCACGCGCGTCTCCTTGAAGCTCCACCGGAACAATAATCAGGGCAGCCGCACGCGCAACGCGGCGGTATCGCTAGCGCGGGGCCGCCCGATCCGCGCACGCCGGCCTCCCTGGCTGGGCGACACGGAAACCCAGATGCGGGCCGCTGAGCCCTCTTTGCCGAATCCTGCGCCCGGCAAGAAGTGAGCGAACGTCCTCAAATACCAGTCCGCTTGAGAACGGCAGGGCAGTTCGGGTTTGTATGTAAGTTGGAGCCAATTTTCGGCGGGCAAAGGGCCGCTGGGGCCCCTCTGCGCCCGATGATCCGCGAAGTCATTACAATATTTGTACAAATTTCTTCTTCGTCAGCACGCACCAAATTCCGGGAGGCTACTTTATTACCACCCTCCGTAACGACAGGTGCCGACGTGCTGCCCCGAAGCTTCCCGCGATGGCGCGCAAAGCAAAACCTGCCCCTTTGGCTTGATATAACGTCCCGCCGCGCCGCAGGGCCGCCAGAGGCAACGCAAGTTGCACGTTGTTGATCGGGGGATACGCGATGAAAGTTTCCAGGCGCACCGTTGCCGCCGGTCTCGGCCTTCTGACAGCGAGCACCGCGCTTGGCTCGGCTCAGGCAGAAGGCCTGATCCATGAATTGACCGCCGACGTCGAGGACCTGCGCGCCGCCTCGGAAGCCTATATTTACGGCTATCCGCTGGTGACCATGGAAATGACCCGCCGGGTGATGACCAACGTTGCCACCGCGGAGGGCACGCGGGCGCCCATGGGACAGCTGGTGCGCTTGCGCACCTATCCCGACGCGAGCTTCCGCGACGTCACGGCGCCCAACGCCGACACGCTCTACACCACCGCCTGGCTCGACGTGGGCAAGGAGCCGTGGATCGTCAGCATCCCCGACATGAAGGGGCGCTACTTCCTCTTCCCCATGCTCGACGGCTGGACCAACGTGTTCCAGGTGCCGGGAACGCGCACCACGGGCACGGGTGCGCAGACCTATGCCATTACCGGTCCCGGCTGGAAGGGCACGCTGCCGGCCGGCGTCGTGCAGTATAAATCTCCGACCGCTCTCGTCTGGCTGCTGGGCCGCATCTACTGCACCGGCACGCCGGAGGATTATGCGGCGGTGCATGCGCTTCAGGACGCCTGCAAGCTCTATCCCCTCAGCGCCTGGGGCAAGGACTACACGCCGGCGGCGGGCACGGTGAACCCGGCCATCGACATGAAGACGGCGGTGCGCGACCAGGTGAACGGCCTCAGCGGTGTCGATTACTTCAAGCTGCTCGCCGAACTGATGAAGACCAACCCGCCCGCCCAGGCCGATGCCCCCATCCTGCCCCGGCTGGCCGCGATCGGCATCGTCCCCGGCAAGGATTTCGACCCCAAGGCCGCCGATCCCGCCGTGCTCAACCGGGTGCCGAAGTTCAGCTTCGACCGCATCATGGCGCACTTCGTGACCGGGTCGGAAATCAAGAACGTGAACGGCTGGCGCTTCACTACCGCGACCGGCGTCTACGGCACGGACTACATCCAGCGCGCCCTCATCACGGCCGTCGGCCTCGGCGCGAACCGGCCGGAGGATGCGGTCTACCCGACCTCGCTGAAGTCCGGCGGCGGCCTTCTCGCGCGCAAGTACGACGGCTCGAAGACATATGTCATGCACTTCCCCAAGGGACAGCTTCCCCCGGTGAAGGGCTTCTGGTCGCTGACCATGTATGACGAGAATTATTTCTTCGTCGCCAATCCACTGAACCGCTATTCGATCAGTGCCCGGCAGAACCTCAAGACGAATGCCGACGGCTCGGTCGACCTCTATATTCAGCACGCCTCGCCGGGCGCCGACAAGGAATCCAACTGGCTCCCGGCGCCGGCCGGGACGTTCGTCCTCATGCTGCGCATGTACTGGCCGAACCCGAAGAAGCCGTCGATCCTCGACGGCAGCTGGAAAATTCCCGCCGTCTCGGCCTCCTGACGCCGCCGCATCACGCGGCGCGGGTCAGGCAATAGCGATGCGCCGGGGCGCAGGCCGCCGAAAAGACGATCCGCGTTTCGGGGCGCATCCATGCGCGTTCCCATCCATACAACGATCCAAAAGGACTATCACATGACCTTTCGCACCCTGAAGCTGGCCATCGTCGCCGCGAGCCTCGCCACGGCGAGCGTGTTCACCGCCCTGCCGGCCGCCGCACAGGATGTGCCGAAGCCCGAGGCGATAGACGTCGTGACCCTGCCGGGCCTCGGCAGCGCCACGATCCTCTCCTGGAAGGTGCGCTTCGTGTCCGCCAATCCGGCGACCCGCACCGTGGTGCTGGAGACCCCGGCCGGCAAGCGCTGGGCCGTTGTCGCGCCGCCGCTGGTGGGTGACCTCAGCGCCTTCCGCAACGGGCAGAGCCTGCTGATCCGCAAGCTGCCGGGCGTGGTCACGGCCATCGCCAAGCCCGCCAAGAACGAGCCGGCGGAAGTGCTGAACGAGGTCGTGGTCAATGACGGCCTCCCCGGTCTGCCGGAAGGCTTCGGCCTGCGCGAGGTGACGATCGTCGCCCCGGTCGTCGCCACCGATCCCGCCGCCGGCACCGTGAGCTTCCCCGGCCCCGATGGCTACCTGCGCGTCCTGAGGGCCGCCAATGCCACGGTGCTCAGCGCGCTGCCGACGCTCCAGCAGGGCACCAACGCCAAGTTCACCTACGTGGAAGGCCTCGCCATCAACGCGCAGTGACCGGCCGCGCAGCGGTCGTTTCAGGATCGGAACCTCGACCTCGGTGGGGTGTACGTGCTGGCCCCAGGCCGCCGTGCAACGAGGCGGGGTTCCAGGCCGTCAGGGGCGCCGAGCGCCCCTGACGGCCGTTTATTTGGGACGAGCCGTCGCCATCGCCCTCGGCCCGACGGCGGCACGGTCTCCCCTCCCCCGCGAATCAATTGGAATGCGGGCGGTGCCTGGACCGGCCCACGCTCATATGGGGGACGTTGCCGCGCAGAGCGGATTGATCTGATTTTCGGCAGATGAAGCTGGAGCGGGTGAAGGGAATCGAACCCTCGTATTCAGCTTGGAAGGCTGCTGCTCTACCATTGAGCTACACCCGCATTCCGACCGGCTTAACACGCCGGCCTTAAGGGCGGAAGAGGTGGCAGGCGACCGGATCGACCGGTGCCGTCCTGCTTCCAGGGACCGGCGCAACCGGTCCCGCGCCCCTGAGAGCGTATCGCGACGACGGGTGGTGGAGGGGGTTGGATTTGAACCAACGTAGGCAGAGCCAACGGATTTACAGTCCGTCCCCTTTAACCACTCGGGCACCCCTCCATAACGACGCCCGTCATCGCGGACCTTCATGCCGAAGCAGGAAGGCTTCGAGCCGGACTGGTGATGCAGGAAAGCCCCAGCGGCCGAAGGTGACGCAGAGCCTGAACTCAAATCGCCATCCGAGGCCGGGTTTATGTGAAAACACCGTCCCGAAGTCAACCGGAAATCGCCGCCTCATGCGCCAGCGCCCGCGGCCCTGTGGACGGCTTGGCGGCCCGCACCGGCGCAGCCGGCCGCGAAAGGCCCGTCCCCACCGCGACGCCCCTTGCGCCGGGCGGCCGCGTCTGACAAAGCCACGGCATGTCTGATCGTCCGCCTCGCGAACCGCGCCGCCCCGGCGCCCGCCCGCCCTTCGCCGGCCGTGGCGGCACGCGCCCATCCGGCGCGCCGTTTCCCCCGCGCAAAGGCAAGGGCGGCGGCAAGCCACCGCCGTGGGCCGGGGCGGAGGACGTCGCCCTGCTCTATGGCTGGCACACGGTCGCCGAGGCCATCGGCAATCCCAAGCGGCGCTTCCGCAAGCTGATGGCCACGGAGAACGCCATCCACCGCCTCGCCGAGGAGGGCCTCGTGCCTCCGGTGACGCCCGAGCTGGTGCGCCCCGGCGACATCGACAAGCTGCTCGGACCGGACGCGGTGCATCAGGGCCTGCTGGCGGAAGTCGATCACCTGCGCTCGCCGCCCCTGAAGGACCTGGCGCAGAGCGAGCTCGTGCTGGTGCTCGACCAGATCACCGACCCGCACAATGTCGGCGCCATCGTGCGCTCGGCGGCGGCCTTCGGGGTCAGCGCCATCGTGACCACCGCGCGCCACAGCCCGGTGGCGACCGGCGTGCTGGCCAAGAGCGCGTCCGGCGGGCTGGAGCACGTGCCTTTCTGCCTGGTGCAGAATCTCTCCCGCGCCCTGACCGAGCTGAAGGACAACGGCATGCTGGTGGTGGGCCTCGACAGCGCCGGACCGGCGGACATCGAGGACACCGGCCTGAGGGCGCCGCTGGCCCTGGTTCTGGGCGCCGAGGGTAAGGGGCTGCGCCAGCTCACCCGCGAGACGTGCGACGTGCTGGCCCGCATCGACCTGCCGGGCGCCATCAAGAGCCTCAACGTGTCCAACGCCGCCGCCCTGGCCCTCGGCATCGCCCGCCGCGCACTCAAGAAGAGCTGAAGCGCAGCGGAACCGGGGCGTGCAGCCGCGCTGCAGCGCACCCACAATTCCGCCCTGCACCTAAGACCATTGACCAATCGTAAGGTCGCCACACCTTCGCCATGATACCGCTCGGCGCGCCGTGCGCGCCCAGCCCTGCGGGATATCCGCGCGCCAACAATGACGCGGAACCCAGAGGGTCTACCGGAGGAACGCCCTGAGATCCGCCGCACGCCACGTGCGGACGGCCTTGTGGGCTTGCGCCGAAAAGACCCTCTCCCGCAGGACCTGTTGGGTCCGACATCCGCCGGCGGCGGAGCCCCGAAGCGATGGGAGGGAGTGGTTCCATGAGCGTGACAACAGCGGGGGCGGCAGCGAAGCCCCGCCCCATGAGCCGGGAGGAGAAGAAGGTCATCTTCGCCTCGTCCCTGGGCACCGTGTTCGAGTGGTACGATTTCTATCTGTACGGCTCGCTGGCGGCGATCATCGGCGCGCAGTTCTTTTCGGCCTATCCGCCGGCCACCCGTGACATCTTCGCCCTTCTGGCCTTCGCCGCCGGCTTCCTTGTGCGCCCCTTCGGCGCCATCGTGTTCGGCCGCATCGGCGATCTCGTGGGCCGCAAATACACCTTCCTCGTCACCATCCTCATCATGGGCCTGTCGACCTTCATCGTCGGCATCCTGCCCAACGCGGCCACCATCGGCATCGCCGCTCCGATCATCCTCATCGCCCTGCGCCTGCTGCAGGGCCTCGCCCTCGGCGGTGAGTATGGCGGCGCTGCAACCTACGTGGCCGAGCATGCCCCGCACGGCCGCCGCGGCTTCTACACCTCGTGGATCCAGACCACGGCGACCCTCGGCCTGTTCCTCTCGCTGATCGTCATCCTGTTCACCCGCACCATCGTGGGCGAGCAGAATTTCGCGGCCTGGGGCTGGCGCGTGCCGTTCCTCGTCTCCATCGCTCTGCTCGGCATCTCGGTCTGGATTCGTCTCCAGCTCTCCGAATCGCCGACCTTCCAGAAGATGAAGGAAGAGGGCACCACCTCGAAGGCACCGCTGTCGGAGGCCTTCGCCAAGTGGGGCAACCTCAAGGTCGTGCTGATCGCGCTGTTCGGCCTCGTCGCCGGCCAGGGCGTGGTCTGGTACACGGGCCAGTTCTATGCCCTGTTCTTCCTGCAATCGATCCTCAAGGTCGATGGCTACACCTCGAACCTGCTGATCGCGTGGTCGCTGGTGTTCGGTACGGGCTTCTTCGTGTTCTTCGGCTGGCTGTCCGACAAGATCGGCCGCAAGCCGATCATCCTCGCCGGCTGCCTGATTGCCGCGGCGAGCTACTTCCCGCTGTTCAACATGATCACCACCTACGCCAATCCGGCGCTGGAAAAGGCGATCCAGAACATCCGGGTCACGGTGGTGTCCGATCCGGCGAACTGCGGAAGCCTGTTCAACCCGGTGGGCACCCGCATCTACAGCCAGCCCTGCGACCTCGCCCGCGACTTCCTCGCGAAGTCCTCGGTGAAGTACTCGACCGAGGCCGGCCCCGCCGGTTCCCCGGTGCAGCTGAAGATCAACGACACCGTGATCCCCTATACGCCTGACTTCAACAAGAACGCCCTGGCGGCGCTGCAGTCGGCGGGCTACCCGTCCGCGGCGACCAACAAGGACGTCGTGAAGATGGCGCATCCGTTCGACATCTTCCGCCCGCAGGTGGCGGCGGTGATCGGGCTGTTGTTCATCCTCGTGCTGTTCGTGACCATGGTGTACGGACCGATCGCGGCGGCTCTGGTCGAGCTGTTCCCGGCCCGCATCCGCTACACCTCCATGTCGCTGCCCTACCACATCGGCAACGGCTGGTTCGGCGGCCTGCTTCCGGCGACGGCCTTCGCCATGGTGGCGGCCACCGGCGACATCTACTACGGCCTCTGGTACCCGATCGTGATCGCGCTGATGACCTTCGTCATCGGTCTTCTGTTCGTGCCCGAGACCAAGGATCGCAACATCGATCACTGGCACTGAGCACCCGCGCAGCCCTGCTGCGCGGCCTCCGATCGAACGGCTCCGCCCCCGGGCGGGGCCGTTTTCATGTGACCCAACCGCCGCGCTTGTCCGTGCGCGGCGCCGCTGCTAGAGGAAAAGACGCACCCGAATGGGGGCCGCCGGATTAGCACAGCGGTAGTGCAGCGGTTTTGTAAACCGAAGGTCGGGGGTTCGATCCCCTCATCCGGCACCATTCCCCCCAACCCACGACAAGAGCTGCGCTGCAGCTCATGCCGATCCTCTTTCCAAGGCCTGGCGAGATCAGGATGACGGAATGGAGCGAGTTCGACCTGGAAAAGGCCGAATGGACCATTCCGGCGGCGCGCATGAAGATGCGACGTCCGCACCGGAGCCCCCTGCCCCGACAGGCAGTATCGATCCTCAACCGGCTGCACCAGATCACAGGGCGGGGAAGGCTGGCCTTCCCCTCGATCCGCACCGTGCTCCGCCCGAAGGGAAGAAGGTGTCCAGGAATCTAGGGGTGGTTCACCTGATCCCATGCCCTGCGGCCATCACCGTGCTGCTGATCTGCATGCAGCTCAAGCAGTTGAGCATCGGCTTCGTGCTGGTGGTTTGCTTCAGCATCGGCCTTGATCTCACGCTGGTATCGGCCGGCGTGCTCGCCGCGCTCAGCGTCCGGCATATCTCGCGGAGGTGGTCCGGCTTCAGCGCCTTCGCCCGGCGTGCTCCCTATGCATCCGCCGCGCTTATCTTGATGGTCGGGCTATACACCGCCTGGCTTGGCTGGCATGGGCTGGCCATGATGCCCCATCTCTCCTAACCTGGGGCCTATCAAGGGCTAGGGTATTCGTCCGCCTCACGCGGGCCATGGGAGCGCGATCCGCGAGGTTGAGATGGCCTGAAGCACTTCGGCCCGCATCGAGGAACCGGTCGCAGGCGGTTTGCTGTCCACCGGGGCTGCAGCGGCGCTTTCAGCACCCCAACTGGTGAACAGAAGTTCGAGATAGGCAGCTTGAGCGGAACAGCAAAACACGACGATCAACGTACATATAGTTGGACGCATTGTAGTAAAACGAGTAACGTCGCGCTTCGTCTGAGAACTGCCCTCCGGAAAGGAGCGCGCAATGCCCAGCATTCATGACGACTTCGTGCATCGCAATAACATTAAGAACTTTGAAAAAAAGATCGAGACTGAAACGGACCCAACCATCCGCAAAATTCTTATTCGCCTGCTTGCGGAAGAAAAAGCTGACAGAATTCCTGCGCCATCCCGCAAAACGTAGATCTGCCTCGGAGGGGAGACGCAGGGGTGCTCGCGATGCAGATGGAAATCCATTCTGACGCGGCCCATCTGCCTAGCAGGAAATGATAAAATGCAACGCTTGGCGGCGCTGGAACGTGCAATTATCATGTTTACAGCCATCGAAACATCTATCGCATCGAGTGATCGGATGTTGATGTTGTCTTTGCTCGGAGACATAGTCGCAGACTCAGATAAAATGCGAATTCGCGAGGGGCTTTTGTTGCGCCCTGTGACGCTCAAAACCGCTGGGTTCACGTTAAAATCGAATGCCAATTGAATAGACCATCGGCATCTGCCTCCGCCGGAGGCGGATGGGGGCAGAACAGCCGCCCCGCAACGGCTGCTCTGCCCTCCTCAATTTGCCACCCCGCCCTCGACGATCGGACAGCAGCTGAGGAACGTAATCTCCGGTCACCGGTCATAGACGCGACCGGCGCAGCGTCGTGCTGATGATCGAACGGATCTGCCGGAGCATGGGCTATCCGCGGAACATCCGGGCGAATCACCGGCCGATGGAAGCGAAAGGTGGTGGTGTGGCGGATCTGGAGAGGAATCAAGGGCGCCTCGGTGGGGCTCTGCCGCGCTTGGGCGTCTGGCCAGGCTGCGCAAACAAAAGCGCACCTGGCTAGCCTGGGGTCAGGTCTGCTCAAAGGGAGCGGGGCCATCAGCTTAGCACATGGGCGGGCTGCGGCCTTGTTGAATTGATTGACCTATAAATAATGTTGCTAATTCGCGGATATCGGAGCATAGTGATTTGGTCGATACAAAGCCTGATCAATTGGTTTTGCGCAGATTTGTATTTTGCGCCCATCCAGAAATTCTCGCCAGAAAATGCGATGTCGACGACTGGCCATGGGCCGGTGAGCTAATTATCGAAATTGAGAGGGTTTCCCATGACTGAGGGAACCGTGAAGTGGTTCAACGCCCAGAAGGGCTTTGGATTCATCGCTCCTGATGCGGGCGGCAATGACGCGTTCGTCCATATCAGCGCTGTCGAGCGCTCCGGCCTTGGCGAGCTGCGCGAAGGCCAGAAGGTGGGCTTTGAGCTCGTCGCCGATCGCAAGAGCGGGAAGATGTCCGCGGACATGCTCAAGGATCTGAGCTGACCTAATGGCCGGCAGCCCGAGTCTTTCAGGAGCGCCGGACTGATCATTGTTGCCGAAGGCTGACCGCGGATGTACCGGCAGCCCCGGTGGCGATGTGCCATCCCTTTGCCTAGCAGAGCGCCCGACGCCCTGTGGCCCTTGATGGTCGCAGGGCGTTTTTCGTTTCGCCGGCAGGATCGACCCACGTGCCCGAGAGGAGACGATCATGGCCAAAGGACAGATGCGCGGCAATCGCGAAACCAAGAAGCCGAAGAAGGTCAAGGTGCCCGAGCCGCCGGCGTCGTTCGTGAAAGGGTCTCCCGTTTCCTTGGGGCCGCCCAAGAAGAAAGGCTGAGGTGATGTCATGAACGTCCGCACCCGTGAAACCACGGTCACGTTCGACCACGCCTTCCACCTCAGCGATACGGACGGCGACCTCCCGGCGGGAACCTACCGACTCGTCATCGACGAGGAGCAGCTTCTCGGCGTCTCATTCCTGGCCTACCGGCGCATGGCGACGATGCTGCACACGCCCGCTCTCGCGGCGCCTCCGGGTCGAAGCAAGTGCCTTTCGGTGAATGCCGCCGAACTCGATGCCGCCGTCTTGAAGGACCAGCAGACATCCGCGAGGGCGCGTGAAGCCCCTTCGGCGGACGCGCTCCTCCTTTGACGGATGGGCCGTAAACAGGAGGCTTCCATGACCCTTTAGTTTCCCAATGCCAGCCGCGTCTTTGATCCCGTCAGGCGCTGCGTGACCTTCTGGGGGCACGATTCCGCCTTCGAAGTCGCGTTCCATCTCGACGCTGATGTCCTGACGCGGTTCAGTCCCCAGAGCGGCCAGGACGAGGCGGCCTCCCTGCGCACCTTCGACACCAACCGGCAGCGGATCGAGCGCGCCGCGAGCGGCGTCTACGCGCGGCGGCGGCAAAGCTTCCACCGCCTGTCCACGTCCGACTTCTAGGACCCACCATCGGCCGGCGCCCCGGCCCCCTTCGCGCGATCGCACGCGAGCGGTGCGTCGCACGCCGTGCCTCCGGCAAGAAAGGCGTTCGATCGCATGAACAAGGGCCTCCAGATCGTTTTCCAGTCGCTCGACGCGGAGCACGTCCTCGCCCGGGTCATCTGGCGCGAGCAGGACAGCGGCGGCGGCAGCCTCACGCTCGAGATTCCTGTCCGCAATAGCGCGGCCGCTCCCAAGAGCACCGAGCAACTCCAGGCCGACGCCCGCGCCCTTGCCGTCCGCTTCGCCCGGGCCTTCGCGGACACCATTCAGGATTAGGGCGGTGTCCCGCCGGTCATGAGACCGCACGCGAAGCTGTGCACATCGACAGCGCTTTCCGCACGGCCGATCACCGGCCGCACCACGCGGCAGAAAGGTCCATTTGCTTTCCCTTCTTCTCAGTGTCTTCGGGCGCACACCCGCATCCTCGCCGTGGGATCAGCAGCCCATCCGCGAGGAACTGTTCGGTTCGGAAAGGCTTGAAGAGCACGCCCGCAGCCTTGCGTCCGCCCAGATGGTGGAACCGCGGCTCGCCCGGGGACACGCACTCTCCGCCCGCCTCGCCGACAATGGCGCCATTCTGCTGGCCGCCTACCGCGCCATCGCCACATCCGTCGCGGAAGGCGGCGCCATCACCCCGTCGGCGGAATGGCTGATCGACAACTATCATCTGGTGGAAAAGCAGATCCGGGAGATCCGCTCCGATCTGCCGCCGGGCTACTACCGCCAGCTTCCCAAGCTCGCCGGCGGGCCGTTCGCGGGGTATCCGCGCGTGTTCGGCGTGGCATGGGCTTTCGTGGCCCATACCGACAGCCGTTTCGATCCGGAGATGCTGACGCGCTATCTCACGGCCTATCAGGAGATCCAGCCGCTCACTATCGGCGAGCTGTGGGCGGTCTCCATCACCTTGCGGATCGTGCTCATCGAGAATCTCCGGCGCCTGGCCGAGGCGATCGTCGACGACCGGATCGCCCGGCGCGAGGCTGATGCGCTGGCCGATCGGCTGCTGGGCGTCGGCGGGACACCCGGCGAGCCGGTCGAACGCGTGCTCGGCAAGCATGAGCAGGGTCAGATCTCCGACGCCTTCGCCGTCCAGCTGGTTCACCGGCTGCGCGATCAGGACCCGCGGATCACTCCGGCTTTGGTCTGGCTCGACCAGCGCCTGGCGGCGCGCCACACGACAGCCGACACGGTGGTGCGCGACGTGCACCGCAGCCAGGGTGCGGCGAACGTCACCATCCGCAACATCATCACCAGCCTGCGGCTGATCTCCGACCTGGACTGGCAGGACGTCTTCGAGCGCACCAGCCTCGTCCACGCTTTGCTGTCCGCCGGAAGCGACTATGACGCCATGGATTTTCCGACCCGCAATCTCTACCGGGACGCCATCGAGCAACTGGCGCGCGGGTCCCGGCACAGCGAACTCGACATCGCCCGGGAGGCCATTGCCGCAATCGAGAGTGCCTGCGCTGCGCATCCCCATCAGGAGCCGCTCCCGCGTGACTGCGAGCCCGGCTATCACCTGATTGGAAGCGGACGGCGCGCCTTCGAACGTCAGGTCGGATTTCGCCTGCCCATCCGCAATATCTCCACCCACCTGAACCGGGCTTTCGGCGTCGGCGGCTATGTGGCCGCCATCGCCATCGCGGCAGCAGTGCTTCTGGCCCTGCCGCTTCTCGCCCTCGGTGCCGCCGGCGTCGGTGCGGCACAGCTCGTTATTCTCACTCTGCTCGGATCGGTGCCGGCCATCGATGCCGCGGTGGCCCTGGTCAATCGCGCCATGAGCTTCGGCTTCGGGGCAACGGCCCTGCCGGCGCTTGAGCTGCGCGATGGCGTTCCCTCCCATCTGCGCACCCTGGTGGCGGTGCCCACCTTGCTGACGAGTCCCCCATCCATCGCGGAGAATGTCGAACGGCTGGAGATTCATCACCTCGCCAGCCCCGAAGGCGACCTGCATTTCGCTCTTTTGTCCGACTGGACCGATTCCGAGACGGAGCATGCGGACGGCGACGACGCCCTGCTCGCCGAGGCTGCGGCGGGGATCGCAGCCCTCAACGCGCGCTACGGGCCCGCGCCGGGCGGTGCCCGGTTCGCCCTGCTGCACCGGCGGCGGGTGTGGAATGCGGGCGAGGCGCGCTGGATCGGCTGGGAGCGCAAGCGCGGCAAGCTGCATGAGCTGAACCGCCTGCTGCGCGGCGCCACCGACACCACGTTCGTGGACATCGCCGGATCTCCGCCGAGCCTGCCGGAGGGCGTGCGCTATGTGGTGACCCTGGATGCCGACACCCGGCTGCCGCGCGACACGGTCCGCCGGCTCATCGGCAAGATGGCCCATCCGCTCAACCGACCCCGCTTCGATGCGGCGGCGGGCCGCGTAGTGGAAGGCTATGGTGTGCTGCAGCCGCGCGTAACGCCCTCTCTGCCCATGGGCGAGGAGGGATCCCTGTTCCAGCGCACATTTTCCTCCATGAGCGGCATCGACCCCTACGGTTCGGCGGTGTCCGACGTCTATCAGGACCTGTCAGGCGAGGGCTCCTATGTCGGCAAGGGCATCTACGACGTGGACGCCTTCGAGGCGGCGCTGAACGGGCGCGTGCCGGATTCCACCCTGCTCAGCCATGATCTGTTTGAAGGGGTGTTTGCGCGCGCGGGCCTCGCCTCCGATGTGGAAGTGGTGGAGGAGTTTCCCGCCCGCTACGACGTCAGCGCCCTGCGGCGCCATCGCTGGGCGCGGGGCGACTGGCAGCTTCTGCCCTGGATACTCGGACGCGGCCCCAAGCTTCCCGGCGCCGCCCCCGGCTTCGACACCATGCCCGTCATGGGGCGCTGGAAGATGCTCGACAATCTGCGCCGCTCGCTCTCGGCGCCGCTCGCCGTTGCGGCTCTGGTCGCCGGGTGGACGCTGCCGTTCGCCGCCGCGCTGTTCTGGACCGCCGCCGTGCTGTTCACCCTCGCGCTGCCGCACTTCATTCCGGTTCTCGCGGCCATCGTGCCCCGCCAGCGCGGCATCGCAGCTGTCAGCCATCTGCGCGCCCTGCTGGCCGACCTCAGGCTGGCGACGCTGCAATCCTCGCTCAATGTGGTGTTCCTCGCCTACGAGGCCTGGCTGATGGGCGATGCCATCGTGCGCACCCTGTGGCGGCTGCTGGTCACCCGCAGCCACCTGCTGGAATGGGTGCCCGCCGCGCAGGCGAGCCTTGCCCGGCACCTCGACCTTGCGGGCTCCTACCGCCGGATGGCCGGAGGCTTGGTCATCGCTGCGGTCGCGGTGGCTGTCGCGGCCGTCGCGGGAGAGGGCGCCTGGCCGCTCGCGGCCGTGTTTGCCGTGGCGTGGGCTGCATCGCCAGCCGTGGCTTACCGCATCAGCCGTGCGCCCCATCCGGCAGGCCAGCTGGAAATGTCCGACGCCCAGGCACAGACCCTGCGGCTGACCGCGCGGCGCACATGGCGGTTCTTCGAGACGTTCGTGACGGCGTCCGACCATCATTTGCCGCCGGACAACTTTCAGGAAGACCCTGCGCCCGTGGTGGCGCACCGGACGTCGCCCACCAATATGGGCCTCTATCTTCTCTCCATCGCGAGCGCCCGCGATTTCGGATGGCTCGGCACCGATGCCGCTTTGGGGCGGCTGGAAGCGAGCCTTGCCACCATGGCGCGACTTCCCCGCTTCCGCGGCCACTTCTTCAATTGGTATGATACAAGTGACCTGCGCCCGCTCGACCCGAAATACGTCTCCACGGTCGACAGCGGCAACCTCGCCGGGCACCTTATCGCGCTCGCCAACGCGCTCCATGCGTGGAATGCGTCCGAGCAGCCCATCGCGCAGCGTCTGGCCGGCATTGCCGATGCGCTGGACCTGACCCGCGAGGAGGCCGGCCTCCTCGCCGACGGACGGCGCACCCAGACGGTGACCCTCCCGCAGCTGGACGAGACCCTCGCCGCCCTTGCCGCCGGCGCGCGCCGGGCCTCACACGCGGACGAGGATCTCGCCCTCCGGCTCGCCGATCTCGCCGCCGGCGCGGACACCATGATGGATATCGCCCTCGCCCTCGCCACCGAGCGCGGCGACGCTGCCGGCGCGGATATGCTGTTCTGGGCGCGGGCCAGCCTCGACATCATCGCCAGCCATCGCCGGGACCTCGCACACAGCCAGACCCAGGAGACCGCGCTCGCCTCCCGCCTCGCCGCACTTGAGGATGCGGCCCGCGCCATGGCGCTTGAGATGGAGTTCGGCTTCCTCCTGTCCCGCGACCGCAACCTGTTGTCCATCGGCTATCTGGTGGCGGAGGGGACGCTCGACCCCAGCTGCTACGATCTTCTCGCCTCGGAAGCCCGCCTCGCCAGCTTCTTCGCCATCGCCAAGGGGGATGTCCCCGCCAAGCACTGGTTCCGCCTCGGGCGCTCGGTGACGCCCATCGCCCATGGCGGCGCGCTGATCTCGTGGTCGGGCTCCATGTTTGAGTATCTGATGCCGTCGCTGATCATGCGTGCGCCCGCCGGCAGCCTGCTCGACCAGACCAACCGGCTCGTGGTGCGCCGGCAGATCGACTATGCGGCCGACCTGCGGGTGCCGTGGGGGATTTCCGAATCCGCCTACAACGCCCGCAACCTGGAACTCACCTATCAATACTCCAATTTCGGCGTTCCCGGCCTGGGGCTGAAGCGGGGGCTGGGCGACAATCTGGTGGTCGCGCCCTACGCGACCGCTCTTGCCGCCATGGCCGACCCGATCGCCGCCTGCGCCAATCTTGCCCGGCTCCGGGAGGCCGGCGGCCGTGGCCGCTACGGCTTCTACGAAGCGCTGGACTACACCACGAGCCGCGTCCCGGTGGGCGCGCGGCATGCCGTGGTGAAGGCCTTCATGGCGCACCATCAGGGCATGACCATCGTCGCCATCGCCGACACGCTGATGGGCGGCATCATGCGCGCGCGCTTCCACGCCGAGCCGTTGATCCAGGCGACGGAACTGCTGCTGCAGGAGCGCACGCCCCGCGACGTGGCCGTGGTTCGCCCCTGGTCGGCGGACGGGCGCTCGACGGCCCGCGCCCGCGATCTGGATCCACCTGCCGGCCGCACCTTCACCTCTGCGCGGCAGGCAACGCCCGCCACCCACCTGCTCTCCAACGGGCGCTATTGCGCCATGCTGACGGCCGCCAGCTCCGGCTACAGCCGCTGGGGCGACTTCGCCGTCACCCGCTGGCGTGAGGATCCGACCTGCGATGACTACGGCTCCTATGTCTTCATCCGCGACGTGCACAGCGGAGAGGTCTGGTCGTGCGGGGCCCAGCCGAGCGGCGTCGAGCCGGCCGCCTATCATGTGACCTTCCACGAGGACCGCGCGGAATTCGCGCGCCGCGACGGCACTCTGGAGACCACGCTGGATGTGCTCGTCTCCGCCGAGGACGATGCCGAGGTGCGCCGCGTCTCGATCTCCAACACTGGCACCCGCTGGCGGGAGCTGGAAATCACCTCCTACGCCGAGCTGGTGCTGGCGCCCCAGTCCTCCGACATCGCCCACCCTGCCTTTTCCAAGCTCTTCGTCGAGACCGAATACCTCTCCGACATCGGCGCGATCCTCGCGACGCGCCGGCGGCGCTCACCGGGCGAGCCGGAAATCTGGGCCGCCCATTTCAGCGTGCTGGATGGCGAGGCCGTGGCTGGGCCGGAGATCGAAACCGACCGGGCCCGCTTCCTCGGCCGCGGCCATGGCGTGCGCGACCCCATCGCGATCATCGACGGGCGGCCCCTCTCCAACACCACCGGCAGGGTGCTGGACCCCATCTTCGCCCTGCGCCGGCGCGTGAGGATCGAGCCGGGCGGCATGGCGCGGATTGCGTACTGGACCATGGCCACGTCCAGCCGCAGCGCGCTGCTGGACGGCATCGACAAGCATCGCGACACGGCTGCCTACAGCCGCGCGGCTACCCTCGCCTGGACGCAGGCTCAGGTCGAGCTCTACCACCTCGGCATCACCGCGAGCGATGCGGCCACATATCAGCGGCTCGCCGGCTATGCGATCTACGCTGCGCCAACGCTGCGCCCGTCGTCCGACACCCTCCTGCGCGGCGGGGGGCCGCAGTCCGGCCTCTGGGCGCAGAGCATTTCCGGCGACCTCCCCATCGTGCTGCTGCGCATTTCCGACCTCGAAGACATCGATGTCGCCCACGAACTGCTTAAGGCGCACGCATATTGGCGCATGAAGCAGCTGGCGGTGGATTTTGTGATCCTCAATGAACGCCAGTCGTCCTATGTGCAGGATCTGCAGATCGCCATCGAGGCCCTCGTACGCACCAGCCGCTCGCAGCCGCAGACGGAGCGAAACGGGCCCACGGGGCGCGTCTTCGTGCTGCGGGCCGATCTCATTCCGGGGGAAACGCGGTCGCTCCTGTCCTCCATCGCCCGCATCGTCCTCGTGGCGCAGCGCGGCAGCCTCGTGGAGCAGCTGGATCGGATCAGCGAAGCCGAATTCGCCGCCAGCGCCCCGCCCAAGCGTCGCGTGGTGGTGCCGGAGCCGCCGCCCGTCGTGCCGGAGCTGGAATTCTTCAACGGCCTTGGCGGCTTCGCCGACAATGGGCGCGAATATGTGACTGTGCTCGGCCCGGGCCGGTCCACCCCGGCGCCGTGGATCAATGTCGTCGCCAACCCCGCGTTCGGCTTCCACGTGGCCACCGAAGGCAGCGGCTGCACCTGGGCTGAGAACAGCCGGGAGAACCTCATCACCCCCTGGTCCAACGATCCCGTCACCGACCGGAGCGGCGAAGCCTTCTACCTGCGCGACGACGAGACCGGCGCCGTCTGGACGCCCACCGCCTTGCCCATGCGCGACGAGGCGGCGACCTACGTCGCCCGGCACGGGCGCGGCTACAGCGCCTTCACCCACGCGGCACACGGGATCGCCAGCGATCTCATCCAGTTCGTGCCGGTGGAAGGCTCGATCAAGATCGCGCGCCTGAAGGTGCGCAACATGACCCATCGCCCGCGCCGGATCTCCCTCGCGGCCTATGTGGAATGGGTGCTTGGCCCGTCACGCGCCGCAACTTCTCCGTTCGTGACCACGGGCATCGACGACGAGACCGGCGCGCTGTTCGCCCGCAATCCCTGGAATGGGGATTTCGGCGCCCGCGTCGCTTTCCTCGACATGGCCGGACACCAGACCGACTGGACGGGCGACCGCAGCGAATTCATCGGCCGGAACGGTACCCTCGCCGCGCCCGCGGCGATGCTGCGGGGCGGACGGTTCTCCGGGCTGGTGGGAGCGGGTCTGGACCCCTGCGGCGCCATGCGCACCACGGTGGATCTGCGCCCCAACGCCAGCGCGGAAATCGTCATCCTGCTTGGCCAGGGCGCCGATGCGGCGGAGGCCCGCGAACTGATCGCCCGGTTCCGCGCCGCCGACCTCGACGCGGTCCTCGCCGAAGTGACCCGAGGCTGGGACGCCATCCTCGGCGCCGTCGAGGTGCACACACCCGACCGCGCCATGGACATCATGCTGAACGGCTGGCTGCTCTACCAGTCGCTTGCCTGCCGGGTGTGGGCGCGCTCGGCTTTCTACCAGGCAAGCGGGGCCTACGGCTTCCGTGATCAACTGCAGGATGGCATGGCCCTGGCGCCGCTGCGTCCCGACATGACGCGCGCCCATCTCCTGCGCGCCGCCGGGCGGCAGTTCGTGGAGGGCGACGTGCAGCATTGGTGGCTGCCCCATTCCGGCCGCGGCGTGCGCACCCGCATCTCCGACGATCGGGCCTGGCTCGCTTATGCCACCGCACACTATATGAAGGTGAGCGGCGATGGCGCGGTCCTCGATGAGGCGGTGCCCTTCCTGGAAGGACAGAGGCTCCATCCCGGCGAGCATGAGGCCTTCTTCCCGCCCAGTGTGTCCGATCAGTCTGCATCCCTTTTCGAGCACTGCGCCCGCGCACTGGACGAGAGCCTCGCGCTCGGGCGGCACGGCCTGCCGCTGATCGGCACCGGGGACTGGAACGATGGCATGAACCGTGTGGGCGAAGGCGGCGAAGGCGAGAGCGTCTGGCTCGCCTGGTTCCTGCATGCTGCGCTGACAGCGTTTGCGCCCCTCGCTGAAGCAAGGGGAGAGGATGGTCGGGCCGCGCGCTGGCGCGCCCATGCGGAAGGACTTCAAGCCGCCCTCGAGCGCACGGCGTGGGATGGAGACTGGTACCGCCGCGCCTTCTTCGATGATGGCACCCCGCTCGGCTCGGCCATGAGCGACGAATGCCGCATCGATTCCATCGCCCAGTCCTGGGCGGTGCTCTCCGGCGCGGGCGATCCCGCGCGGGCGGTCCGCGCCATGGCGGCCGTGGAGCGGGAGCTGATCCGGCCGGGGGAAGGGCTGGCGCTGCTGTTCACGCCGCCCTTCGACAGGACGCTGCTGGATCCCGGCTACATCAAAGGCTATCCGCCGGGCATCCGCGAGAATGGCGGCCAATACACCCATGCGGCGCTTTGGTCCGTGATGGCGTTCGCGGCCCTGGGAGAAGGCGACAAGGCCTCGGACCTGTTCTCCATGCTCAATCCCATCAATCACGCGCGCACTCGCTCGGACGTGGTGCGCTACAAGGTCGAACCCTACGTGCTCGCTGCCGACATCTATTCTGAGCCGCCCCACGCGGGCCGCGGTGGCTGGACCTGGTACACCGGCTCCGCGGGATGGATGCAGCGGGCGGGGATCGAGAGCATCCTGGGCTTGCGCAAGGAAGGGGACATGCTGCGCCTTGATCCCTGCATTCCGCGGGACTGGCCCGGGTTCGATCTCACGATCCGCCATGGCGCGGCGCGCTATCGCATCACCGTGGACAATCCGAAGGGGGTGAGCCGGGGCATTGCTTCGGCAACCCTCGACGGTGTTGCACTGTCCACAAGCCCGCTCCTCATCCCGCTGCGGGATGAACCGGGAGAGCGTGCCGTCCACGTACGGCTCGGGTCCTGACGCGACAAAAACCTTCACCGGAGCCCCTTGTGCAGGGCGACTGGCAGGGCCATCTACCATCCACACAGATGGTTTAGGGATGGAAAATGGCCCACAAGGTGCAGGAGCTCAGGCCGCGGCAGGCGGAGAGCGAGAAGATCACCATCAACCTTGGTTACGTCGACCTGGGCCAGGTGGACCTTCTGGTGCGCGAAGGGTTTTATTCCAACCGCACGGATTTCATCCGCACCGCGATCCGCAATCAGATCGAACGCCATGATGAGGCTCTGAAAAAATCGCTGAGCCGGCATCAGCTGGACCTGGGTCTGCGGCGTTATAGCCGCAAGGATCTTGAGGCCGCGCACAATTCCGGCGAGATGCTCCATATCCATGTGCTCGGTATGGCGGTCATCGAGGAGGATGTTTCGCCCGAGCTGGCGCGGTCCACCATCGCCTCTCTGCAGATTCTCGGGGCTCTTCAGGCCAGCGCGGGTGTCAAGGCGGCGCTGGCCGATCGGATCTGCTGACGACCTGAACTCGCCAATGCTGGAGAATTCCAGCCTTTCACCGCAGGGCCGGCTCCTGCGCTTTGTCCGAATGAACTCGTGGAGCCGCACCAGATGGCCAGACAATTCAAGATCGACGTGTTGGAAGCCACACGCCTCACCCGCCAGGGCCGGCTCGAAGAAGCCATGACCGTCCTGCGTGACGGCCTTTCCAACTCCCCTGACACCGATCGGCCTGCCGAGGCGGACGCGGGCACACCGATCGTTGACCTCGTTCCGCCTTCGCCGGAAACCGGCAGCGCCTGGACTGCGCCTGCAGCCACAACGGCTGCCCCTGTCCATGTCGACCACGTCGCCGCCCGGCCCGCCTCCTGGCTGGACGGAATGCTGGATCTGGTCCTTGACGCCAGCCCCTCTGCCCGCCTCAAGGCGAGGAGACCGCGCGTGGCCACGCAGGTGCCGGTGCCGGAAGGTGCAAGCTTCGAGGAACGCAGTTTTGCCAACCAGGCGGGCCGCCGATCCTACAAACTCTATGTACCCCGGACCCTGGCAGGTGAGGCGGTGCCGCTCGTGGTGATGCTGCACGGCTGCACCCAGTCCCCGGACGACTTCGCGGCCGGCACGCGCATGAACGAGCTGGCGGAGGAGCATGGCTTTATCGTCGCTTATCCAGCGCAGAGCCATGATGCCAACGCCTCCGGCTGCTGGAACTGGTTCAATGCGGGCGATCAGAAGCGCGACCGGGGCGAGCCCTCGCTGATTGCCGGCATCGCGCGCCAGATCATGGACGAGTTCCCGGTCGACCCGGACCGGGTATTTGCCGCCGGCCTGTCCGCCGGGGGTGCGACGGCAGCGATCATGGGCGCGACCTATCCCGATCTCTTCCGCGCCATTGGTGTGCATTCCGGACTGGCGTGCGGTGCCGCCCGCGACATGCCTTCCGCCTTCGCGGCGATGCGCCAGGGCGGCAGTCCCGCGGCGCACCGAAGCGATGGGGTCGTCGTGCCCACCATTGTCTTTCACGGTGACGGCGACAGGACGGTCCATCCGGTGAACGGCACGCAGGTGGTGGCGCAGGCAGCCGCGCAGGCGCAGGGGGAAATGAAGTTCCGGACGACGGTCACCTCCGGCCAGTCTCCGGGCGGCGTGGCTTACACCCGGGAAGTCCACAGCGATGCCGCGGGGAATGGGGTGCTGGAAAACTGGGTGCTCCACGGCGCCGGTCATGCTTGGTCCGGCGGCAGCCCGTCGGGATCCTTTACCGATCCGAACGGGCCGGACGCGAGCCGCGAAATGGTGCGCTTCTTCCTGAAGAGCAGCCGCGCCGAGCGCACGCGGCTGGCAGCGATTAGGCCTCGGCGCTGACGGGGCGAGATTTGCGTGATACCCCGTCACGCTCTCGGCCTCGCCCCATCGCATTCCGCGCGCCTCGACTGGATGGGGGCCTACTGCCATGGGCATGGCTCGCGGTCGATCTCGCGAGGCGCACGTCCAAGAAAGACGACATGGGCTCCGCATATTTCCCGAATCCACGTCGTCTTCCGGCAGGTGGTGAGCTGGACTGGCGCGGCATCGGGCCAGACCTGCCCGTGCTCTCCTCCATCGACTGGCGCGCGGCCGCCCTCTCCGCGATGGCGATAATCGCCATGTTCCGGCTCAGGCTCGGGATGCTTCCCACACTCGCGGCTTGTGGCGTGGCGGGGATGGTGCTCGCAGCGCTGGGCTAGGTGAGCCCGGCCGTCGGTCCCGGCGGCACTGCCCTTGTGGACAACAAGGCAATCTCCGCGCGGATCTTGAACCGGGTATGGGAGGCGGCCTGAGTGGCCGTCGTTCTGTCCCTTCGCGCCAGATCCCGGCAGTTCGCCGGATAGTGCCATCGAGGAGCATCGCTCCGATTTGTTGGCATTTGTGTTGGCACCAACTTGATATAGGACTGAAATTTATAACTATTTTCAACTAGATATGTGAGAATTGAGGCGCCCTCATCCGGCACCATTTAAGCATTTGATATATAAAGAAAAATCAGACGGCGAGATATTGAAGTCGGATAGGTCGCCCCGCGTCGCCACCGAAGTCAAAGTACAGATGAGTGAAGAAGGAGGCGGTGATCCAACCCTCGCACCGGCCTGTGGAGCCGGAGGTCGGGGGTTCGAGCCCACCCAGCTGTCCCATTTAACGCCTTATAACACCTGAGTTTTTAGGTAGACAAGCGTAGTGGCTGGAACAGGCAACGGAGCGCAAACGGCTCCTGGGTCGGAAATTTTTTAGGCCGAGAATTGTCCGGAACACCGGTGTTCCCCTGTTCCATCCCAGTGCAGGTCGAATCGAGCGGCAGGCGGCGATTGTTCGCCTGGGCCGGAGCCGCCATTGCCGGAATTCAGGTGCGCGACCAAATGATCGTGGCTCTCAGCCCCTGTCGATCAGGGCGGTTTTCCAGCGTGAGCCGGGCGCCGGCGCGGGCGGCCGCCATGGTGGCGATGGTGAGCCCCAGGCCGCTTCCCGCCCCGCTGCGGCTGCGGCCCCGGTAGAAGCGGCGCGTCACCAGCGGCAGCTCGTCTTCGGGAATGCCCGGCCCGTCATCCTCCACGCACAGCCCGCCGGCGCAGGGGCGCCAGGAGATGGTGCCGCCGCCGGCCGCATGCTCGACGGTGTGCTCCACCGCGTTCTCGTGCAGGTTCCGCAGCATCAGGTGCAGCGCCTCGCGGTCGCCCTTCAGCTTCACTCCGTCGAGGGCGTGGTCCACCACCACATGCGCCGTGGCAGGCTTCGACGTCTGGCGCACGATGTCGCGCAGCAACGCCCCGGCCTCCGTCTCGCCGGAAGCTTCGAGCGACGGGGATGGCGTGCCTTCGAGCTTGGCGAGCGCCAGCAGCTGCCGCACGAGGCGGGTGGTGCGGTCCACCGAGACGAGGATCTGCCGCAGTGCGCCCTCGCGCGTCGGTGCATCATGTGCCGCCAACGCGATCTGGGCCTGCGTCTTCAGACCGGCGAGGGGCGTGCGCAATTCGTGCGCGGCGAAGGCCGTCACGTCCCGCTCCTGCCGCCGCGCGGCCTCCACCTTGGCGAACAGGCCGTTGATGGCCTCCAGCAGCGGGCGGATTTCGGCCGGGGCCGCCGCCGGCGCCACGGGGCGCATGTCCTCGCCGTCACGGGCGGCGATGTCGCCGGCCACCGCATGGAGCGGCGCCAGACCCCGGCCGACGCTGATCCAGATGAGGAGGCCGAGCAGCGGCACGATGAAGATCACCGGCGCCAGCAGCCCCGCCACCAGATCGCGCACCAGCCGGTCACGCAGGCCGATGCGGTCGCCCACCATGACCCGCACGCCCTTGTCCGGATCGAGGATGGTATAGACCCGCCACGGCTCGCCGTTCACCGTGCGCTCGGAGAAGCCTTCCGCGGGCCCCGCCAGCGCCTCCTCCGGCGCGCCGCCGGATTTCGCCACGAGGCGCCCGTCCAGCGACCAGATCTGGCACGAGAGCTGGCGCTCGTAGCCGGCCTCAGGCGGCGCCGTCGCCTGCGCCACGGCCTCGGCGGCCGCGATGTTGCCGCCGGCCACCAGCGAATGGACCATGCGCGCCGCCTCCTGCAGGCGGGTGTCCAGCACATGCTCCAGCTCGCTGCGGCTCGAGGCGTAGATCCAGCCGGTTGCGCACAGCCAGATGACGCCCGTTGCCGCCAGCAGGATCAGCACCAGCCTGCGCTTGAGCGAGGTCATGCCGGCCCCCTGACGCGATAGCCGAGGCCGCGCACGGTCTCGATGGTCTCGCGGCCGACCTTGGCCCGAAGATTGTGGATGTGCACCTCCACGGCGTTGCTCTCCACCTCCTCCTGCCAGCCATAGAGCCGCTCCTCGATCTCCATGCGGGAGCGGATCACGCCCGGCCGCTCCATCAGGGTGGAGAGCACCGCGAATTCGCGCCGCGACAGGGCGATGGGTCGCCCGTCGAGCGTCGCGGCGAGGGTCGCGGGATCGAGCACCAGCGTCCCCACTTTGAGCAGCGGGCCGGCCCGGCCGTGGCCGCGGCGGGCGATGGCGCGCACGCGGGCATTCAATTCATCGAGGTCGAACGGCTTGCCGAGATAGTCATCGGCGCCGCCATCGAGGCCGCGCACTCGGTCAGGCGCCTCGTCGAGGGCGGTGAGCAGGAGGACGGGCGTCGCGTCGCCTTGCGCGCGCAGGCCGGCGAGCACGTCGAGGCCGGAGCCGTCCGGGAGCATCACGTCGAGCACCACCGCATCGAAGCGCGCGGCCGCGAGCGCCGCCCGCGCATCGGCGCAGGTCGTCGCATCGTCCACCGTCGCCCCGGCGAGGCCGAGCCCCACCTTGAGGCCGTCCATCAGGACCGGGTCGTCCTCGACGACCAGTATGCGCATCACACCGCTCTCCTTGCCCCTTCCCTTCTACCCCGACCTTAAGGCCCGCTTAAGGTGGGCATCCGAGGGAGCGTTCATGGTCGCGAACACGCTCCGCTCTCCCCTCTCCCCCCTCCGCCGCGCGCTCGCCGCGCTGGGGCTCATCGTGCTGTCAGCCATCGGCGCCGTCCCTGCGCTGGCGCAGGGCCGCATCCTGAAGGCGGACGAGGCTTTCACCGTCACCGCATCACGGGCGACGGACGGCAGCCTGTCCCTGAGCTGGCGTATCGCGCCGGGCACCTATCTCTATCGCGAGAGCCTGAAGGCCGGGATGGGGGGCGCATCCGTCGCCCTCGCTTTGCCGTCCGGCGAGGAGAAGGACGATCCGAATTTCGGGCCGGTGGACATCTATCACCGCGCGGTGACGGCGGTGGCCACCGGCCTGCCGGCGACAGGGGCGCTGGACGTTACCTTCCAAGGCTGTGCCGAGCAGGGCGTCTGCTACCCCGCCGTGACACGGCGCGTGGATCTGGCGACGCTCGCCGTAACCCCCGCCCGTCCGCCTGCCGACGCCTCGCCCGCGCAGGACCAAGGGAGCACCGCGTCCCCCCGCGAACCGGCCGCAGCGGCCGAGCCCGCCGCACAACCGGCCGCCATGGATGCACTGTTCCACAGGGGCTTGCTGCCCCTCCTCGGCGCCTTCTTCGGCCTCGGCCTGCTGCTCGCCTTCACCCCCTGCGTCTTCCCCATGCTGCCGATCCTCTCCGGCATCCTCGCCGGCGGCGGAGCGAAGCCGACACCGGCGCGCGGCCTCGCCTTGTCCGGCGCCTATGGCCTTGCCATGGCCGCCGCCTATGGCGTGCTCGGCATGGGCGCGGCCTGGACCGGCGCGAACCTTCAGGCGGCTTTGCAGACGCCATGGGCCATAGGACTGATGGCTGCCGTGTTCGTCGCGCTGGCCGGCGCCATGTTCGGCCTCTTCGATCTTGCCGTCCCCTCCGCGCTGGCGGCGCGGCTGCCGTCGGGCGGGCGCGGCTCCATCGCGGGAGCAGCCGGCCTCGGCTTCGCCTCGGCGCTGGTGGTGGGGCCATGCGTGACGCCGCCGCTTGCCGCCGCCATGCTCTATGCGGCGCAGACGGGGGATGCGGGGCGGGGCGGCTCCGCTTTGTTCATGCTCGGCCTCGGCATGGCGGCGCCGCTGGTGGCGGTGGGGGCGTTCGGCGCGCAGATCCTGCCCCGCTCGGGACGCTGGCTTCTCGCCATCAAGCACGGCTGCGGCGTGCTCTTCCTCGCCATCGCCGCCTGGCTCGCGGCGCGCGTGCTGCCCGACGCGGCGGGGCTGGCCCTCTACGGCCTTCTCGCGATCGGCCTCGGCGTGTTCGCCGGCGGCTTCGATGCGCTGACGTCCGACGCCGATGCCGGCCGCCGGATAGGCGAAACCTTAGGCAAGACGGCGGGCATCGCCGCCGTGGCGGGTGGTCTCCTGCTGCTGGTCGGCGCGGCCGGCGGCGCGAGCGATCCGCTGCGCCCCCTCGGCTTTCTCGCCGCGCCCTCCCGCCCCGCCGCCGCGGAAGTGCGGGAGGTGCGGGTGTCGTCCCCCGCGGCGTTGAGGCAGGCGCTCGCCGCCGCAGGTCAGGACGGCCGGCCCACCCTCGTCTCCTTCACCGCCGACTGGTGCACGGTCTGCAAGTCCAACGAGGCGACGATGGCCGAGCCGGCCGCAGCCGCGCGCCTGTCCGGGCTGGACCGCATCGCCGTGGACGTGACCCGGTATGGCGACGGCGCGCAGGCCCTCATGGGCCGCTACCAGGTCATCGGCCCGCCCACCTTGTTCCTCCTCGATCCCGCTGGCCGCGAGGTGCCGGGATCGCGCCGCGTGGGCGCGCTGACCGGCGCCGACATCGACCACCTCGCCACCAAAGCGGGCCTCTGACCCCATGACCGAAGGACGACCCATGCGACGCAGGGACTTCATCCGCATCGCCGCGCTCACGGCGCTCGTGCCGGCCGCGCTGGCGGGCGCAGGCGGGGCACGGGCGGAAGGCGTCGACGTCAACGCCATCCTCCGCGACCCGGCCGCGCCGACCTTCGGCAATGCGGACGGCGATGTCACCATCGTCGCCTTCCTCGACTACAACTGCCCCTTCTGCAAGAAATCGGCGCCGGACCTTGCCCGCGTGGTGAAGGAGGACGGGCACATCCGCCTCGTCTACAAGGATTGGCCGGTCCTCACCGAGGCTTCAGTCTACGGCGCGCAGCTGGCCCTCGCGGCCACCTATCAGGACCGGTACGAGACCGTCCACAACGCGCTGATGTCGATCCCCGGCCGTCGCATCGACGAGCCGACCATGCTGAAGGCGGTGGCCGGCTCGGGCGTCGATCTCGACCGGCTGATGGCGGATCTGAACGCGCACATCGCGGACATCGGCGCGCTCCTGAAGCGCAATGCCGCGCAGGCGGATTCCCTCGGCCTCAGCGGCACGCCCACCTATCTGGTCGGCCCTCTGCTCGCCTCGACCCTCGACTATGCCAGCTTCAAGCGCGCCGTTGCCGAAGCCCGCCACCGCCAGACCGCGGGGGAATGATGCCGAACTTGGATCTTCTCTTGGCCGCCAACGTGCTCTCCCGTCGCAGCCTGTTCACCACTCTCGTCCTGCCGCTGGCCCTCGGTGCCTGCGTGACCACACAGGAGGAGATGCCGGTGAAGGCGCCGCGCATCGCGCCGACCGATGCGGCGCGCTATGGCGCGCTGGAGGACGGTGGCTTCCGCATCCCCGCCGCCGACCCGGACGACATCAAGCCGCGCAACGTCCGCCAGCTGGTGAGTAATCCCACCGGACAGGAGCCGGGCACGCTGGTGGTCGATCCCCGGAACCGCTTTCTCTATCTCGTGCAGGAGAACGGCAAGGCGCTGCGCTATGGCGTGGGCGTCGGCCGCGAAGGGCTCGAATTCTCCGGCACGGCGAATGTGGGCAACAAGCGCGAATGGCCGAGCTGGCGGCCCACCGACGCCATGATCGCGCGCGAACCCGTCAAGTATCGCCCTTGGGCCGGTGGCATGGCTGGCGGCGAGACCAATCCGCTGGGCGCCCGCGCCCTCTATCTGTTCAAGGATGGCAAGGACACGCTCTACCGCATCCACGGCACCAACGAGCCCTGGACCATCGGCGAGGCGGTCTCCTCCGGCTGCATCCGCATGATGAACCAGGACGTGATCGACCTGTACCGCCGCGTGCCCAACGGCACGAAGGTGGTGGTGCTTCCCAGCTGAGTCCTCCAAGCCTGAGCGGCGCCTGAGCGAGGGCAACGCAACACTTTCACCCTTTCCGCCCGTCCAACGTCCCGCGACGGGGGGATGCGCGAGCGCCCGGACCCTGCACGGCCCGGGCGCTCGTTGTTTCAGGCGGTCAGTAGCGGGCGTCCGCCGGCTTCTTGTCCTTCGGCCAGTCGTTCACCTTGGGGGCGAAGTCCGGCCGCGGCATGTGGCTGAAGTATTCGGCCACATCCACCGCCTCCTGGTCGGTGAGGCCGCCCTGGCCCAGCGGGAATCCGCCGTGGAAGCCGATGGGCATGTTGCGCTTCACGAAGGCCGCAGCCGTGTAGGTGCGCGCCATGCCCGCGCCGATGTTGAAGGACTGGTCGCCCCAGAGCGGGGGATAGACGAAGGCGCCGGCGGCGTCCTTGATCCCCTCTCCGTTCGACCCGTGGCAGACGGCGCACTGGGCGGCGTAAACCTTGGCGCCGTTCTCCGTATCCGGCTTGATCGCCTGGCTGATCTTGCCGACGCCACGGCCCTCCACCTTGTCCTCGGGCTTCGTCTCCCGCTTCATCCAGTCGAAATAGGCGACCATGGCCTTCATGTCGTCGCCGTCCTTGGCGAGCGGCTTGCCGTTCATGGAGCGCAGGAAGCAGCCGTTGATGCGGTCTTCCAGCGTGATCTCCCGCCCGGCCCGGGGCGCGTAGCTGGGGAAGAAGGCGGAGACGCCCACATAGGGCGAGCCGTCGGCCACCGTGCCGGCATTGAGGTGGCAGCTGGAGCAGTTCAGCGCGTTGCCGACATTCTTCGGCAGCAGAGTGTGCGTCTCGGTGTTGAGGCGCATGCCGCGCACCAATTGGGCCGCATTGGGCTCATTGAGCACATCCGCGATGCGCGGCGTGTCGAAGGGCCGGGTGTCCACCTTGGGATCGAGCGTCGCGCGCGCAGCCTTCACCTCGCCGGCCGTGACCGGCGTGGCATTGCCGCCCCAGCTGGCGCGGACGAAGGAGAGGATGTCGGCGATCTCATCGTCCCCCAGCCGGGCGAAGCCGGGCATGGTGAAGACGCGGGCATGCGCCTGCGTCTGCGCCGTCGCCCAGCCGGTCAGGGTGATGTGGACGAGCGTCGAGGCGTCCTTGGCCGAAACGGTCGGATTGCCGGCGAGCGGCGGGAACACCTTGGCGACGCCCTCCCCGTTCAGGCGATGGCAATCGGCGCAGAACTGGGCATAGGCCAGCCCGCCGCGGGTGGTGAACATCGCGGCCGGAACACCCGTGTCCGGCATGACCGGCGTCCGCCGGCGGGGCTGGTCGGTGGGCAGGCCATCCAGATAGGTGGCGATGGCCACGAGATCGGCGTCGGTGAAGTTCTGGGTGGAGTTGTGGATCACCTCGGTCATGGAGCCGGAGACGGTGCCGAAGCGGTTCTGTCCGGTCTTCAAGAGCTCCACCGTGTCATCCACGTCGCCGAGGCCGCGCAGGTTGACCGCGTTCCATTCCTCGACCTTTGAGCCGGCGAGGAACATGTCGCCGCTGCCGTCCGTGTCGGACATGGCGCGCTCCTGGAAGCCGATGCCCCGCGGCGTATGGCAGGCGCCGCAATGGCCGAGCCCCTGCACCAGATAGGCGCCGCGATTCCACACCTCGCTTTTGCCGGCATCGGCGACGAAGGGGTGGGTGTCGAGGAACATCTCGTTCCAGAAGGCGAGCGTCCAGCGCTGGTTGAAGGGGAAGCCGATCCCGGACGGCCGGTTAGGGCTATCCACCGGCGCCACTCCCTTCATGAGGTAGACGTAGAGCGCATACATGTCGTCCGGCGACATCTTCGCATAGGACGGGTACGGCATGGCCGGGTACATGTGGGTGCCGTCGGCGGTCACGCCCTTACGCATGGCGCGGTCGAAGGCGCCGAAGCTGTAGCGGCCGATGCCGGTCTTCGGATCGGGTGTGATGTTGGTGGAATAGAGCATGCCGAACGGCGTCTCCAGCCCGCGCCCGCCGGCCATGGGCTTCCCGTCCGCCGTGGTATGGCAGGCGACGCAGTCGCCCAGTTCGGCGATGTACTTGCCGCGCGCCACCAGCTCCGGGGCCGCCGCCTGCGGCAGCGTGCGGCCGCCATCATCGATGCGCGGCGGGGAGACGATCCACCCGAAAACCGCCGCGCCAACCACCGCAACGCCGGCCGCGGCCGCCGCGAGCGTCTTCAATCGCGGCCTGCGCCGGATTGTACCTTCGTCGTTCATGGAACGACCTCCTGTCCTGGCCGCGCCCCGAAAGCACGCACGAACCCTTCCAGAGAAACGGCTTCCCGTCCCTCCGGCGATTCGCGGCTGCTGTCGCGCCGCCCTCCAAGTCCCGCGCGGCGACACTATTCCCGCACCGCAGCAGGGCATTGACGCATCGCAACTGTAGAATTTCGCGATGGCGATGGTGACGCTGACTGCGCATATTTCGACCTTCAAGAAACAGCGATCGTCCCCGACACCCTACTGGATCGCACGCGCCTGGCCCCGGCGCGGATGGCATCTCGCTGTCCTATCTGGCCGGCTTCGGCTTCAACCGGCTCTCAGCCTGGTGCCCAAGCTGCCGCGTCGCCGCGCACATGGCGTTCGCCGACCTTTATGCCGAGATCTCGAACGCGCGCCGGAGGATCTGGGCAGCGTCTTGTCGTGCCCGGACTGCGCAACGCCGCGGGCTGTTTCCGCCATGGCGGAGAAGGAGGTGCGGACTGCATGAGCGCCGACTACGAGACCATCGCCTATTGATGGAATTACTGCGGCCTGTTGAATGCCCTGAAGGCGCGGCGGAAGGAGCTCGGCCTGTCCCAGCTCGAAGTCGACGACAAGGCCGGCCTCCAGGATGGCTATTGCGGCAAGCCGGAGGCCTGGGATCGTGACAGCGGCCGCCGGCTTGGGTCTCGCTCGATCTGTTGCTCGACACCTTTGGCTTCGGCCTCGTCCTGTTTGAAACGCGCCCTCCTTCCGGACGGCCCGAGCATGACCCGTCACAGCTCGGGCTCTCACTCGAGGGCGGCGGGATGCGCCGGCACCGGACGGGGAATTCGTCCGTCTCCCTGGCCGCAACCGAAGGCGGGAAGCCAAAGCGGTTCCGGGCGGCCCTGAACGCTGAGATGGCTGCGTTCAAAACATCGCAGCGTCCCCGCAACGTCTACCGCCTCGCCGAGTTGAGGGATCAGAACGAGGCCAAGGGCGCGGCGGTTCAGGCCATCCGAGCACTGGAGGAGCTGGCGCAGCAGGCAGAGGCCGCGCCGCCGTTCGCTCATCCCATGGGCTTCCATAAGGTAGGCGACAGCTCTGCGCTCGGCAGCGGACTTCACCACTTCTTTCCCAGCAGATCCTTCAGCGCGACGTCGTCCAGCATGGCGTCGGCCAGCATGCACTTCAGCTTGGCGTTTTCATCCTTGAGCGCCCACAACCGTTTGGCCTCCGGCGCGTCCATCCTGCCGAAACGGGCTTTTCACTTGTAAATGCCGCGTCACTGAACCCGTGCTTGCGACACAGCTCCGAGACCGGCACCCCGGCCTCGTGCTCCTTCAGGATGCCGATGATCTGCTTTTTCGTGAAGCGGCTGCGCCTCATGTTCTGGCCCTCTCAGTGGGCCAGAACGAACTTCGATCTGAATTAGCCAAGAGGGGCAACGTCAGGTTTCTTCTTACACCACCTTATCATTACTCCAAATCATCGCGATTGCTCGCCTTCAGCGAAGCAGCTATCAATTTCGCTCTTCTTCACCGAATAGCCGCCTGCCCCGCCACGATGATTGCGAAAACTGACACCGGCGGCGATCTGATGCTCGCCTACATGCGCCAATGGCATGAGTTGCGAACCCAACTCAGTCGACGCGTCGGTTCGCGGGACCTTGCCGAAGAGGCCCTTCAAGAGACGTGGCTGCGGCTTGCCGGCATGGGGCAGGCTCCAGTGGGGGTGCGTGACTGCCACGCTTTCCTCCTGCGCATCGCTGGCAACATCGCCATCGACCTGCTGCGGCGAGAACGCCGTCATGCCGCCCGGCAGATCAGCGACGACGCAGTGCTACGCGAGATTGCCGATGCCACGCCCTCTCCGGAAGCCTATGCGTTGCACCGCGACGAATTGCGGGTGCTGGTACGTGCCCTTGCCGAGTTGGGGCAGAAGCCCCGGGCCGCATTGCTGTTTAGCCGGTGCGACGGGCTGACACATGCAGAGATCGGCGCGCGCTTGAAAGTCTCCGACAGCATGGTCGCGAAATATCTGGTTCAAGCCCTACGGCACTGCCGCGACAGGCTGCGAGCATTGGACTAGCTTCGGCACGTTGCTTCGGTATCCGCGCATGACGCCCACGCCCCGCTCCGTCTCGCCCGCGTTCGCCCGCGCACCCATTGCGGCAAGCGATCGCGCCATCGAATGGCTCGTGCGCATCCATTCCGGGGCACCGGGGGCGGAAGCGGAGGCGCAGGCTTTCGCGCGCTGGCGCGCCGAGAGCCCCGAACACGAGGCGGCGGCGCGCGAGGCCGAGGCGCTCTGGCACGGGCTCGGCGGCGCTGGAGCCGTCGCGCGGGATACGGCGCGCAAGACATCACGGGAAAAGATCACGCGCCGGGCGCTGATCGGTGGCGGGGCGTTCGCCGCGCTGGGCCTAGGCGCGCTCGCCGCCGGTACTATCCGCGATCGTCTCGCTGCCGACGTTGCTACCGGTGTCAACGAGGTGCGGGCGACGGACCTGCCGGACGGATCGCGCGTTCTGCTCAATGCGAGCACGGCGCTGGCGCTCGATTTTAGTGGGGCCGAGCGGGCCGTGAGGCTGCTCTCCGGGCAGGCCCTCTTCACCGTCGCGCGCGATCCGGACCGCCCTTTTGTCGTCACCGCCGCTGACGGGCGGACCCGCGCCCTCGGCACCGCCTTCGACGTGGACATGCAGCCCGACGGGGTAGTGGTGACAGTTGTGGAGGGCGGCGTCACCGTGGCAGTACGCGAGGGCAGCGTTACCCTGCGCGCCGACCAGAGCCTGCGCTATGATGCCCAAGGGCGCGCGATAGGCCCGCGGACGGTGAATGCCGACTCCGTCACCGCCTGGCGGCGCGGCAAGCTCATCTTCGATCGCCGGCCGCTGGTGGAGGTGGTGGCCGAGCTCCAGCGTCACACCCACGCACGCATCATCATTGCCAGCGGCCGCCTCAAGGGGCTTGAGGTGACCGGTGTGTTCGAACTGGCCGATCCCGGATCGGTGCTGGAGACCATCGAGCAGACGCTTCCGGTCCGCGTCGTGCGACTGCCGCTGCTCAACGTCATCCTCTGAGCGCAAAAAAATCGCACGCGCCGCTGCAAGGTCGCGGGCGTCGCTTCGTCCTTGTCTTCGAAGGTCCTGAACGGCGGCGCGCTGGTGGACCGGCCTGAAGGAGAAAGAGACGATGGCGGCGGGATGGGATCGGCGGTGGCAGGTGGATGGGACAGCTGGGCGGACGGCTTGGCTTTCAGGAACCGCCGTGTGCGCCATGCTGGCGATGATCTACCCCGGCCCAGGGCGCGCGCAGGAGGGCGCACCTGGCATCACCTTCAGCATTCCGGCACAGGACCTCGGGAGCGCGCTCACGACATTCGCTGACAAGGCCGGCCTTCGCCTTCTGTTCCCGTCAGATCTTGTGGCCGGACGCCGCGCGCCGGGACTCTCCGGCACCTATTCGCGCGATGCCGGGCTGGCACGCCTGCTGGCGGGTACGGGCCTGGTCTACCGCTTCACCAGCTCCAATACGGTGACCATCGCAGCGCCTCAGGCGCAGGGCGCAGCCGGCTCCGGCGAGGCTTGGCTCGGCACCGTGGACGTGGAGGGCGATAACGCCCAGCAGGTGGTGGCGCTCGAGACGTCGGCCGGGACCAAGACCGAGACGCCGCTCATCGACACCCCGCAATCCATCAGCGTGGTGACGCGGGCGGAAATGGACCAGCGCGGTGTGCAGGATTTCAATTCTGCCGTGGCTTACACCCCGGGCGTGCGGGCGGTGGACTATCCCGGCGGCCAAGGGATGCCGGACCTCTACATTCGCGGCTTCCGCGCTATCGATCAAAATGCCAATTACCGCGACGGCCTGCGCAATGGCTTCAACAACTATGACAGCGATATCGAGGTCTATGGCCTCCAGCGCCTGGACGTGGTCAAAGGGCCGACTTCGGCTCTCTACGGCGCCGGCACCCCGGGTGGCATCATCGACGCCGTCACCAAGCGCCCGACGGCCACGCCGTTGCACGAGATCGAGATCCTCGGCGGCAACTACGACCGCATCCAGGGCGCCTTCGATATCGGCGGGCCTGCGACCGAAGACGGCACCTGGCTCTATCGCGTCACCGGCCTGTTTCGGGACAGCGGCACGCAGATCGACTATTCCCCAGACAACCGCATCTACATCGCTCCCGCCGTTACCTGGCAGCCGAACGCCAATACCTCGCTCACCCTGCTGGCGAACTACCAGAAGACGGAAAAGGGCGGCTCGGAGCAGAGCATCCCCATGGCCAACAGCCTGTTTCAGCTGGGGCCGAAGATATCGCCCAGCCTCTATCTCGGTGCGCCCGGACTGAGCAGCTGGAACGTCGAGAACACTTCTGTCGGCTACGAGTTCAAGCACACGTTCGACAATGACTGGCAATTGGTACAGAACGCCCGGTACGCCCACGCCGATGTGGACTACAACACCGCCTGGGGCTGGGACTGGCCTATCGCGGTGGTAGACAACAAATATTACAATGTCGGCGTGCAGTTGCGACCCAAGGTTTCGGACAGCTTCCTGATCGACACCCATCTCTCCCGCCATTTCCAGACCGGGCCGGTGGCACACAAGATCCTGCTCGGCGTCGACGGGGGATGGTACAACGCCAGCGAAATCCGAACGAATTCCACCAACTACAACGCCATCAACATTTTCGCGCCGAACTATAATTTCATCTATACGTTCGGCCGCCCCTGGTCGGATACGGAGAGTACCATCTCCCAGATCGGGATCTACGCGCAGGATCAGATGACAATCAACAACTGGTTGCTCACTTTGAGTGGACGCCAGGATTGGGCGCGCAACGAGGAAGCAAATTATTACTCGCGCACCATCCTCGCAGACTACGGCTTTACGGACGAAGTTGTGGCGGCCAACTATTCCGCTTTCACATGGCGTGCGGGCCTGGGGTACAAGTTCGACAACGGCGTGATGCCCTATGCCAGCTACGCCACCTCCTTCCTGCCGGTGGCTGGGACGGATTTTCAGGGCCGGTCGTTCAAGCCAACGACCGGCGAGCAGTACGAGGCCGGCATCAAGTATGAGCCGCAGGGCTGGCGGGCCATGTTCACGGCGTCGGTGTTCCAGATCACCCAGCAGAACGTGCTCACCACGGATCCCATCAACGTGGGCTATTCGGTGCAGGACGGCGAAGTGCGCTCGCGAGGCATCGAGCTGGAGGCCAAGGCGAACGTCACCGCTAACCTCGATATCATCGCCTCCTTCACCTATCTCGACACGGTGGTGACGCAGGACAATCCCAACGACGCCGGCATAAGCAAGGTGGGCACCGCGCCGTCGGGCGTCCCGCACAACAGCGCCGCTCTATGGGCCTACTACACCTTCTACGAGGGAACTCTGGATGGGCTCGGCATCGGCGCCGGCCTTCGCTATGTCGGCAGTTCTTGGGCCGTCATGAACGATGCCAATGGCGGGCAGATCGCGATCCCAGGCTATGCGCTGGTGGACGCGTCTCTTCGCTACGACCTTGGCAAGCTCGATCATCAGCTACGCGGCGCCACCTTCTCGCTGTCGGGAACAAACATCTTCGACACGGAATACTACACTGCCGGCTTCTACTGGAACTCAGTGATCTATGGCACGCGCCGCACCGTCTACGCCTCATTGAATTATCGATGGTAGGAGCAGGGCGGCAGCAGCGAGTTCGATCTGCTCCAGGCAAGCTGAAGAGCCTGCACTTCGGTGAGACTGATCTGCGCGCCGAACCTACGCAGCCAGCGCGCAGGCTATGGCGGGCGCGATCCGCGAAGCGGAACTGACTTGAAGCACTTCGGCCGGCGTCCGGGACGCCGGGCGCCGGCAGCTGCTTTTCCATGGTAGCTTGGCGCGTCCGCCTCAAGCCCTGACACTGGGGCGAACGGAACCGGCAGACCGCCCTCATAGGTCGTCACCCTTCCGCCCCACCGACACCGACGCATACCTCCGGCGTGATGACGGTTGCGAAGGCTCGTCGAAGCTATAGAAATGCGGCTCCGAGGAGCGAGCGACCGTGTCCCCCGAAGGCCACATCCTCATCGTTGACGACGATGCCGAGATCCGGCGCCTGGCCGGCAAGTTCCTGCGCGAGCACGGGCACAAGGTCACGGCCGCGCACGATGCCCGCGAGATGCGGGAGGCGATGGCCGCCGGCACGGTGGACCTCGTGATTCTCGACGTCATGCTGCCGGGGGTGAGCGGGCTCGATTTGTGCCGGGACATCCGCCGCACCTCGAGTGTGCCCATCATCATGCTGACCGCCCGCGGCAGCGATGTGGACCGGATCGTCGGGCTGGAGCTGGGTGCCGACGATTACCTGGCGAAGCCCTTCAACCCGCGCGAGCTGCTCGCCCGCATCCATGCGGTGCTGCGGCGTATGCAGCCCCAAGGGACCGGCACGGGAGCGGGCGCGGCGAGCGGCGGGCGGCTCGCCTTCTCCGGCTGGACGCTCGATACCCGGCGGCGGGAGCTGACCAATCCGGGAGGCGCCATCGTCGATCTCTCCACCGGCGAATACGACCTGCTGCTGACCTTCCTCGAACACCCCCAGCGGGTGCTGACGCGCGACCAGTTGATGGACGCGGCCAAGAACCGCATCGCCACCGGCTTCGACCGGGCGATCGATATCCAGGTGAGCCGGCTGCGCAGGAAGCTCGATTCGAGCGGCGGGCCGGAGATGGTCAAGACGGTGCGCGGGACCGGCTATTTCTTCGTCCCGGAGGTGGCGCGCTCATGATCCGCGCCATCGACAGTCTCGCCCTGCGGACCGCAGTCGTGGCCGTGCTCGGAATCGTCGTCGTCCATGTGCTGAGCCTGTGGACCTACGAGCACGCCATCGAGCGCGAGCGCCATGCGGCACATGCCGTCCGCCTCGCAGATCAGGTCGTGGCGCTGCGCCGGTCGCTCGCCGCGACGCCGCCGGGCCAGCGCGAGGACGTGGCCCATGCGCTTTCCGGCGGCGCCATCGATGCCCATTGGGGCCGCGAGGCCATGGCCGCGACGGGGCCCCACGCTGACCCATCCGCCCAACGCCTCGCCGCCGAGGTGCGCGCGCTCGCACCGGACCTTGCCGCAGCGGACATTCTGGTTGGCGCCGGGCCCGATCCGCACCTCAGCCTCGTGGCCGTGCGCCTGCCCGACGGGAGCTGGCTGAACGTGCGCCTGTTTGCCTCGGTGCCGCAGACCGCCGGGGGGCACGGCTCCCTGCTCTCCACCACGCTGATGGCGGCGGGGGTGCTGCTCCTGTCCCTCGCCATTGCCGCGTGGCTCACGCGGCCTTTGCGGGCCATGGCGCGCACCGTCGCGGCCCTGCCACCGGACGCGGCGCGCATTCACCTGCCCGAGACGGGACCGAAAGAGGTGAGGGAGCTGGCCCATGCCTTCAACGGCATGCAGGCGCGCATCGCGGGACTGGTCGAGCGGCGCACCCAGGCCCTCGCGGCCGTCTCCCACGATCTGCGCACGCCCATGACGCGTCTGCGCTTCCGCCTCGAGGATGTGAGCGACCCGGCGCTGCGCGACGCCATCGCAGGGGATGTCGCGGAGATGGAGCAGATGGTCGAGGCCACACTTTCCTACCTGCGGGGCGAGGCGAGCGAAGAGCCGGTGCGGCCGCTCGATCTTGTGGCTTTGGTGGAAACCATCGTGGACGACGCGCGGGACCGGGGCCTGCGGGCCGATCTTTCGGCCCCGCCGCGCCTGGTCGTCGCAGGGCGGCTCGTCAGCCTGAAGCGGATGGTGGGCAATCTGGTGGAAAACGCGCTCGCCTATGGCGGCTCCGCGCATGTGTCCATCATGGACGAGGAATCCGATACCGTCCTGACGGTGCGGGACGAGGGAGCGGGGATTCCAGAGGACCAACTGGCCGCCGTGCTTGAGCCCTTCGTGCGGCTTGAGGCCTCGCGCAGCCGCGCCACTGGAGGCGTCGGGCTCGGCCTCACCATCGCGCATGCGGTGGCCGAGGCGCATGGAGGAACGCTGGCCCTCGCCAACGCCCCCGGCGGCGGCCTCGTCGCCATGGTGCGCCTGCCCAAGGTCCAGGCTGAAACAAACTGATACAGAAGCGATACGCGGCGTGACGCGCCGCACGCTATCGCTCTCCGCTACCGGAATCGGCAGCGGACGGGTTGAGGCATGGGGCGCCATTTCTTGCGGAAAGCCGTGTTCGGCCTGTGCGGGCTTCTCGCCGGCGCGGTGCTGTCCGGCCCCGCTGCGGCCCACGAAGGCCACGACCACGGTGCGCCCCCGCCGCCCCCGCTGACGACGCTCGCCCCCCGCGCCGAGGCGGCCTCGGCCGATTTCGAGCTGGTGGCGGTGCTGCGCGAGGGCACCCTCACCATCCACCTCGACCGCTTCGCCGACAACGCGCCCGTGGAAGGCGCCACCATCGAGGTCGATACGCCTGGAGGATCGCGAACGGCAAAGCCCGCCGGGCCGGGCGACTATGTGCTGCCGGCTCCCTTCGCAGCGAAGCCGGGCGCGCACGACCTTGCCTTCACCGTTACGGCCGGCGACATGGTGGACGTCCTTGCCGCCACCTTGACCATACCTGCCGCTCCGACACCGTCCGAGACGCAAGCCCCGGCGGTGCTGGCGCAGCTCGGCGGGCTGCGGGCGGACCTCCTCGCGGGCATTCTGGCGGGCCTCCTCATCGGCTTCCTGGCCGGGGCGCTGGCCATGTCCCGGCGGCGGGCGGGCGCGCTCCTCATGCTCGGTTCGCTCGGCGTCGCGCTTGCCGGCGTCCCGCAGGGGGCATGGGCTGCGGACACGCAGCCCCCCGCCCGCGATGCCGCTCAGCGCCTCCCCGACGGCTCGGTGATCGTGCCCAAGCCCACCCAGCGCCTCCTTGGCGTGCGCACCCTCGTCACCGCCGCAGGCACCTTTGCCGGCACCGTCGAGCTGCCCGGCCGCGTGGTGCCGGACGCCAATGCCAGCGGCCTCGTCCAGACCGCCGTGGGCGGGCGCCTCGCGCCGCCGGAAGGTGGCTTCAAGCCCCTCGGCACGAAGGTCGCGGCTGGCGAGATCCTCGCTTATGTGCATCCGCCCATCGGCGCCTCCGACCTCAAGGACCTGGAGCAGCAGGGCTACGAACTGGACCAGCAGATCGCCATCGTGAAGCGCCGCTACGAGCGGCTGTCCGCCATTCCCAATGCCGTCACCCGCCGCGAGGTGGAGGAAGCGGAAATCGAGCTGAAGGGTCTTCAGACCCGCCGCGCCCGGCTGGAGCGGGTGCAGCGCGAGCCGGAGGCCCTGCGCGCGCCGGTATCCGGCGTCATCGCCGCCGCCGATGCCGTGGCGGGGCAGATGGCCGATCCGAACACGGTCGTCTTCCGCATTGTCGATCCCGGCCGGCTGTGGGTGGAGGCGCTCGGCTTCTCGCCGGATGCCGGGCGGTCCGGTGCCACAGGCCGCCTCTCCGACGGGCGGAGCGTGGCCCTCGCCTTCGTGGGCGCGGGGATATCCGACCGGGCACAGGCCCTTCCCCTCCTGTTTTCCGTCGCCTCGAATACCGGGGAGCTGCGCCCAGGCCAGTTCCTGACGGTCTTCGCGGAGGCCGGCGCCCCGCGCATTGGCATCGCGATCCCCCGCTCTGCGGTGGTGCGCGGGGCGAACGGCCAATCCATCGTCTATGCGCACCTCAGTGCCGAGCGCTTCGTCTCTCTGGAGGTTAAGACCGAGCCCCTCGACGCGTCCAGCGTGCTGGTGGTGGCGGGCCTCTCCCCCGGCCAGCGCGTGGTCACCGACGGCGCCGAACTCCTCGACCAGATCCGCTGAGGCCCGCGATGTTCACGGTCCTCGTCACCCAGTCCTTGCGTAACCGCCTGCTGGTGCTCGCACTCGCGCTCGTTCTGGTGGTCTACGGCGCCTATGCGGTCACGCGGCTGCCGGTGGACGTGCTGCCGGACCTCAACCGGCCCACCGTCACCATCATGACCGAGGCGGATGGCCTCGCCCCCGCCGAAGTGGAGCAACTCGTCACCTTCCCGCTGGAAACGGCCATGAACGGCCTGCCCGGCCTCGTCCGCCTGCGCTCGGTGTCCGGGGTCGGCCTCTCGGTCGTCTATGTGGAATTCGACTTCGGCACCGACATCTTCCGCAACCGCCAGCAGATCGCCGAGCGCCTCGCCCTCGTGCGGGACCGGCTGCCGGCGAACGTCTCCCCGCAGATGGGCCCCATCAGCTCCATCATGGGCCAGGTCCTGATGTTCGCCGTCACCAGCGACACCGCATCGCCCATGGCGGTGCGGGAGGCGGCGGACTTCGTCATCCGCCCGCGCCTCCTCGCCATCCCCGGCATTGCGCAGGTCATCCCCATGGGCGGGGAGGTGCGGCAGTTCCGCGTCTCGCCGGACGTTTCCGCCATGCGCGCCTACGGCATTACGCTCGATGCGCTGGAAAAGGCGCTCGCCCAATTCGGGACCAATTCCGGCGGCGGCTTCGCCGACCAAAGCGGGCGGGAGTTCCTCATCCGCAATATCGCCCGCACCCTGAGCCTGGACGACCTGAAGACCCTCGTCCTGCCGCGCCCCGCCGGCGGCACCGTCTTCCTCCATCAGATCGCGCAGGTGGACTACGCGGCGCGGCTGAAGCGCGGCGATGCCGGCTATATGGGCCGGCCTGCTGTGATCCTCTCGGTGGAGAAGCAGCCGGAAGCCGACACCCTGGCCATCACCAATGCGGTGGAAGAGGCGGTGGCCGACCTCAACCGCACGCTGCCCGACGGCATCCGCATCTCCCCGCCCGTGTTCCGGCAGGCGGACTTCATCGCCGCCTCCATCGGCAATGTGGAGAAGGTGCTGCTGGAGGCCATGGCGGTGGTGGCCGTGGTGCTGTTCCTGTTTCTTCTCAACTGGCGCACAACCGTCATCTCGCTCACCGCCATCCCGGTGTCGATCCTGGCCACCGCGATCGTGTTCCACGCCTTCGGCCTCTCCATCAACACCATGACGCTGGGCGGCCTCGCCATCGCTATCGGCGAATTGGTGGACGATGCGGTGGTGGATGTGGAGAACATCTTCCGCCGGCTGCGCGAGAATGCCGCCGCAGCCGTGCCCCGTCCCGTGTTCGACGTGGTGGTGGCGGCGAGCCGGGAGGTGCGCTCCGGCATCGTCTACGCGACCCTCATCATCGTATTGGTGTTCGTGCCACTGTTCGCCCTGCCGGGCATCGAGGGGCGGCTGTTCGCCCCGCTGGGGCAGGCCTATATCGTCTCCATCCTCGCGAGCCTTCTGACCTCCATCACGCTCACGCCGGTGCTCGCCTTCTACCTGCTGCCGGCCCTCAGCCGCCATGCGGAAAGGGACGGCGCGCTGGTGCGGATGCTGAAGGGCGGCTACGCGGCGTTGCTCTCCACCGCCTTCCGCCACCCGCGCCTGGTGATGGTGGGAACCGCCCTCCTGTTCGTCGCTGCGCTGGCCGCCGCCACGGGCCTGCCGCGCGCCTTCCTGCCGCCGTTCAACGAGGGCTCGCTCACCATTTCCATGTCGTTCCGCCCCGGCCTCTCGCTGGCCGAGAGCCACCGCATGGGGCTTGTTGCCGAGACGCTGATCCTGGACGTGCCGGAAGTGAAGGCGGTGGCCCGCCGCACCGGCCGGGCGGAGCTGGACGAACATGCGGAGGGCGTGCACGCCTCCGAGATCGAGGTGGACCTGCGGCCCTCCGCCCGAAGCCGGGCCGAGATCACGGCGGATATCCGCGACCGCCTCGCCGTTCTGCCGGCGTCCTTCAACGTGGGCCAGCCCATCTCCCACCGGCTGGACCACATGCTCTCCGGCGTGCGGGCCGAGATCGCCCTGAAGCTGTTCGGCGACGACCTCGACACCTTGCGCGCAACGGCGGAAAGCCTGCGCCAGCGCCTCGGCGCCATTCCCGGCCTCGTCGACCTGCAGGTGGAGCGGCAGGTGCGGGTGCCGGAGGTGACGGTGCGCGTGGATTACGGCCGCGCCGCCCTCCATGGCCTCCAGCCCGCACAGGTGACGGACGCGCTGGCGCGACTCTCCAACGGGCGCGTGGTCTCGACCCTCGTGGACGGCAACCGCCGCTTCGACCTAGTGGTCCGCCTGCCCGATGCAACGCGCAGCGCCGAGGGGCTGGCCCGCCTGCTCATCGAGACCCCATCCGGCTGGGTGCCCCTCTCCCAGGTGGCGGACGTGAAGGAGACGGACGGGCCGAACCAGATCCTGCGCGAGGGCGGGCGCCGGCGCATCGTGGTGCTCGCCAACACCTCCGGCAGGCGCGACACGGCGGCCATCATCGCCGACATGCGCCGCGTCATCGCCGCGACGGACTTGCCGTCCGGCATGTCCACGCGCCTCGAAGGCACCTTCGCGGCGCAGGAGGACTCCATGCGCACCATCGGCGCGCTCGCGGCGGTGTCGCTGCTCCTGGTCTTCGCCATCCTCTACAGCCGCTACCGCTCGGCGCTGTTCGCGCTGGTCATCATGGGCAGCGTGCCGCTGGCCCTCATCGGCGCGGTGGTGGCCTTGTGGCTGGCCGGCCAGCCACTCTCGGTGGCGAGCATGATCGGCTTCGTCACGCTCACCGGCATCGCCGCGCGCAACGGCATCCTGAAGATCAGCCACATCATCAATCTCGCCATATCCGAGGGCCTGCCCTTCGGCCCGGCCCTCGTCATGCGCGGGAGCCTTGAGCGGCTCACCCCGGTGCTGATGACGGCCGCCTCCGCTGGCATCGCTTTGCTGCCGCTCATGAGCGGGGCCGAGGTGCCGGGCAAGGAGATCCTGCACCCGGTGGCCGTCACCATCTTCGGCGGCCTCGTCAGCGCCACGCTGCTCGATGCCGTGCTCACCCCCGTCCTCGTCCTTGTCTACGGCCGCCGCCCGCTGGAGCGGCTGGTGGCGGCGGTGGGCGAGGCCGGCCCCAACCCGGCCGCCGCCCGTGCGGATGCCTTTTGATCGGAGTGCCCCATGATCTTCCGCCCCCTTGCGTCGGCCCTCATCGCTCTTCCCCTTCTCGCGACGCCGCTGCTCGCGCACGAGCCCGGCACCGGCGCCCACGGAGGCGTGCGCGTGGACGCCGGGCATTATCATGCGGAACTGGTGGCCGACGGGACACCTGCCGTCTCGCTCTATCTCAGCGACGGCTCCGACAAGCCGGTTCCGGCCGACGGCTTCAAGGCCAATGCCATCCTGCTGGTGGACGGCAAGGCCCAGCGCTTCCCTCTGACGCCCGCCGGCGGCAGCCGGCTTGCCGGGACCGCCGCGGTCGCCGTGCCCAAGGGCGTTAAGGGCGCCGTCCAGCTCACCGCGCCCGATGGCACCACGGCCCAGGCGAAATACTGAACTCAATCCCTGCCTTGCCTCGTCTGCCCGGCGACGCACCCAGGAGGCCGACCATGACCCAACCTAAGCAGATGTCCTCCGTGTCCCGCCGCACCGTCCTCACGGGTGGGGCCGCCGCCGGCGCGCTCGCTTTCTCCGGCGGGTGGAGCCGCGTCCGCGCCGCCCCGCTCATCACCGTGGAGAGCCTCACAATCGACGTGAACGGCAAGGCGGCCAAGGTTTTCGCCGTCAAGGGTCCGGCCGGTGAGGGCATCTTCGCCAAGGAGGGCGACCGCCTCTCCGGCGCCGTGCTCAACACCTCCGACACCCCCGCAGTGATGCACTGGCACGGCCAGATTTTCGCCCCGCCAGAGCAGGACCGGGCCCGCCCCGACGGCGGTGAATTGGCGCCCGGTGGGACGGACCAGGTGGATTTCCCGCTCACGCCCGGCACCCACTGGATGCATTCCCACACCCTGAGCGAGCAGCAACTGCTCGCCGCGCCGCTCGTCACCCGCGAGGCCGACGCCGGCGACGTGCAGGACGTGGTCTTGATGCTGCACGACTTCTCCTTTCGCAGCCCGCAGGAAATCCTCGCCGGTCTCGGCGGGAGCAGCACCCACGGCAGCCACGGCATGGGCGGGACCATGCACGGCATGTCCGGGATCGCCATGCCGGGAATGAACCATTCCGGGCACGGCATGGGCGGCATGGGCGGCGGGATGATGACCCATGCCAATGATGTGGACTACGACGCCTTCCTCGCCAACCGCCGCACCCTCGGCGATCCCGACGTGGTGCGGGTGGAGAAGGGCGGACGGGTGCGGCTGCGCATCATCAACGGCGGCACCGCCACCGCCTTTTTCATCTCGGCACCGGGCCTCTGGCCGCGCTGCATCGCGGTCGATGGCGTGCCCTGCGCACCTCTTCTGGCGGAAGCCTTTCCGCTGGCGCAGGGCCAGCGCATTGACTTGATGATGGATATTCCGGCCGGTGGCGGTGCCTTCCCCGTGCTGGCGCAGGTGGAGGCCTCGCGGCGCCGCACCGGCCTTGTTCTCGCGACCGCCGGGGCGTCCGTCCCGCGCATTCCCGAGGCCGCCCAGCGTCCGCAGGGGCTGCTCGACCTCGACTTCGAGGCGCGCCTTTCCGCCCGCAAGCCGCTCGCGCGGCGGAGGGCCGACAAGGTCTTTCCGATCATGCTCGGAGAGGAGGCCGGCTACCGCTGGACCATCAACGGGCGGACCCATGCCGAGGCCGAGCCCTTTGTTGTGAGCCCCGGAGAGCGGGTGGAGATGACCTTCATGAACCCCACCGGCATGAGCCATCCCATGCACCTGCACGGTCATCATTTCCAGGTGGTCGGCATAGGTGGGAAGCGCTTCCCCGGGGCGGTGCGCGACACGGTGACGGTGCCGCCGCACATGCCCGTCACCATCGCCTTCGATGCCGGGCCGAAGGGCGAATGGTTCCTCCACTGCCACCACCTCTACCACATGGCGACCGGCATGATGGCGGTGCTGAAGGTGGCCTGATCCCGCAGAGGAGAGACCATCATGCACTACGATCAGATGATGGGCGGCGGCATGTGGGGGATGTGGCTCTTCGGCCTCCTCATCCTGGCGCTCGTCGTGCTCGGCATTGCGGCGCTCATCAAGTATCTCGGGCGCTGAGGGCGACGCACCGCCCGCAGAGGATAGGGTCGAATTGTGAAGCTCGGTGTCGTCTTCGCCCTTGTCTCGGCTGCGCTGTTCGGCACGAGCACGCCGCTTGCCAAGCTGCTTCTCGGCGCCATCGATCCATGGATGATGGCCGGCCTGCTCTACCTCGGGGCAGGGGCTGGCCTCGCCGCCGTCCACCTGTCCCGGGCCGCGCTCCGGCTGCCGGCGGTGGAAGCGCCGCTGCGGCGGACCGATGTGCCATGGCTCGCGCTGGTGATCCTCGCCGGCGGCGTCCTCGGCCCCCTGCTGCTCATGTTCGGCCTTGCCCGGACCGATGGGGCGAGCGCATCCCTTCTGCTCAATCTGGAAGGTGTGGCGACCATGGCTATCGCCTGGATCGCTTTTCGCGAGAATGTGGACAGGCGCCTCCTTCTGGGCGCGCTCGCGATCCTCGCCGGCTCTGCGCTGCTGTCATGGCAGGGCCGGGCGACGCTCGACCTCGGTGCCGCGCTAATCGCGGGGGCGTGCCTGTGCTGGGGCGTCGACAACAACCTGACCCGGAAGCTCTCGTCTGGCGATCCCGTGCAGATCGCCATGCTGAAGGGCCTGATCGCCGGAACCATCAATCTCGTGATCGCCCTCGGCCACGGGGCGGCCTTCCCTTCGGGCGAGGCCACCGCAGCGGCTGCCGTGGTCGGCTTCTTCGGCTACGGTATTAGCCTCGCTTTGTTCGTGCTCGCGCTGCGCCATCTCGGCACCGCGCGCACCGGCGCCTATTTCTCGCTCGCGCCGTTCGTTGGGGCCGTCCTGTCCATTGCCCTGCTCGGCGAGGCCATTACGCTTCAGCTCGTGATCGCGGGTCTACTCATGGCGCTCGGCCTCTGGCTGCACCTCTCGGAGCAGCATGAGCACGAGCACGCACATGAGGCGCTGGAGCACGAGCACCGCCACCGCCACGACGCGCACCACCAGCACGCCCACGATGCGGATACACCCTCCGGCGAGCCGCACAGCCACTGGCACCGGCACGCGCCGATGGTGCACCGGCATCCGCATTACCCGGACATCCACCACAGGCACGGACACGGCGCGTAGGCGTTCTGCGCGCTCGCTGCTCAGATCCTGCACCGAGTATGGGAGGCGGCCTGATCGGCCCTCGTCCCGTCTATTCCCGCGTGCTCCCGGCAGTCCGACGGACAGCGCCCTCAAGTCATCTCCCCGACTTTTTGGCACTCTTGTTAACATCGGCATGATTGTAAAAAAAGTTTATAATTAATTTCATTTGGATATCGGAGAAATGAGGCGCCTTCATCCGGCACCATTTCTTTAGGCGCCAACGTCAACCAATCGAACGAGATCGATGAATTGGCGCCCCTGCCCGACAGTGGGCGTCCGAAGGCATCGCCGAGGGTTAGGTTTCATTCAAACTCCGGATGCCAACGCTATTACGCGACGGGGCGTAGTGGAAAGCCTCCGCTCGGCCGAGCCGGCGCGCGTCACTCGGCCGAGCGGTCCATCGCCTTGCGGATGCGGTATTCGAACTGGCCGCGTCCCATCTTCAGCATCCGGGCCGCGGCAGAGGCATTGCCGTTGCAGCGGCGCAAGGCGCGCTTCAGGAGGGCGTCTTCCAAGTCCTTGAAGGAGGTCATGTCGTCCAGCAGGCTGTCCACCGGATCGTCGACAGGAGTGTCGCCGGGGGCATTCCTGCCGGCTTCTTCGAGACGGCCGGATGCATCGATGCCGAAGAGCCGGGTGTTGATCTTCTCCCCACCCGCAAACAGGTGCTGGATGTCGATGCTGCCGCCCTCGTCGCACAGGATGACGGCGCGCTCGATCATGTTCTCCAGCTCGCGCACATTGCCCGGCCAGTCGTAGTTCCACAGCGCCTCGTGGGCATGGCGGGTGAGGCCGGCCACCGTCTTGCCGAAGCGTGCGCTGAATTGCTGGAGGAACAAGGAGACGAGAAGGGGGATGTCGCTGCGCCGGTCGCGCAGCGGCGGGATCGTCACTGGGAAGACGTTCAGCCGGTAGAACAGGTCTTCGCGGAAGCGGCCCGCCTCCACCTCCTGCCGCAGGTCGCGGTTGGCGGCAGCGATGATGCGCACATCCACCTTGCGCACGCGGGAATCGCCCACGCGCTCGATCTCCCGCTCCTGGAGTGCCCGCAGCAGCTTGCCCTGGGAGGGGAGCGGCAGGGTCGCGATCTCGTCGAGGAACAGAATGCCGCCATCCGCCCGCTCGAACCGCCCAGGGCGCGAGCGGTCGGCGCCGGTGAAGGCGCCCTTCTCCACGCCGAACAGCTCGGATTCCACCAGCTCGTCGGGGATGGCCGCGCAATTGATGGCGACGAAGGGCTTGTCGACGCGCGCGCTGATGGAATGGAGCGCCTTGGCGAACCGCTCCTTGCCCACCCCGCTCTCCCCGAGGAACAGAACCGTGCTGTCGGTGGGCGCGACGCGCCGAACCAGCCCCGCCACCGCGTTGAAGCCGGCGGAGACACCCACCATGTTGCCAAGGGCCGACGGCTTCGCGCCCGGCCCCGGCGCATCGCTCTTGGGGAGGCCGACAAATGTCTCGGCGTGGAGATAACTGGTGTCGTCCTCGGAGAGGTCGCTCCATTCCGCCAGCGGCCGGCCGATGACCCGGCAGTGCGAATGCCCCATGGCGCAGCATTCGATCTCCCGCCACAGGATGGGTATGCCTGTGATGGCGGTGCAGTAGCCGCTGGCATAGCCCACGATCATCCAGCAGGCCGGCGCGCCGCTGAGGCCGAGGTGCTCCAGATGGGCTTCGGCCTCCATGGAGAAGGTCATGCCGTCGATGGGCCTGTTGACGACGAAACCCTCCATCGCCCGCAGACGCGGACCCATAGAGAGCAGTTCCTCGATGGGGTGGTCGCCCGCGCTCTCGAGCACCCGCACGCCGTCGTCATAGCCCTGCTGGTAGCCGAGGCGCGTCATGATCTCCCGCGCCTGGGGGATGCCGAGCCGCTCCACCAGTTCCCGCCGCAGCGCGGTGAAGGAGGAGGCGTGTAGCAGAAGCATCCTCTGGCCGAACAATGCGATCTGTCCCACATCGGGCGCAAAGCGGACATGCTCGGCCAGCGCGCGGTCGATCCAGCCCGCATAGCCCGGCTGGGCTGCGCTGCCACCCTGCTCCGTCTTGGCGTTCATCACTCCCCCTTGGGACAGCTTCTTGTTTGATCGCAAGCTTTCCATGAAAGCAGACACCCGAAAAGACCGGCTTTCTGAAATCCGGCAGTTGCCCTCCGACCCGCCGGCCGGCTGGCGGGCACCGATCGCCGGATCGCCTCGGTTTCAGGGCCGATCCTGAGTTGGCACCGAAGATGCTTAGAAAGCCTCCAAACGGGAGCGGGCCGCGATCGGCCGCGCATCCCAGAAAATGCCTCGATGAAATGAGGCGGGGAGGTGTTTCATGAGCAAGCAGGCCTTGAAGAACGATCCGTGCGACCGGCAGCACACCCGGCAGTCCCGCGCCCCGTCGCCCGCGCCGCGGGCTCCGGCGGCAATCCTGCGCGCGCGCCACGCCGGCTAGTCCCGGCGCGCCGGCCGCTGCCGGCCTCCTGTTTCGTCCGATGCGCGATGGACCTTCGCCCGTCCGGCCGGAGGCAGCGCCCCCGTATCTTCAATTTGCGGATGGAAATCAGTGGCCTCCCTTGCCAAGAGTCTCGACTTCAAGCGCCTCTGGTATTTCGTCGCGGCGGCCGAAGAGCTGAATTTCAGCCGGGCTGCGGCGCGGCTGAACATCGCGCAGCCGCCGCTCAGCCGGCGCATTGCGCAGCTCGAACAGGACGTCGGAGCGGAGCTGTTCGACCGCAGCCGCAGCCAGATCCGCCTCACCCATGCCGGCGAGCTGATGCTGGCCCGTGCCCGCGAGATCCTGGCGCTGGTGGAGCATACGGAGGAGGAGGTGCAGCGCGCCGGCGAGGGCCGATCCGGCTGGCTCCGCATCGGCTTCGTAGGCACTGCCACCTACGGCGTGTTCCCGCCCATCGTCCGCGCCTTCCGCGCCACCTATCCCAATGTGGAACTGGCCCTGTCCGCCATGAACAATGCGGAGCTGCGCCGCGCGGTGCTGCACCGGGAAATCGACCTCGCCGTTGCCCGGCCGAAGCTGGTGGACGACGACCTGAAGAGCGAGCCGATCGCGCAGGAAGACCTCATCCTCGCGCTGCCGGACGATGGCCGCGAGCGGCCGTTCCATCTCGCCGAACTCAGGCACGAAACCTTCGTGCTCTATCCGCGCCAGCCGCGGCCAAGCTTTGCCGATCTCGTGCTCGACACCTGCGCCCATGCCGGCTTCATCCCGGCCGAGCAGGTCATGGCGCAGGACTACCAGACGGCCATCAGCCTCATCTCCATCGGGGTAGGCATCGGCCTCGTGCCGAGATCGGTGGCGGAAGGCGCACGCCCCGGCGTCGTGTTCAGGGGTTACGAGGGCCACAACCCCGGCACCAGCCTGTCTTTCAACTACCGACGCTTCGAGCAGAGCGCAGTGCTCTCCAACTTCGTCGCTTTGGGCAAGAAGATCGCTGGAGGCAAGGCGTGAGCATGCGCGCTCCCGCCTTGCCTCGCGCCCCCATCCTTGCGGCCGAAGGTAGGGACCTTCCTACAAACGCTTCAGGCCGCCGCTCGCGGGCGGTTGATCTCGGTGGTCACCGCCCCCTCGACATCGGGCACCAGAGCGAAGTCGAAGCCGATGAGCGCGAAGGGCGCATTGAGCCCGCGCGCATGGACTTCGGCCGCGTCCGCCACGCGCGTCACGTTCGGGATGAGGCCATCGCGGGTACCGAAGGCGAAGTCGGTGTGCAGGTACGCGTCGCCATCGATGTTGATCTGGGTGGTGAGCTTGCGATAGCCGGGCGCGCTCACGAAGAAATGGATGTGCGCCGGGCGCTCGGCGTGCCGCCCGAGGCTTTCGAACAGGAGGCGACTCTGCGAGCCGGGCGGGCAGCCGTAGCCGGAAGGCATGATGGTGCGGAAGCGGTAGATGCCGTCCGCGTCGGTCTCGATGCGGCGACGCAGGTTGAACGGCACCTGGCTCGGATCGAAGTGGGAATAATTGCCCTTGGTGTTGGCGTGCCAGACATCCACGATGGCGCCCGCCACCGGCTTTCCGTCCGAGCCCGTCACGCGGCCCTCCATGAACAGAACTTCGCCCGCGTCGGAGCCGTCATCGAGCCGCGCCTCGCCCTTCTCGAGGGGCGCGCCTGCCACATAGAGCGGCCCCTCGATGGTGCGCTGGGTACCGCCCTCGATGCCGGCGAGACGCTCCGCCTCGTCAAGGCGCAGATCGAGGAAATGCTCCACCGCGAGGCCCGGCGCAATCAGGCCGAGTTCGTCCGACTTTCCGGCAGCGGCGAAGTAGGCGACACCCGTCCAGAACTCGTCCATGGAGATGTCGAGATCGTCGATGGCGACCATGAGGTCGTGCGTCAGGCGATGGACGATCTCTTTGAGGCGCGGGTTGCCGCCTTCGGTATCGCTGCCGGCAGCGCGCCGCGCGAGGGTGTCGATGATCTTGCGATCGATGATGTTGCTGGGCATGGGCCTCTCCTGGGTCATTATGTTGGAAGCGGGTGGGGTGCTTCAGCCCTTTTGGCCGGATGCGACCACGCTAAGGGTGCGGCGGGGTCCGTCGCGGCGGAACCGCGCGATCCTGTCTTCATCGAGCGCGATGCCGAGGCCGGGGCCTTTCGGCACCGTCAGCGCGAAGTCGCTGTAGTCGAGCGGCTCGGTGAGCATTTCCTCGGTGATGAGCAGCGGCCCGAACAGCTCGGTGCCGAAGGCGAGGCGCGGGAAAGTCGCGAACAGGTGGGCGGAGGCGATGGTGGAGACGGCGCCCTCCAGCATGGTTCCGCCATAGAGCGCGATGCCGGCCGCATCGGCGATCTCCGCGACCCGTGCGGCGGCGTCCAGCCCGCCGGACTGCTCGATCTTAACCGCGAACACGTCGGCGGCATGCTGGGCGGCGAGATCGAAGGCCGAGGCCGGGCCCTGCAGACTTTCGTCGGCCATCACCGGAACGATGCCGCGCGCGGTGAGGCGGGCGAGCGCGTCGACACGGGCCACCGGCTGCTCCACGAGGTCGCAGCCCGCATCGGCGAGCGCGGCGAGGCCGAAATTCGCTTCGCTCTCGCTCCATGCCATGTTCACATCGACCCGCACGCTGGCGCGCTCGCCCAACGCCGCCTTGATGGCGGCCACATGGGCCACATCCTGCCGCACGGGCTGACGACCGATCTTCAGCTTGAAGACGTTGTGGCGACGCCGCGCCAGCATCTCCTCCGCCTCGGCGATGTCGCGGGCGGTGTCGCCAGAGGCCAGCGTCCAGGCCACCGGGAGGCGCTCGCGGACACGTCCCCCGAGAAGCTCCGATACCGGCAGCCCGACGCGCTGGCCCTGCGCATCGAGAAGGGCAGTCTCCACGGCACTCTTGGCGAAGTGATTGCCCTTCACCGCTTTGGAGAGGGTCTCCATGGTTGCCCGGATGCGCGTGGGATCGCAGGTCGCCAGCACGGGCGCCAAGTAGGTGTCGATGTGGAGCTTCATGCTCTCCGGGCTTTCCGGCCCGTAGGCCAGGCCCGCAATGGTCGCCCCCTCGCCGGTGCCGATGATGCCATCCGACATATGCAGCCGCACCAGCATCAGCGTCTGCCCTTCCATGGTCGCCACCGAGAGGCGGTGCGGCCGGATGGTCGGCAGATCGACGAGGAAGGTCTCGATCTTGTCGATCGTGGGAGATTTTCGGGAGAGGGGCGCGAATATCGTCATGGTCCCGATCCTCCACGTTCGGCCGGAGAGAATCCAAAACCATCTTGGTCGGACACTATACCTTGACGCGAATACGGCAACCGTTGCAGTCTTTGCTGTTTACGCGCCAGCTTTCACAAAGAAAAACGCCCACGCCTTTCGGCGTGGCGATGCCTGCCCATGCGCGCCCAGCGGAATCTCAGCCAGGGTATGAGGCCATACCATCTCGGTAATTGGCGACGTGCTTTGGCTCCAGTCTAATTCCAGGATAGCGGCACGGAGAGACATTCCCGCCTGCCGCACCAAATAACGACAAAATATTCGGGGATCCGCCAAATGAAGAAGATTGCAAGATTCCTCACAGGTGCAGGCATCGCTGCGGCTCTGTCGTCGCCGGCCTGCGCCGGCTCGGAAATCCTGCCCGGCATCAGCACCGGCATCGCCCTCGGCGCGCCGCTTCCCGAGGGCATCTATTCCATCACCATTCCCACCTATGGCGAGCGCAATTCCACCCCGCAGCAGGACGTGTTCGGCCTCGACACCGCTTGGCTGATCTGGTCGACGCCCTACACCTTCTTCGGCGGCCGCATCATGCTCGATACGGTGACGCCCTATGTGAACGTCAATCTCAAGAACGGCCCCAGCTTCTCCGGCGCCGGCAACACCATCATAGACATGCAGATCAAGTGGGATCTCGGCGGCGGCTTCTTCGGCGGCATCCAGGGCGGCGTCTACCTGCCGGTGAGTTCGGAGGTGGGGCGCAACGGCACGTCCTTCCAGGGCGTGGTCGCCTTCAGCTACCTCAAGGACGGCTGGAACCTCTCCTCCACCTTCATCTCCGGCACGGGGGTCGAAGGCATGGATGGCGGGCCCGCGTGGTTCAACGTCGATCTCACCGCCACCAAGACCTTCGGCAAGTTCGAGATCGGCGCCATCGCCTTCGGCTCCACGGACCTGAGCTCGCCCTTTCCCGGCTATGCAAGGCAGAGCCAGTTCGCTGTCGGCGGGCTGGTCGGTTACGACTTCGGGCCGATGAAGATCCAGCTGAAGTTGAGCCGCGACGTCTACGAGGACAATTACGGCGGCTACGACACGCGCGGCTGGGCCAACATCATCGTGCCCTTGTGGATGCCGACGCCCCCCACCGCCCGCGCTGCCCAATGAGGGATGCCTGCCGTCTGTGCCGAAAGGGCTGCTGCGCCTCGGCCGCGCGCGGCGCGAAGGCCGAACCCCAAGTCTTGAACCAACATAAATCTAGGGAGAAGACGATGACGGAAACATTCCTGAAGAATGCCTGGTATTGCGCCGGCTGGGACAGCGATATCGGCATCGGCGCCAAGGATCTCGTTGTCCGCAAGATCGCGGGGCGCCCGATTCTCCTTTATCGCAAGCTTGATGGTGGCATCGTCGCCATGGACGATCGCTGCCCCCACCGCTCCGCCCCGCTCTCGCTCGGCCGCAAGGAGCAGGATTCCATCCGCTGCATGTATCACGGCATGCTGTTCGGACCCGACGGCAAGTGTTCGCACGTTCCCGGCATGGCGACGGTGCCGGACGATGCGCGTGTGCCCTCGCTGCCAGTGGTGGAGCGCGACAACTGGGTGTGGGTATGGATGGGCGATCCCGCGAAGGCGGATGCCGACCTCATCTGCGAGGCCATCGGCCCCGGCAATCCGGACTGGATCCTCAAAACCAACAAGATCCAGATCAAGACCAATTACCGCCAGGAAATCCAGAACCTCGCCGATCTCAGCCATGTCTCTTGGGTCCATGAGATGACCTTCGGCGGCACCGAGGACTGGGGCTATATCAAGCCCAAGCACAATGTGACGCCGCGTGGCATCGAGACCAGATATTGCGTGCGTCAGGTGCCTGCGCCCGCCTTCGCCAAGCATCTCTTCCCCGAAGACGCCCGCTTCGACATCCAGGTGCATGTGCGCATGAGCGTGCCGTGCAACTTCATCCTGTCCTTCGCGGTCCACGAGGCGGGCGACGCCACATCCGGCCCCACCAACGGCCGCCTGCTGCTGGATACGTTCTCCAGCCAGGCCGTGACGCCGCGTGATGATGATTCCATTGACTATTACTTCTCCTGGGGCACCAGCAAGGCCACCTATATTCCCGGCATCGTCGATCTGATGCATACGGCGAACATGGAGGCCTTCCTCGAGGACAAGCGCATGCTGGAAGGCCAGCGCGAGCGCATGCTGGAATTCCCCAACGCCCCGCTGGTGGACATTGTGCACGATGCTGGCCCCGGCCGCATGCTGTTCGTGCTGGACAAGCTGCTGCAGGAAGAGAACGAGGCAGCAGCGGCGCGGGAAGCGGCACAATGACAGCCGCTTGGTTCGATGTCCGGGTCGTCTCGCGCGCTCTTGCCGCGCGGGACATCCTCTCCCTCGTCCTCGAGGCCGCGGACGGAGGCACCCTGCCCCCGTTCGACGCCGGGGCGCATGTGGACCTTCAGCTGCCGAACGGCCTCGTCCGGCAGTATTCGCTGTGCAACGCGCCAGCGCAGCCGGAGCGCTACCAGCTCGGCATCCTGCTGGAGCCGAACGGGCGCGGCGGATCCCTGAGCGCTCACCAGGACATTCGCGAAGGCGACACGGTGCGCATCAGCTCGCCGCGCAACCTCTTTCCGCTTGTGCCGGCCCCCCACGCGCTGCTGCTCGCGGGCGGCATCGGCATCACGCCGATCCTGTCCATGGCGGAGGACTTGAACGCGCGCGGCGCGCCGTTCGAGCTGCATTACTGCGTTCGCTCGCCGGATCGCGCCGCTTTCCGCGAGCGGCTCCAGGAGGCTCCGTTCGCCCCCGCCGTGAACATGCACTTCGATGACCTGCCGGAGACCATGCTGCTCCTACCGGAGGTGCTGGCGGCGCAACCCGTCGGCACGCACCTTTATGTGTGCGGTCCGGGCGGCTTCATCGATTTCGTCACATCCACCGCCTGCGCGGCCGGTTGGCCGGGGAGCCGCATCCACCTCGAACGTTTTGCCTCCGAAGTCCCCGCCGGCGACCGGCGGCCGTTCGAGATCGAGATCGCCGGCACGGGTCAGGTGATCGCGGTCAAGGCCGACCAGAGCGCGGCGACGGCGCTTGCCGCGGCGGGCGTCTCCATTCCGCTCTCCTGCGAGCAGGGCATTTGCGGCACCTGCGCCATGGAAGTGCTCTCCGGCATTCCCGACCATCGGGACATGTACCTGTCGCAGGACGAGCGCGCCGCCAACGACTGCTTCACGCCCTGCTGCTCGCGCGCCCACACGCCGCGCCTCGTGGTTCGGCTCTAGCCTTTTAAGAACGGGCTGATGCAGGCCGCGACACGCAGCCGGCACGCCCAGAACAAGACGGGAGGTTCTCATGACGGTTCAGGCTCGTTACCTGCAGCGCACCTGGTACGTGGCGGCGCTCTCCACCGAGGTCGGCCCCGAGGCGCTGTTTCCGCGCAGGCTGCTCGGCACCTCGGTGGTGCTTTATCGCCGCGCCGACGGCACGCCCGTGGCGCTGCACGACCGCTGCCCCCACCGGTTCGCCCCGCTGCACCTCGGCAAGAGGATCGGTGACGAGGTGGCCTGCCTCTATCACGCGCTGCAGTTCGACTGCACGGGCCAGTGCACCAAGAATCCCCACGGCAACGGCCATATCCCCAAGGCGGCGCGCGTGCGCACCTTCCCCGTGGTGGAACGCTACGGCTTCATCTGGATCTGGATGGCCGAGGAGGCGCCGAACCTCGATCTCTTGCCGGACTACTCGCCGCTCGACATCGGGCATCCCAATGCCGCCGGATATACTTACATGCACATGCCGGCCAATTACGAGCTCATCATCGACAATGTGATGGACCTCAGCCACATCGACCACGTGCATGGCGAGATCATCACGACCCGCGGCAAGCTGTCCCCTATCGTGCCGCAGATCCGCGAGACGCCGGCCAATATCTCGGCGCGCTGGGAATGGTCGCAGCAGCCGGCGATGATGATCTTCGCCAACTTCCTGCCCCGCCCCGCCGACGAAGCGCGGCACTATTTCGACATCACCTGGAGCGCACCAGCGAACATTCAGCTCTCTGTCGGCGCGGTACAGGACGGCAAGAGCTTCGACGAGGCGGTCAGCCAGTACGATCTGCACACCTGCACACCGGAGGACGAATTCTCCACCCACTACTTCTTCGCGACGCGCCGCAACCACGTGGTGGAGGATGCCGAATATAATCGCCTGAAGATCGAGGGCATGCATGCCGCCTTCGAGAACGAGGACGGGCCGGTGATCCGCGCGGTTCAGCAGGAGATGGGAACGGCGGATTTCTTCAGCCTTGATCCGGTTCTCATGTCTAATGACATCGCGGCGGTGAAGGTGCGCAAGCTCCTACAGAAGATGATCTCGGCCGAAGTCGCGGAGACCGCGAGCCTCAATGCCGCCGAATAGCGGAGCACGTTGCCACCATGCAAATCCGGGGCGCCAGACCAGCGCTCCGGATTTCGCCATCAGCCGGCGGGCTACTGCTTTATCATCCCGTCGGCCACCGAAACTGCTCACGCCCCCACCACGACTTTGCCGACGCCCGACTTGAGCGCATGCTCCAGGCGCTCGTCCGGCGGCGTGATCTCGGTCACGAGGTCGCGCAGGTGTGCCTTGTTGCCCAGCGGCTCCAGCATCATCTCGCGCGGCTCAAGGCGGGCCGTGCAGGCATAATCCACCTTGCCGTCGACGATGATCATGCACTCCTTGCAGGTGTTGGCATTGATGCAGGAGTGGCGGACGGACAGCGTGGAATCGAGGTTGGTCCGCACGAAGCGCAACCCGTCCAGAACCGACTGGCCGGGCGTGTAGGGCACCTCATAGGTCGAGGTGCGGCTCTCCTCACCGGCATGGCCGCGGCGGACGATCAGGGTGGCTGTCTCACGCATCACGCGACCTCGCAGATGGTACGGCCTTCGACCGGGGCGCGGTCGAGCACGATGTCGTCTCCCGCCAGCTTCACCGTGTGGTGCAGCACGAAGGCGGGATCCATGGCGGGGAAATCGTCGCGCTGGTGGGCGCCGCGGCTCTCCTTGCGGAGGAGCGCGGAGCGCGTCACCACCTCTGCGACGAGGAGCATCGTGCGCAGATCGAACCAGTCGAGCCGCGCCATGTTGTAAGGGCCGGGCGCACCCGGCGGCAGTGCGCCGAGGCGCGTCTTGAGGTCCGCGATGGCGACGAGCGCCCGGCGAAGGCCCTCCTCGGTGCGGAACGGGCCGACATTCACGGCCATGGTCTGCTGCAGGTCGGCGATGAGGCCGGCGTGGATCTCGCCGCCATCGGGCGTCACTGCGGAGACGAGGTCGAGCGCGCCGGCCGGCACCGGAGCATCGGCATTCCCGGCTGAACGCGCATGGAGCGATGCGGTGCGGCCGGCAGTGCGGCCGAACACGAAGGCTTCGGTGATGGCATTGCCGGAGAGGCGGTTGGCGCCGTTGGCGCCGCCGTTCGCCTCGCCGCAGGAGAACAGGCCCGGCACGCTCGTGCGCATCTGGGCGTCCACCTTCACCCCGCCCATGTGGTAGTGCGCGATGGGTGCCACCTCGATGGGCATCTGGGTGAGGTCGATGCCGTTGGCGGCGAGCCGGTCGATGACCGGTCCGAAGGAGGCCCGCAGCGTCTCCGCCGGGATGTGCTGGAACGACAGAAAGGCGCCGCCCGCGGGGGAGCCCCGGCCGGCCTTCACCTCGGAGAGGATTGCGAACGTGGCGCGGTCGCGCGTCACATTATAGGTGCCGGCCTCCTCATTGCCGTAGTCGTTGACGAACTCGCGCATCTCGGCGTTGAGCAGGCGACCGCCGAGCTTGTAGCGGAAGGGGTCCCACATGATGGGATCCATGCCCACGAGGCGCGGGGCAAGGTGGCCGATGGGGAAGAACTGCACGAACTCCATGTCCGTCAGCTCCGCGCCGGCGCGGAGCGCGAGGGCGTATCCGTCGCCGCCCATGTTGGCGGAGGCGCTGTTGCGCTGGTACAGCCGCGTGAGGCCGCCGGTGGCGATCACGACGGCCTTGGCCTTCACCGCCACCGGCCGCCCGTCGGCGAGCGAGAAGCCCGCCGCGCCGGTCGCGACGCCGTCGGTCACGAGGATATCGGTGATGTAGAGGTCGCCAATGCGTGTGACCTCCTTCTGGCGCAGCACGCGACCGCGCAGGGTCTTGGCCACCGCCGGGCCAGTGGAGAGAAAGTCCACGTAGACGCAGCGCGGCCGGTCGTGACCCGGCGCCAGCGCCTGGCGGATGGATCCGTCGTCGTTGCGCGCCCAGCCGACCTTCCACGCGTCCAGCTGGAGGATGTCGCGGGGACCCTCCTCGCACACCAGCTGGGCGAGGGAGACGTCGCAGAGTTCGCGGCCGGCGGCGAGGGTATCGGCGAGGTGATGCTCCCAGGAATCCGGCGTCTGGGAGCCGAGCGCCACCGCCACGGTCATCTGCGCCATGATGGTGGCGCCGCTGCGGCCGATGAGGCTCCGGTCGGCGAGGATGACGCTGGCGCCATCCTTCGCGGCCTCCAGCGCTGCCATCATGCCGGCGGCGCCGGAGCCGATCACCAGAATGTCGGTTTCGAGATGGACCACATCCATTGCCACTGTCCTGCCTTTCGTCGAGATCGGCCCTGCGTCAGACCGTGGCCGCCGAGCGGGAGGCCGACAGCGCGCCGCACCTCGCCAGCATCGGAGACTATCTCGTCATAAGGTAGCCGGGAACGGGATCGCATGTCCCGCCTACTTGCCCGAGGGGGAAATATTTTTCTCCCATCGAATGTCTGGCGGAAAGTGGGAGCGCAGGCGTGCGCCGGCAGGGCTCTTTCGCGCGGACAGCGGACCCAACCGCGCTCGGGCTGCAGGGCGAGTGGGAGGACGCCCAACAAAAAAGGCCGGCGCACACGGCGCCGGCCAGCCTGGGAGGAGACGGAACGAAGCTCAGTTGCCGTAAGGGCGGTGCAGCTCGACCTCGGGATTGAGGCGCACGCCGAAGCCGGGCTTGTCGAGCACCGAGGCCTTCATGCGGCCGTTGACCGGCACCGGCTCGTCCAGCAGCAGCGGGCTGAAGGCGGGGCGCACCTCGTCCGCATTGGGCGCGCTCATGATGATCTCGGTGAACGGGCTGTTATGGCGCGTGATGACGAAATGGTAGCTGTAGACGCCCGAGCCATGGGGCACCATGAGCTTGCCGTGGGCATCCGCCAGGGCCGAGATCTTGATCAGCTCGGTGACGCCGCCGCACCAGTTCACGTCCGGCTGGATGATGTCGCAGCAGTCCATCTCCAGCAGCATGCGGAAGCCCCAGCGGGTGGCCTCGTGCTCGCCGGTGGTCACCAGCATGCCCTTCGGCACGTTGCGCTTGAGGTCCGCGTAGCCCCAATAGTCATCAGGGGAGAGGCATTCCTCGATCCACTTCAGGCCGAATTCCTGCGCCTTGTGGGCGAGGCGAATGGAATAGTTGAGGTCGAGGCTCATCCAGCAGTCGTACATGAGCCAGAAGTCGTCGCCGACCTTGGCGCGCATGTCGGCCAGCTTCTCGATGTTCTTCTTCAGGCCCTCGTCGCCCTCGGCCGGGCCGTGCAGCAGCGGCAGCTTGCCGCCGATGAAGCCCATTTCCTTGGCAAGGTCCGGCCGCGCGCCGGTGGCGTAGAACTGCAGCTCATCGCGCACCGGGCCACCGAGCAGGGCATGCACCGGCTCGCCGCGCAGCTTGCCGAGCAGGTCCCACAATGCGATGTCCACGCCGGAGATGGTGTTCACCACCACGCCCTTGCGGCCGTAGAACTGGGTCGAGAAATACATCTGGTCCCAGATCTTCTCGATCTCGGTCACCTGACGGCCGATAAGGAAGCGCGAAAGGTGCTTCTCCACGATGAAGGCGCCGATCTCGCCAGCAGTGGTCACGCCGAGGCCGATGGTGCCGTCGGAGGCCTCCACCTCCACCACCAGCGTGCCGAGCACATTGATGCCGAAGGAGCGGCGGCTCTGCCGATATTCCTCGTAGCGCGCCATGGGGGTGGCGATGTGGTCGTCGATCCAGTGATAGCCCTGGGTGTCGTGATAGTCGGCGCCGCCGCCGCGCACGGTATAGGCGCGGACCGCCTTGATGGTCGGCATGGCCATGGTTCTGTCTCCTCTTCGCCCCGCGTCGTGCGCGGGGCGTCAGTTGGTCGAAATCAGGCGCAGATCACGCGCGGCGGGCGGCCGGCGCGGCGGGAAGCGCCCGCGACTGGCCGATGGCGAGGATCAGCAACGCGCCGATGAGCGTGGTCCCGGCGAGCAGATAGAGGCCGGCCGACTGGGAGGCGAAAGCCGCCTCCGCCCAAGTCTTCACGTTCGGCGCCACGAAGCCGCCCAGCGCACCGAGCGAGTTGATGAGGGCGATGCCGCCCGCCGCCGCCACGCCGCCGAGGTAGTCGGTGGGGAAGGTCCAGAAGATGGGCTGCACGGCGATGAAGCCAGCCGCGGCGAAGCACAGCGCGAGGAGCGCCAGCGCCGGCGAGGTGGTGGCCACCGATGCTGCGATGCCAAGGCCCGACACCGCAAGGATCGCCGCCGCATAGCCACGCCTGTTGCCGGAGGCGTCCGCCATGCGCGGCAGAATGTAGGCGGCCACCAGCGCGCACACCCACGGGATCGCCGAGACGAAGCCCACCTGCAGGCCGACCTTGGTGCCGAGCAGGTTCGCCACCTGCGTCGGCAGATAGAAGACGACGCCGTACACGCTCATCTGGATGAGGAAATAGATGAGCGCGAAGTGCAGCACCTTCATGTTGCGCATGGCGGAGAGCAGGTGCGACGGGCCGTGGGTGGTCTTGTGCGCCTCCTCGGCGGCGAGAACGCCGCTCAATTCGTCCTTCTCGGCCTGGGTCAGCCACTTGGCGTCAGCCGGCTTGTTGTCGAGGTAGAAATAGGCCCAGACACCGACGACGGTGGCGAGCAGCCCTTCCACCATGAACATCCACTGCCAGCCATGCAGCCCGCCGAGGCCATGCCAATCCAGCAGTAGGCCGGACAGCGGCGAGCCGAAGATGAAGGCGAGCGGCGCGCCGAAATAGAACAGCCCCATCGCCCGGCCGCGGGCGAAGGAGGGGAACCAGAGGGTCAGATAGAAGATCACGCCCGGGAAGAAGCCGGCCTCCGCGGCGCCCAGCAGCACGCGCAGGACGTAGAAGGTGAATTCGTTGTGGGCGAACATCATGGCCGCGGAGATGAGGCCCCAGGTGATCATGATGCGCGCCATCCAGATGCGCGCACCGACACGGTGCATGATGATGTTCGAAGGCACTTCGAACAGCGCATAGCTGAGGAAGAAGATGGAGGCGCCGAGCGCGAAGGCGGCATCCGAGATGCCGGTGTCGGCCTGGAACGCCTTCTTGGCGAAGCCTACGTTCGCCCGGTCGAGGAAGGCGAGCACGTACATCAGCAGAAGGAACGGCAGGAGCCGCTTTGTGACCTTGGAAATCGTCGCCTGAAGCGACGCGGACGGGGCGGGCATGAGCCTCTCCTGTTGGAAACGTTGCCTCCGGCCGTCTCGGGCTCATTCCCGGACGGCTCTTGTCTTGGCGCGGCCCGATGGCCGGGATGCGCGGGGAGACGGCGGCGTCACGCCGCCAGTAATTCTCGTATTGCGGTCAATACACCGCGCGGCCGCCGGAGATGTCGAACACCGCGCCGGTGGAGAAGGCGCAGTCCTCGGACGACAGCCAGGCGATGAGGGACGCCGCCTCGTCCACTTCCAGGAAGCGGCCCATGGGGATCTTCGACAGCATGAAGTCGATGTGCTCTTGGCTCATCTGGTTGAAGATCTCGGTGCGCGCGGCGGCGGGCGTGATGCAGTTCACCAGTACGTTGGACTGCGCCAGTTCCTTGCCCAGCGACTTGGTGAGGCCGATGAGGCCGGCCTTCGACGCGGAATAGTGCGAGGCGTTGGGATTGCCTTCCTTGCCGGCGATGGAGGCGACGTTGACGATGCGGCCCCAGCCGTTGGCGAGGAGATGCGGCACCACCGCCTTGGAGGTGAGGAAGGGGCCGACGAGGTTCACGTCGATCACCCGCCGCCACACGTCGGTGGCGAGTTCCCACGTCTTGCCGTTGCCGCCGGTGATGCCGGCATTGTTGACAAGGATGTCGATCTTGCCGTGCTTCGCCGCGACGCTGGCGGCGGCGGCGGTGACGGAGGCTTCGTCGGTCAGTTCCACAGTCTCGGTGGAGACCTTCCCGAGTTTGCCGAGTTCAGCCGCAGCCTCCGCGAGGCGGGCGGCGTCGATGTCCCAGAGCGAAACCTCGGCGCCGGAGGCGAGCATGCGCTGCGCGGTGGCATATCCGATACCGCGCGCGCCGCCGGTGATGATGGCCACGCGGCCCTTGAGATCAATGTTGGTCATGGCGCTGCTCCTCAGCCCTGCACGGTGGTCTGGCGCTGCTCGCCGAGGCCCTGGATGCCGAGGCGCATGGTCTGGCCCGGCGTGAGATAGAGCGGGGGCTTCTGCCCGAGGCCGACGCCGGGAGGGGTGCCGGTGGAGATCACGTCGCCCGGCTGGAGGCTCATGAACTGGCTGATGTAGCTCACGAGGTGCGCGACGCCGAAGATCATGGTGCGGGTGGAGCCGTCCTGGAAGCGCTTGCCATCCACCTCCAGCCACATGTGGAGGTCCTGCGGGTCGGCCACCTCGTCGGCGGTGACGAGCCAAGGACCCATGGGTCCGAAGGTGTCGCAGCCCTTGCCCTTGTCCCACTGGCCGCCGCGCTCGATCTGGAATTCGCGCTCCGACACATCGTTGATGACGCAATAGCCGGCGACGTGGGAGAGGGCGTCCTCTTCGCTCACGTATTTGGCCGGCTTGCCGATGACGATGCCCAATTCCACCTCCCAGTCGGTCTTCTTCGAGCCGCGGGGGATTTCCACATCGTCATTGGGTCCGACGATGGAGCTGGTAGCCTTCATGAACAGCACCGGCTCGGATGGCACGGGCAGACCGCTCTCGGCCGCATGGTCGGAATAGTTGAGGCCGACGCAGACCAGCTTGCCCACGGAGCCGACACAGGCGCCGATGCGGGGATTGCCCTCCACCAGCGGCAGGGTCGCCGGGTCGATGGCCTTCAGGCGATCGAGGCTGTCAGGAAGCAGGGCGGTTCCGGCGATGTCGGGGACGGAGCCGGTGAGGTCGCGCAGGCGGCCTTCCGCGTCGATGAGGCCAGGGCGTTCCTGCCCCGCCGCGCCATGGCGAACGAGCTTCATGTGTTTCCTCCCATCGGTCCGCCGTTCGTCCGTTATGGGCCGGACCGGTTCGAGCCAATTCGCGGGGACGCTAGCCGACTGAGCGATAACGGGATAATGAGAAGTTCTGTTCAGCCTATTCCATCAGGTTATCGCCATGCGGGACCTCGCACCGACGGCGCTCCTCTCGCGCCTGCGCTTCAAGCAGCTTCGGCTCGTGGACGTTCTCGGACGCACGGGAAATCTCCGCCGCACGGCGGCGGAGCTGAACATGACGCAGCCGGCTGCGACGAAAATCCTGCAGGATCTGGAGGACACGCTGGGGGTGAAGCTGTTCGAGCGCACGCCGCGTGCCATGATCGCCACCGAGATCGGCACCCATGTGGTGGACTATGCGCGCCGCGCGCTGACCGATGGCGAACGTTTCGCCGGAGCCCTCGCCAATCTCAAGCGCGGCGGCTATGGCGCGCTGGCGCTCGGGGCCATCATGGCGACCGCGTCCGACCTCCTGCCCCGCGCCATCGCCGAGCTGAAGCGCCAGCGTCCGCTCATGACCATCCAGGTGCTCGCCACCACCTCCGACCAGCTCATCGGCGCGCTCGGGCGGGGCGAGCTGGATCTCGTCATCGGCCGCCTGCCCACCAGCGAGGACCGGGCGAAGTTCGATTTCGAGCCCCTCTCCATGGAGGAGCTGTGGGCGTTCGCGGCGGCTTCGCATCCGCTGGCCGGGCGGACCCATCTCGACCTCGCCGACATGGGCGATCTGCCCTGGGTGCTCCAGCCGGCCCCGAGCCCCATGCGTCGTCTCATCGATACCGCATTCGCCGCGGCAGGGCTCAGGACGCTCGACAATCTGGTGGAGACCTCCTCCATCTTCGCCACGCTCAATCTGGTGCGGCACGCGGGCATGGTGTCCATGCTGCCGAGTACCATTGTCGCGCAGGAAGTGGCCGGCGGCGGCTTCGTCCGCCTGCCACTGGAGGTGAAGGGAGAGCTGGAGCCCTATGGCATCGTCACGCGGAAAGGCGTCGTGATGACGCCCAACGCGGCCGAATTCCTGTCCATCCTCAAGTCGCTCATCGCCAGCAAGGATCAGGAGGGCATGAGCCCGAGCGGTACAGATGGAAGGACTCGGCCTGGGGCCAACACCCTTTCCACCAAGCGTAAACCGGTCCGGAAATGACGGCAGGCATGCCCCTGCGCGCTCATAAACGACCTCCGTGCTTTGATGTGCCTCGGCCTGTCCGCCTCTTTGAAATCTGACCGCGAGACCGACAGCTTCCGCGACATCCGCCGGGCTGGCCGGTGCCGGCCCGGCGCTCGCCATGCAGATGTGATATCCGTGGACGACGGGAGATCGACGCGGCGTCTCGATATCCCCAGAGATCGGCCTCCCGCGCGACGAGAGGGTGGGACGAGGACCCATGGCATCAGATGGCGGACAGGAGCCCGGCCTCGGCGCGCCCATCCTTCTGGCGGAATGGGAGATGCCCCTTCTGCGCGAGGCAAGCCTCATCGAGCGGCTGTCGGAAGAGGACCAGGCGCTGGTGCGGATGCACGGCCACGAGATGCGCCTTGCATCCGGCGAGCCGCTTTTCCGGCAGGGCGAGCGCCACGACGGGATCGTGGTGATCGAGGAGGGCCAGATCCGCAGCTTTTACGTGGCGCCCTCGGGCCGGGAGATCACGCTCGCTTATTGGGCCAGAGGCCATTTCGTGGGCGGACCGGACGTGTTCGGCGGCGGCACGCACATGTGGGCGGCGACGGCGGTCCGGCCGAGCCGGCTGGTCTTCCTGCCCGGCGCGGGCCTGCGCCAGCTGGCGCGGCAAGTGCCGGACCTCGCCATCGGCATCATCGATGCGCTGGTGTTCAAGGCACGCTGCTACTCCGCCTTCGCGCAGATGCTCGGCACGCGCTCGGTTGCGCAGCGGCTCGTGCAGCTGCTGCAGCACCTCGCCCAGACCTATGGCGTGAAGGATGAGCGCGGCATCCTCATCGCCGCCGCCTTCACCCATGCGGACCTCGCCGCCCTCATCGGCGCCACGCGGCAATGGGTGACGGTGCAAATGGGCCGGATGCAGCAGGACGGCATCCTCACCAACCGGCGCGGCCTGATGGTCATATTGAAGCCGGAGGCCCTCGCCTCCGAGCTGGAGCGGGCCGACCCGCGCTGACCATCTACCCGGACGGCGCGATGCCGAGGCCTGCGCGTCTCAAGCAACGAATTGCTTTTATACATAAATTATCGATTTGATATTTTTTAAGCGGCCTGACTAAGGTCCGCTCTGGCTCCGGCCGCGAAACTGAGCGACAGCCATTCAAAAGCAATTCCTTTGCAATGGCAGAACCGCTCTATTCTCCAATGAGATAACGGCGCATTCCGCAAGTGGCATCCCCCTTGCTGAGGTCAATTCATATTCCGAGGATGCCATGACCGTCGCACGATCCGCCCAGCCCGCCGTAGCCTCCCACCGCGACGCGGTTTTGTCGTTCATCACCGAACAGGCGTGGCTCGATCTCGCTTGCGAATTGATCCCGGCCGGCCAGCCGGAGGCGGAGAATCCGCTGGACCCGGACTTGCCAGGCGGGAAGGAAGAGGGCATCGCACTTCTACTTGCCGACAAGCTGGCCGCGCTCGGTTTCACGGTGGACCTGAAGGCCCGCACGCCCCACCGGCTTAATGTCATCGGCGCGCTTGCGGGGGGTGGGGAGGGACCGTCCCTCATCCTCAACGATCACCTCGACACCTACCCTGCCGGCGATTGGGCGGCCTGGACCATGACCGGCGGCCATCCCTTCCGGCCGACGCGCCACGGCGATCTGCTCTATGCGCGCGGCACGTCGGACACCCGGGGCAATCTCGCCTGCACACTGCTCGCGGTGGAGGCAATCCGGGCGGCTGGCGTGCGCCTCAAGGGCACGCTGAAGTGCGTCTATACGGCAGACGAGGAGAAGAACGGGCCGGACGGCTCCATCTTCCTGCTCGACGAATGCGGGCTTGAAGCCGACTACACCATCGTCTGCGAGCCCACGGCCTGGACCGCGCCCGATGGCGGCTGGGGCATGGGCATCGCCATCGCCAATTGCGGCAACTTCCTCGTGGAGGTGGAGACCTCCGGCATCAAGACCCATCTCTGGCGCCCCGATACCGGCATCAATGCCATCACCAAGATGATGGAGCTGCTGCCGCAGCTCGAACAGATGAGCTTCGCCCATACCCCTGCCCCGCACGCGGGTGGCACGCCGCCTATGGTCACGGTGCTCCGCATCGCCGGGGGCGTGCCGCGCGAAATGCAGTTCACGCCCGACAGCTGCAAGGCGGTGCTGGGCGTGGTGGGCATCCTGCCCGGTATGACGCGCGAGAGCGTGATGGCGGACATCAATGCCGTGATCACGGGCGCGCTCGCTGCCGACCCGACCCTGAAGGCCGAGGCCCGTCCCTTCCCCGGTGCCCTTTTCGTGGATGGCACGGGCGAGCAGGAGGCGGACGCCGAACCCGTGCGCACTCTGCGGAAGGCCTATGGCGAGGTGCTTTCGGGCGAGCCGAAGCTCTATCGCAAGAACGCCTTCAACGACACCATCCGCTTCTCCGAGCGCGGCTTCAAGGCCATCACCTTCGGCCCAGGTGAAGACGGCTGGGCGCCGGTGAACGAGAGCATCCACATCGGCAAGGCGGTGGCGGCAACGCGCATCCTCGCGCTCACCGTCATGGATCTGCTGGGAGTGGAGGAATGAGCGCCGTGGAGACCGCTCCCGAGCACGCTTCAAGCCCGGTCCGGCCAAGGCTGCTGCCGGCCCGGCTGCGGGCCGCCCTGCCCCGCACGCGGCTCCTCACGGCGCTGACCGCCGCCACGCTCTTCGCGCTGTGGTGGCTCGCGGCCCATTATGCGTGGGTGAACCCGCTGTTCCTCCCTTCGCCCAGGACGGTGTGGGACGCCTTCGTGCGCACCGCCACCGTGGGCTACCAGGGCAGCCTCCTGCACGAGCACCTCATCGCCAGCCTGTACCGGGTGCTGGCGGGCTACAGCCTCGCGTGCCTCGTGGGCATCCCGCTCGGGATCGTCATGGGCCTCAGCCGCGACGTGAAGGCGGTGTTCGATCCGGTGATCGAATTCTACCGGCCCCTGCCGCCGCTGGCGCTCTACACCCTGATCGTCATGTGGCTCGGCATCGGCGATGCGTCCAAAATCGCCATCCTTTTCCTCGCCGCTCTGCCACCGCTGACCATCAGTTCCATGCAGGCGGCGGCGAGTGTCGATCCGCGCTACGTGAAGGCGGCCAAAAGCCTCGGCGCCAATTCGCGCCAGCTGTTCCGGCACGTCTTCCTGCCCGCCTGCCTGCCCGGCATCTGCACCGGCATGCGCATCTCGCTCGGCTTCACCTACACGGTGCTGGTGGCTGCCGAGATCGTCGCCGCGACCGCCGGCCTCGGCTGGATGATCTGGGACGCGAGCAAGTTCCTGCTCGGCGACATCGTGATCATGGGCCTGTTCGTCCTCGCCTTCACCGGCATGGCGCTGGATTTCCTCATCCGCCTCACCGAGCGCGCCCTCACCCCCTGGCGCTTCCGCTGACCCCCTTTCGCCGACTGGAGACTGAGATGAACACGCTTCGACGCACGGCTTCCCTTCTACTCGCCGCCGCCTTCTCCCTCGGCCTTTCTGCCGGCGCACGGGCGCAGCAGAAGCCGGAGGGGATCACCATCGGCTATCTTAACCTCGTCAATGCCCAGCTCGTCACCAAGGCGCTGGGCCTGCACGAGAAGTCCGGCGTGCCGATCAAGTGGGTCAAGTTCGGCTCGGGCGGCGACATGAACCGCGCGGTCGCGGCGAACCAGGTGGATTTCGGGGGCGTCGGCAACCCGCCCTTCACCCTCGGCGCCACCCGCGCTTTGCCCTACAAGGGCATCTTCGTGCTCAACATGCTCGGCCCGGTGGAATCCCTCGCCGTGCGCTCGGACAAGAACATCAAGTCCCTGAAGGACCTCGCCGGCAAGACGGCGGCCGCCCCCTTCGGCTCCACCACCCATTATCTGTTCATCGCCGCGCTCAAGGAGGCGGGGGTGAACCCCACCGACGTGAAGCTCATCGACCTTTCGCCCTCCGATGCCGTCGCCGCCTGGCTGCGCAAGGACATCGACGCGGCCTGGATCTGGGAGCCCAACCTCGACAAGATCGTGAAGAACGGCGGCGAAATCTTCCTTACCAGCGGCGAGATGGCGAAGCGCGGCTATCCCACCTGGGACGTGGGTGTCGTGATGAACGACTTCGCCGCCAAGTATCCCGCGCAGGTGGTCGCCTATGTGAAAGCGGAATGCGAGGGAATCGACTACTGGCTGAAGCATCCGAAGGAGACGGTGGACATCATCGCCAAGGAACTGTCCCTGCCGCCCGATGACGCCGCGCGCATGATGCAGGGTACCACCATCGTGCCCTGCCCCGAGCAGTTGACGAAGGACTATCTCGGCACGCCCGGCCAGATCGGCCAGTTCGCCGATACGGCCCTCGCGACAGCCACCTTCCTGAAGGACCAGGGACGGCTTCCCACCGTCCTGGACCGGGCCGGCTACGCGGCCTTCATCGATCCGTCCTACCTCGCGAAGGCGCTCGGCAAATGAGCGGCATTCGGGTGGCCACCGCGATGGCCCCGCCCCCTCCCCAGCCCACGCACCTCGCCCCTGCACCGGGGCGAGGCCGGTTGCAGCTGAAGGACCTCTCCATCGCCTACGGCGAGGGCGCAGCGCGGCGCACCGTGGTCGAGCGCTTCGACCTCGACGTGGAGCCGGGTGAGTTCGTCTGCGTGCTCGGCCCGTCCGGCTGCGGCAAGTCCACGGTGCTCAATGCGGTGGCGGGCTTCGTGCCCGCCGCGCGCGGGCTTCTGGAAGTGGATGGCGAAACCATCCGCGGCCCCGGCGCGGACCGGGGCATGGTGTTCCAGCAGGCGACTTTGTTTCCCTGGAAGAGCGTGCTGGACAACGTGGCCTTCGGCCCGCTCATGTCCACCGGGAGCACCTCGACGGCGGAGCAGACGGCGCGGACCTTCCTCTCGCTCGTCGGTCTTGCGGCGTTCGAGAAGCACTATCCGTCAGAGCTGTCGGGCGGCATGCAGCAGCGCGTGGGCATCGCCCGCGCGCTCGCCAACTACCCGCGCGTGCTGCTCATGGACGAGCCGTTCGGCGCCCTCGACGCGCAGACGCGGGCGATGATGCAGGAAGCGCTCCTGAACATCTGGGCGGAGTTCCGCACCACGGTTTTGTTCATCACCCACGACATCGAGGAAGCCATCTTCCTCGGCGACCGCGTGGTTGTGATGAGCGCCAATCCGGGACGCATCGTCGCCGACATCCGCGTGGACATTCCCCGCCCGCGCGCGCCCGAAGTGCAGTTCTCGGAGGCGTTCGTCGCCATCAAGCGGGAATGCTTCGCCCATATCCGGTCTGAAACGCTGAGGGCCTTCGCCCACCAGCAGAACGCCGCCGTACCGGCGGCGTAATCCTTCGATGCGGAAGCGGCAGGGTCACGCCTGCCGCTGGAACTGCCGCGCGAGACCGGCCACCACGCCATCCTGCCCGGCGAGCCCGATGAAGCTGAGCGACGAGGGCAGGCCCGCGCGGGCGGGAGCGCCCGGCGCAGCGATGGCGCATAGGTCCATGGGAGCCACGAAATAGGTGTAGGTGCCCATCACCGAATTCCGGGCCATGGGGTCCGCCAGCATCTCCTCGATGGTGTAGATGGTTGGCACGGTGGGCACCACGAAGGCGGCGAAGTCGGCGAGCGCGCCTTCGGCCGCGCGCTGTAGTTCTCGCATCCGGTACAGCGTCTCGAACGCCTGTTTGGCGGAATAGCCGCGCCCCGGCTCGATGGCGGCGAGCGCTGCCGGGTGGACGGCGTCGCGATGGGTGGAGATGATCTCGTCGTACTCGACGAGGCGCTCGGCCACCAGCGCGGACTGGAACACCAGCCTTCCCGCCTCCTCGAACGGCGCGAAATCGATCTCCTCCAGCGTGAAGCCGAGCCCGCGCAGACGATCGAGATTGGTGGCGAAGGCGGCCTCGGCATCAGCATCGCCGAAGAAGCGCATCTGATCCTGGCGCGGAATGGCGAGGCGGGATGACGGCGCCGGTGCCGGCGCGGTTCCGATGGCATCCGCATCGCGGCGGCTCCAGGGATCGAGCGCGTCATAGCCGGCGATCAGGCCCAGGATCTCGCTCGCGTCATCCACATGGGTCGCAAAGATGGGGATGCAGTCGAGCAGGCGGCTGTTGTAGACGGCGCCGCGCGTACTCACGAGCCCGAGGGATGGCCGCAGCCCCACGATGCCATTGCAGGCGGCCGGAACCCGTCCCGATCCGCCCGTGTCGCTTCCCAGCGAGAAGGAGACGATACCAGCCGCCACGGCGACGCCGGAGCCGGAGCTGGAGCCGCCGGGGATGAAGGCGGGGTCGAGCGCGTTGCGGCACAAAGGCTCCGGGCTGCGCGTGCCGTTCAGGCCCGTCGCAAACTGATCCAGCGTGTTCTTGCCGATGAGCACGGCGCCCGCCGCCTCGAGGCGCGTGATGGCGAGCGCGCTTTCCTGCGGCGCCATGGCGACGGCCGGGCAATTGAGCGTCGTCGCCATGCCCGCGACGTGCAGATTGTCCTTCACCGAAAACGTGAGGCCGAGCAGGGGAAGGTGCTCGCCGGCCTTGGCGCGCGCTGTAACCGCTGCCGCAGCGCGTTCCACGTCCGCGCGGGGAACCAGAGCGGTGAAGATGCCGTCTTCCGCCGCCGCCTGTGCGCGATCGGCTGCGTCCAGCGCCAGCGCCACCGGATCGGCCCCGGCGGCGAGCGCGGCCCGGGCGGTGGTGAAGCCGGTGCCTGCGGGGTGCGCGGCGGGAGCAACCTTATCAAGCATCGTGGGTCCCTTCGAAGGCCTTCTGGCTCTGCTGTCGGATGAGATCGAGACACTCGCGGCGAAGTGCCTGGAACGGCGCGCCAAGCGTCGTCTCGATCGTGCGCGGGCGCGGGAGCTGAACCGCGAGATCGCGGACGATGCGCCCCGGTCCCGCCGACATGACGAGCACGCGGTCGGCCAGCAGAACGGCCTCGTCGATATCGTGCGTGACGAAGAGGATGGTGGTGTCCAGCTGCGCCCACAGACGCAGCAAGCTCTCCTGCATCACCGTCCGGGTCTGGGCGTCGAGCGCGCCGAACGGTTCGTCCATCAGCAGGATGTTCGGCCGGTTGGCGAGCGCGCGGGCGATGGCGACGCGCTGCTGCATGCCGCCCGAGAGGGTATGCGGCAGCGCGTCGGCAGACCGCGAGAGGCCGACCATCTCGATCAGTTCGTCGGCGATCGCGCGGGCCTCGGCGCGGGATTTTCCGGCCATGCGCGGGCCATGCGCCACGTTCGCGCGGACCGACTTCCAGGGAAACAGACGGGGCTGCTGGAACACGACGCCCCGATCCGGGCCGGGGCCGGTGACGGTTTTCCCGCCGACCACCACGTCCCCCTCATAGGGCGTCTCGAAGCCCGCGACCGCGTTCAGCAGGGTGGACTTGCCGCAACCGGATGGCCCCAGCAGACAAATGAACTCGCCCCGGCGCACCTGAAAGGATACGCGGTCGACAGCCGGCACCAGTTCGCCGCCGTCCCGCTCGAAGGCGATGGTGACGTCGCGGACGTCGATCTCGACCTCGCCCATCTGCCGCATCGGCACGGGCGTCGGCTTTCGGATCATGGAGATAATGCTCATCGCCACCACACCAGGCGCTGCGCCAGCGTCGCAAAGCAGCGATCGGCGATGAAGGAGATGAGGCCCAGCGCCGCGAGGCCGGCAAAGACGAGCCCGGTCTGCATGTTCTGCTGGGCCAGCTGGATACGATAGAAGATGCCCGCGAAGGCGCCCGCCAGTTCTGCCGCCACCAGCGTGTAGAAGGAAATCCCGACCGCCGTGCGGAGCCCGACGACGATGAAGGGGAGCGCGCTCAGAAGCACCACCTCGCCGACAAGCCGTCGGCGGGGCGTGCCGAGCATCTGGGCGGCGCGCACCAGTCCCTGGTCCACCTTCTGAACGCCGAGGTGAGTGGAAAGCCACACGGTGAAGAACACACCCCAGACGATCAGGAAGACCTTGCCGCTCTCCGACAACCCGAACCACAGGATGACGATGGAGACGAAGGCGATGGGCGGGATCGGCCGCAGCACCTGAAACAGCGGGCCGAGCAGCCCGGAGAAGAAAGCGGAGCGCCCAGTCAGCAGACCGCATCCGACCCCGACGACGGAACCGACGAGGTAGCCGGTCGCCACACGCTTCAGGCTCGCCACCACGTCCTCGATGAACAGGCCGCTCGTCACCCATTCCATTGCGGCGCGCGCGACTTCGGTGGGCGCGGGAAACAGGATGGGATTGACGATCCGCGCCTGCGCGATCAGTTGCCACACCATCAGGAACAGCGGGATGGACACCACCCCCACCGCCATGTTGATCCGCTGGCTCAGCCGGGCCTTGCGCCGCCGGCTCGCCCCCGCGGCCGGAAGCACAACGCCCACTGGTCGGGAGAGTGCCGCCGGGGGAGAGATATCCGCCATGACGCCGGCGCTTCAGTTGAGCTTGTAATTGACGCGGGCGGCGTCCAGCGTGCGCAGAGGCTCGGGAAAGAGCACCACCGCGAAATCCGGCATGCCGGTCACGCCGGGCGGGTGGTTCTTCGTGTCGAGGCGCCACTGGGCATGAGCCTTCAGGGCATCGATCTGCTTGGCGCCGATGCCGACCTGATAGACATAGTCGCTCCAGATCGGCTTCAGATCCTCGGGCTTCATGCCGACGGCCTTGGAGACCACCTCGATCGCCTCCTCGGGATGCGCCTTCACCCACGCTTCGGCGGTGATGAGCGCGGCGAGGAATTTCGAGACCACCTGCGGATTGGCCTTCAGGTAATCCTGCATCACCACGATGTTGAAGGTCTCGGAATAGACGCCCTTGGTGTCGAGCAGAACAGCCTCGTCGCCGAGCGCCTTCTTGCCGTTGGAGATGTGGGGCTCCCAGGTATCGTAAGCATCGATGCTGCCGGCCGCCATCGCGGGCAGCATTTCCTGGGGCTTGAGATTGACCAGGGTGACATCCTTGGCGGTGAGCCCGGCCTTCTTCAGCAGCTCGGTGGTGTAGACCTCGCTGCCGGTGCCGGCGGTGTAGGCGATCTTCTTGCCCTTGAGATCGGCGATGGTCTTGATGCCCGCTTTCTTCGCGGTCAGAGTCTTGACGTCCGAATATTCCATGCCCGCAACGAAAGCGATGGGCTGTCCCGCCATGGCAGCAGCCGTAACCGGGGCTTCCGCGGTGGTGGCGATATCGGCTCCGCCGCCGATCACCGTGTCGAGGGCCTGCTTGCCGCTGGTGAAATTGCTGACCGTGACATCAAGGCCTTCCTTTTCGAACAGGCCCTGAGCCTTGGCGACGATGGTCAGCGCCGAGATGGGCGCCAGGTTCTGCGCGAGGCGCGCCTTCACGAGCTCTGCCGCTCCGGCGCTCGAAAATGGACCTAGGAGGAGGGCCGCGGCAATAACGCTGGAGAGCTTGAAATGCTGCATGGCCGGTCTCTCTGGTGCAGTGCACGGATGGCGCCATCGAATGCGCCCCGGCCCGGCTTTAGAAGCAATTAATTGCTGACTGCCGAGACCTGATCGCAAAAGCTTCCAGAACGTGCCTGACGCCACGGATCACTGCGCCAGAAACCCGCCGTCCACGGCCAGGACGTGGCCGGTCACCATGGCCGCCATGGGGCTCGCGAGGAAGAGGATGGCGTCCGCCACCTCCTCCGGCTCGGCGATGCGGCCGAGCGGCATCAGCTTCTCGATGGCGGCGAGCTTGTCCGGATCGCGCATCAGGGGATCGATGAAGGGTGTACGCACCCAGGTGGGCGCCACCGCGTTCACGCGGATCTTCACCGGGGCAAGCTCCACGGCCAGACCGCGGGTGAAATTCACCACCGCCCCCTTGCTCGCCTGATACGCCGGGTTGGGATAGGGCCCGCCGCCGCTCAGCCCCATGATGGACGTGACGTTCACGATGGCGCCGCCGCCCCGCGCCGTCATGGAGGGGACAGCCGCCCGCGCGCAGAGGAAGCCGCCGGTGACGTTGACGGCGAACACCTTCTCCCAGTCGGCAAGCTCAAGCTCCGTCAGACCCTTGCGGATGGACAGTCCGGCATTGTTGACGAGGATGTCGAGACCGCCGTGCGTTGCGACCACCTGACCGAACGCGGCTGCGACCGCGGCCTCGTCGGTCACGTCAAGGGCCAGCGCCTCGGCGCCGGAGAGGCCGGCTGCTGCGCGTCCGGCCGCGTCCCCGTCACGGTCGGCGAGGATGACGCGCGCGCCGGCCTCGGCCATGGCGGTCGCGGCGGCAAGGCCGATGCCGCTCGCTCCGCCCGTCACCACCGCCACCTGTCCCGTCAGATCGAGCCTTCGCGCCATGTGCCGTCCCCGGTTCAACTGCGCCGCGGCCGCGGCGAGAGGAGCGTTGATAGAAGATCGCTCCATCGATCTCCAGCAAAGCGCCACGGGCCGTGCCCCATGACAAGCGCTGCGGGCATCGACTAGAACTCTGCCGGACACAGCGACGATGGATCGATGGACCAGGGACTTCCAGGCAGCGCCGCGCCCACGCCCAGCCGTCTTGTTCAGAGGCTCGCCCGCCTCATGCAGGAACCCGCCCCCGTCGCGGCATTGGAACGGCTGCCGTGGCATTCCTGGATTGTCGTCGGCCTCGTCTCCATCGGCGCCTTCGTCGGCCAGCTCGACGCCACCATCGTCCAGCTCGCTTTGCCGACGCTGGCGAGCACGTTCGACGCCGGGCTCCATGCGGTGAGCTGGGTGTCGCTCGGCTATCTCGTGGCCTTCGCGTCCTTCCTGCCGATCTTCGGGCGCGTGTGCCAGATGTACGGGCGCAAGACGCTCTATCTCGTCGGCTATATCGTCTTCGTGGTGTCGAGCGCCCTGTGCGCGCTGGCGCCCGACCTGCCCTCGCTGGTGGCGGCGCGCGTGGTGCAGGGCATCGGCGGCGCGCTGCTGGGGGCCAACAGCATCGCCATCCTCGTCACCGCCGTGCCGGAGGAGAAGCGTGGGCGAGCGCTCGGCGTCTTCGCCGCGGCGCAGGCCATCGGCATGAGCGCGGGGCCGGCCGTGGGCGGCATCGTGCTCGGCGCGCTGGGATGGCCGTGGATATTCTGGCTTACCGTGCCGTTCGGCCTCCTCGCCGCGATAGCCGGCTGGGTCGCCCTGCCGCGCACCTCCGGTGCCCGGCCCGAGGCCCGGTTCGACTGGCTGGGCGCGCTGCTGCTCGCGCCGGCGCTGGTCATCCTAGTGCGTGCGCTGAACCACGCCGCCGGCTGGGGCCTGACATCGCCGCAGACCCTCGGCAGCGCGGTGCTGGCGACGGGGCTGCTGTGGCTGCTGGTGCGGCAGGAGCGGCGTGCGGCGCTTCCGCTCGTGGACCTCAAGCTGTTCGCCAATCCCGGCTTCGCGCTCGGCGCGACGGCGGTGGTGCTCGGCTATGCCATGCTCTACGCCATGTTCTTCCTCATGTCGTTCCTGCTGGAGCACGGCTACGGCGAACGCGCGTGGGAAGCGGGCCTGCACCTCGCCGTCATCCCGGTCATCCTCGGGCTGGTGGCGCCCCTCAGCGGCGGCCTCGCCGATCGCATCGGCATCCGGGTGCTGGGGGCCGGGGGGATGGGCGTGTGCCTCCTCGGCCTCATGGTGCTCGGCCTCGGCGTCGGCGCCCCCGCGGCGAGCCAGCTGATGAGTTTCGCCGCCTTCATGCTGTTTGGCGCCGGGCTCGGCCTGTTCATCGCCCCCAACAACCACGCCACCCTCAAGGCCGCGCCCCCGGAGCTGGCGACGCAGGCCGGCTCCCTCCTGAACCTGATGCGGGTGTTGGGCACCAGTCTCGGTGTCGCGGGGGCGACCTCCACCCTGTCACTTGGGCTGAAGCAGGCCGGCGGGATGACGGACCGGATGAAGGACGTCTCCGGCCCGGCGCTGGTCGGGGCCGTGGAGTGGGGGATTGTTCTCGTCGCCGTGATGGCGCTCATTGCCGCAGTCCTCTGCGTTCTAAGGCCACGTTCCTAGCGGCTTTTGCCACGTGGTGCGGCATTCGGGCATCGGGCTGGAGGGGCGTTTCACGCGCCTGCGTATCGACGCCGCCGGTCGCCCCGTCTATGGTCCAGCTGCGTCCTGCAGGTTGCATCGCACCCATCCGCGGCCGGATGATGCGCAGCCCTGACGGGACTGCCAGGAGCGGACGCCATGGATTTCGATCCAGTCACCCTCGCACGCATGCAGTTTGCCTTCACGGTCTCGTTCCACGTCATCTTTCCGGCCTTCACCATCGGCCTGTCCGCCTTCATCGCGACGCTGGAGCTGATCTGGCTGAAGACCGGGAAGGACGTGTTCCATCGCCTCGCGCGGTTCTGGACCAAGATCTTCGCCGTCTCCTTCGCCATGGGCGTCGTGTCCGGCATCGTGCTGTCCTACCAGTTCGGCACCAATTGGAGCCGCTATGCCGAGTTCGTCGGCTCGGTAATTGCGCCGCTCATCGGCTTCGAGGTGCTGACCGCCTTCTTCCTGGAGGCCACCTTCCTCGGCATCATGCTGTTCGGCTGGAACCGGGTGCCGCCGTGGCTGCATGTCCTGTCGTGCTGCGTCGTGGCGTTCGGCACCTTCATGTCTGCCTTCTGGATCCTCGCCGCCAACAGCTGGATGCAGACGCCGGCCGGCTACGAAATCCGCGACGGCGTCGGCTATCCGCTCGACTGGCTTGAGATCATCTTCAACCCGAGCTTCCACTGGCGCCTGCCGCACATGCTGCTCGCCGCCTACCTGACCACCTCGCTGGTGGTGCTCTCCGTGGGCGCGCGCTACCTGCTGGCCGGCAATTTCAAGGAAGAATCACGCGTGATGATGGTCATGGGCATCGGCATGCTCGCCATCGTCGGTCCCATCCAGGCCTTCGTCGGCGACAGCCACGGCCTCAATACCGCGCACTACCAGCCGGCCAAGATCGCCGCCGTCGAGGCGCACTGGGACAGCACCAAGCCCGCGCCCCTCGTTCTGTTCGCCTGGCCGGACGAGAAGGCCGAGAAGAACCTGTTCGAGATCTCGATCCCGAACGGTGCCTCGCTGATGATCACCCACAGCCTCGACGGCCTCTTCCCCGGCCTCAAGGATTTCCCGCCGCAGGATCGCCCGCCGGTGTTCGGCCCCTTCTTCGGCTTCCGCGCCATGGTGGGCGTGGGCGTCATCATGATCCTGCTGGGGTGGATCGGTGCCTGGCTGATTTTCAAGGGGCGCGAGACCACCACCCGCTGGTACCTCGTCGTCACCTCGTGGTGCTGGCCGCTGGGCTTCATCGCCATCCTGGCCGGCTGGATCGTCACCGAGCAGGGCCGCCAGCCCTGGGTGGTGGAAGGGTTGCTACGCACAGAGGATGCCATGTCGCCCCTCGCGGGCTGGACGGTCGGGCTGTCGCTGACGCTATTCGTCATCATCTACGCGGTGATCTTCGCCACCGGCATCCACTTCATGAACCGGCTCATCGTGCGCGGTCCCGACCAGACCCTCATCCAGCCGCCCGCCCGCGAACGCCCCACACGCCCCCTCGCCGCCGCCCATGGCGAAGGCCAGATGACCCCCGGAACCTGACCCACGGACGCGCAGGAGGACTAGGCCATGGAATGGTATCTCCCCGTCATCTGGGGCTTCATCATCGGCGTCGCGGTCATCATGTACGTGGTGCTCGACGGCTTCGACCTCGGCATCGGCATCCTGTTCCCCTTCGCCAAGGAGGAGAGGGAACGCGATGTCATGATGAACACCGTCGCCCCCTTCTGGGACGGCAACGAGACCTGGCTCATCCTCGGCGGCGGCGGCCTGTGGGTGGCCTTCCCCAAGGCCTATGCGGTGGTGATGCCGGCGCTTTATCTGCCGGTCATCATCATGCTTCTGGCCCTGGTGTTCCGGGGCGTCGCGTTTGAATTCCGCTGGGTGGCGGCCTCCAGTCGGCGGCTGTGGAACTTCGCCTTCTCCGCCGGCTCGCTCGTGGCGGCCTTCTTCCAGGGCATCATTCTCGGCGGGCTCCTCCAGGGCATCACGGTGAAGGACGGCGCCTTCGCCGGCGGTCCCCTCGACTGGGCGACGCCCTTCGCGCTCCTGTGCGGCGTCGGCGTCGTGGTGGGCTATGCCCTGCTTGGGGCCACCTGGCTGCTGGTGAAGACCGAAGGCACCATCGCCGACCGGGCGCGCAGCCACGCCATCCCGCTGCTCCTCGGCGTCATCGTGCTGATGGGGCTGGTGAGCCTGTGGACGCCGCTGGCGTTCGATCGCATCGCCACGCGCTGGTTCTCGCGGCCCAACATCTTCTTCCTCGCGCCGGTGCCCATCGTCACCGCTGCGCTGGCCTATTTCGTGTGGCACTGGCTGCGCACGGGGCGGGAGATGCTGCCGTTCTTCGGCACCATCGGTCTGTTCGTGCTCGGCTTCGCGGGCCTCGCCATCTCGACCTTTCCCTACCTCGTGCCGCCGAGCCTCACCGTGTGGCAGACGGCGGCAGCCCCGCCCAGTCAGATCCTGATGCTGTTCGGCGTCATCTTCCTACTGCCCGTGGTGCTGGGCTACATCGTCTTCGTCTACTGGATCTTCCGCGGCAAGGTGCGGGAAGGCGAAGGCTACCACTGAGGGCGCGTAGCGGCGCGGCGTAACCTATTCCGCCGCCTCGGGCACGTTGGCTCCACGGAACAGGCCGAGCTGCTGCTCGCGCACCGGCGCGAAGGACCGGCGGTGATGCAGGCAGGGGCCGTGGGTGACGAGCGCCGTACTGTGCTCGGCCGTCGCGTAGCCCATGTGCCGCTCGAAGCCGTAGGCGGGGAAGGCCGCGCCCACACCGGCCATCAGCCGGTCCCGCACCACCTTGGCGACGATGGAAGCGGCGGCGATGGAGGCAATCAGCCCGTCCCCGCCGATGATCGCCTCGACCGCACAGGGCACCTTGGGTGGATCGTTGCCATCCACCAGCAGGAAGGCAGGACGGCACGGCAGCCCCCGCACCGCCTGCGCCAGCGCCCACAGGGTCGCCTGCCGGATATTGTCGCGGTCGATGCGCTCCGGCGGCGCCATGGCCACCGCCACCTCGGCGGTGGCGCAGATTTCCAGATACAGGGCCTCGCGCTTGGCCCGTGTCAGCCGCTTCGAATCGTCCAGCCCCTGCGGCACCCGCGCCGGGTCGAGCACCACGGCGGCGGCGACCACGGGACCGGCCAGCGGCCCCCGTCCCACTTCGTCGGCACCCGCGACAGGGGTATGTCCCTGAGCGTAAAGGCCGCGCTCGCGCGCGAAATCGAGACCTGTCCACAGGGTCGCGACTGGCGCCGCCACCTTGCGCGGCCGGCCACGCGGGCGCGCGGCGGTCTGCGCAACAGTCTGGCTGGAGTTCGGCTCTCGGCGCGGTGGCATCGGTCCGGTGCTCGCCCGGTGAGGCCCCGGCGACGGGCAGGCCGAGCGATTCGGCCACTGACGTCGTTGATAGCATGGAACCGCGGCCGCGGCCGGGGATTGCTCCTCGTGCCGTGTCAGCCCATGTTCAAGGTCACGGTTCAAGCTGCCGGCGTTGGCGTCCGCGGGAGAAGAGCATGCGGTGGGAGGATTTCCGCTCCAGCGACAATGTGGAAGACCGGCGCGGCAGTGGCGGCGGCGGCTTCCAGATGCCCGGGGGCCGTGGCGGCCTCGGCATCGGAACCATCATCGTCGTGGGGCTGATCGGCTGGGCGCTGGGCATCAATCCGGCGGTTCTCATCGGCGGGCTGGAGGCCATCAATGGCGGCGGATCGCCCCAGCAAAGCGCGCCCGCCCCGCAGCGCGGCCGCCCGACCGCCCCGCCCACCGACCAGCTCGGGCGCTTCGCGGCGGCGGTCCTCGCCCAGACCGAGGACGTGTGGACCGAGCTGTTCCGCGCCGATGGCAAGACCTATCAGGATCCCAAGCTGGTGCTGTTCTCCGGCTCCACCCGCTCGGCCTGCGGCGGCGCGCAATCGGCCATGGGGCCGTTCTACTGTCCGCTCGACCAGAAGGTGTATCTCGACCTCACCTTCTTCCAGGAGATGAAGAACCGCTTCAAGGCGGGGGGTGATTTCGCGCAGGCCTATGTCATCGCCCACGAGGTCGGCCACCATGTGGAAAACCTCATCGGCATCCTGCCGAAGGTGCAGCAGGCCCAGGCCCGCGCCTCGTCCCGCGCCGAGGCCAACAATCTCTCCGTCCGCGTGGAGCTGATGGCCGATTGCCTCGCCGGCGTATGGGCCTACCACGCCAATGCTCGCTACCGCATTCTGGAGCCCGGCGACGTGGAGCAGGCGCTCAATGCCGCCAGCGCCATCGGCGACGACGCGCTGCAGAAGCGCTCACAGGGCTATGCGGTGCCCGACAGCTTCACCCATGGCACGTCGCAGCAACGGGTGAACTGGTTCACCCGCGGCCTGAAGACGGGCTCCATGCAGCAGTGCAATACCTTCTCGGGCCCGATCTGACGCAAAGCGGCGGATTCGTGCGCCGATTCGTTCCGGCTCGACGGGCATTCGAAATCACAACCCTTCGCGGCGCTGCGGGACGCCTTGAGCGCGGCTGCGCGTGGCCGCCCGCCGGCTTCCCCCTTGCCTCCGGGCGGCTGGCGTGCGAAGCAGCGTCAGCGCACGGTGCCGCCGCGGGAGACCTCTCGCGCGGACCGTTCGGCGTCGGCCATTGAAACCTCTTGCAGCCTTCGCTATAGGGGCCGACAACTCATTCCGAAGGGGCCATGCGGCCATCCCTCGGCCCCGGTCGGTGCCCTGCACCATGCCTGCGCGCCACGCGGGCGGGCCGCGACCGCAAGGGCCGAGCATACGAGAGGCGTCAGTCCATGTCTTCGACGTTCGACACGGTGGCCAACATCATCGCGGAAACCTGCGACATTCCGCGCGACACCATCACGCCGGACAGCCACGCCATCGACGATCTGGGCATCGACAGCCTCGACTTCCTCGACATCGCGTTCGCCATCGACAAGGCCTTCGGCATCAAGCTGCCGCTGGAGCAGTGGACGCAGGAAGTGAACGACGGCAAGGCCACGACCGAGCAGTATTTCGTGCTCAAGAACCTCTGCGCCCGCATCGACGAGTTGGTCGCTGCGAAGGCGGCCTGAGGCCGATAGATGCGTCCTGAAGTCTTCAAGATGATCGACCGGGTCGTCGCCATCGACCCGTCGCTCCAGAAGATCCACTGCCAGGGCCTGGTGCCCGAGGAAAGCTCCATCTTCGAGGGGCATTTTCCCGGTTACCCCATCATGCCCGGCGTGCTGCTGATCGAGGCCATGGCCCAGACCACCGGCTGGCTGGTGCTCGCCCGCAACCGTTTCGACCGGATGCCCTTCCTCGCCACCGTGAAGGAAGCGAAGCTGCGCACCTTCGTGCTGCCGGGGCAGAATCTCGATCTCTACTCGGAAATCCTGCACGAGGGTTCCGGCTTCGTCGTCGCCAAGACGAACGCCACCCTTGAGGGCAAGCCCATCTGCAGCGCCGAACTCACCTTCCGCGTGCTCCCCTGGCCGGAAGGCAAGATGAAGGCCGTGGTGATGAAGGTGGCCGAGTACGTCTCCTTCCCCCTTTCGGAATTTGCCGATGCCTGACGTGACTGACGGCCGGAGCCGGACCCAGCGCGACGTCTGGATCACCGGCATCGGCCTCGTCTCCTCCCTCGGGGAGGGGCTCGATGCCCACTGGCAGGCGCTCACCGCAGGCTCGGGTCCGGTCACGGACACCGCCACCTTCGCGCCTTACGTGGTTCATCCGCTGGTGAAGGTGAGCTTCGACAGCCAGATCCCCAAGAAGGGTGACCAGCGGCAGATGGAGCCCTGGCAGCGCATCGGCACCTATGCTGCCGGCCTTGCGCTGGACGCGGCCGGCATCGCCAAGAACGCTGAAATCCTGTCGAACACCGACATGGTGGTCGCGGCCGGCGGCGGCGAGCGCGATTTCGAGGTGGACGCCTCCATCCTCAACGATCTGGCAAGCTCCAACGACACTGGGCGCCTGCTGAACGAACGTCTCCTGTCGGACCTGCGGCCGACCCTCTCGCTGGCGCAGCTCTCCAACCTGCTCGCCGGCAACATATCCATTGTCCACGGCGTGACCGGCTCGTCCCGCACCTTCATGGGCGAGGAGAGCGCCGGCGTGGACGCGGCCCGCGTCGCTTACGCGCGCATCGCGGCGGGCCAGAGCGAGATCGGGCTCGTGGGCGGCGCCTACAATGCCGAGCGTGAGGACACTCTGCTCCTCAACGACCTCGACGGCTTCTGCATGAAGGGCGACTTCAGCCCGGCCTTCACCGCCCCCGGCATCGGCTCCGGCTCCATGGGCGCCTTCCTGGTGCTGGAATCGCCGGAGCATGCCAAGGCACGGGGCGCGACGCCCATCGCCAAGCTGTCCGGCGTGTGGTCCGAGCGGGCCAAGCGCGCCGTCACCGGCGCCATCACCGCGAAGGTGAAGGTGCTCCTCGACAGGGCCGGCACAGCGCCGGGCACTGCCGTCATCTCCGGCGTCACCGGTGCCCGCGAGGCGACCGAGGCCGAGGCCGAGGCGCTGACCGCGAGCGGCCTGCCCGTGCGCGCCGTCGCCAATCGCATCGGCCACGGCTTCGAGGCCCAGTTCATTGCCGCCCTCGCCCTTGCGGCGCTGGCAGTGTCCAAAGGCACCTTGTTCCCGCCGCTCCCCGGCGACCCGCTGGAAAAGCCGGCGGATGGCGTCTCCCGGGTGATCGTGACCCAGGTGGGCCACTGGCGGGGCGAAGGCGCGGGTCTCGTCGAGAAGGCCTGAGGGCCTTTCTCCCTCTCCCGCGAGGGAGGGACGGACGATTGTCCTTTGCGCCGGCTTCAGCGTATTTTCCGGCGCGAGTGCCGGGCCCTCCCACTGCGCGGGTCCCGGCGCGCCCTTCGAGCGGCGCCGGGGCGGGCGCGCTTCAACGACAGGAGCCGCGATCATGACGCAGGCGCATCTCGACAAGTTCGGCCGCCCCATCGTGGTGGTGACGGGTATCGGCGTCGTCACCTCCCTCGGTCAGGGCAAGGAAGACAACTGGCGGCGCCTCACCGCGGGTGAATCCGGCATCCACACCATCACCCGCTTCCCCATTGAGGGCATGCGCACCACCATCGCGGGCACGGTGGACTTCCTGTTCGACGGCCGCGTGGCGGCCCCCAACCTCTCCGAGAAGCTCGCGACTCTCGCTGCCGAGGAAGCCATCGCCGAATCCGGCATCGGCACGCCCGGCGAGTTTCCCGGCCCGCTGTTCGCCGCCGTGCCTCCGGTGGAGCTGGAATGGCCGGAGCGCCAGCAGATCGCCGAAGCGGTGGGCCACTACCCGATCGTCTATCACGACCTCCTGGGCGCGGCGGCCACCGGCAAGTTCCGGCCGTGGCACGAGCGCTTCCTGTTTGGCTCCGTGGCCGATCGCCTGGCCGACAAGTTCGGCACCCAGGGCCAGCCCATTTCCCTGTCCACTGCCTGCGCCTCCGGCGCCACCGCCATCCAGCTCGGCGTCGAGGCCATCCGCCGCGGCGAGACCGAGGTGGCGCTATCTCTGGGCACGGACGGCTCGGTGCACCCCGAGGCGCTGATCCGCTTCTCGCTGCTCTCCGCCCTGACCACCGCCAACGAGAAGCCGGAGGAGGCCGCCCGCCCCTTCGCCAAGAACCGCGACGGCTTCGTCATGGCCGAAGGTGCCGCCGCCCTGGTGCTGGAGAGCTACGCCCATGCGGTCGCGCGCGGCGCGAAGATCCTCGGCGTGCTGGAAGGCTGCGGCGAGATGGCGGACAACTTCCACCGCACCCGTTCCAGCCCGGACGGCCGCCCCATCGTCGGCTGCATGAAGAATGCGCTGGCTGATGCCGGCGTGACGCCGGACGACGTGGACTACATCAACGCCCACGGCACCTCGACGCCCGAGAACGACCGCATGGAATATGTGGGCCTCAAGGGCGTGTTCAGCGAGGAGAAGCTGGCGGCAACGCCCATTTCCTCAAACAAGTCCATGATCGGCCACACCCTGACGGCGGCCGGGGCCATCGAGGCGGCGGTGTCGCTGCTCACGATCCAGAATGGCCGCATCCCGCCGACCATCAACTACAACATCCCCGACCCGGCCATTCCGCTGGACGTGGTGCCGAACGTAGCCCGCGATGCGCAGGTGCGGCGGGTGATCTCCAACTCGTTCGGCTTCGGCGGCCAGAACGTCTGCCTCGTGCTCGCGGCGGAGCCGGCGTGAGCGGATCGCGCACCGGGACTGGCCTCAGCCGATGACCGCCCCCATCCTCGTCACCGGCGGCGGACGTGGGCTCGGCGCCGCCATCGTGCGGCGTCTCGCCCAGGCGGGCCATCCCGTCGTCTTCACCTACCGCTCGGCCGTGGCCGAGGCGGAGGCGCTGATGGCCGACATCCGCGCGACCGTGCCGGAGGCCGTCGTCTCCGCCCGTCCCCTGGACCTTGCCGATCGCGCGGCGGTGGAGGCCTTCGCCGAGGAGCTGGAGGCGGGGGATACCTATTTCGGCTTCTGCCACAATGCCGGCGCCTCCTACGACACGCTCGCCGCCATGATCGACCAGGACAAGGCCGAGGCGGTGATGCAGGTGAACCACTTCGCCTTCGTCCGCCTCACCCGCGCTTTGGTGCGGCCCATGACTCGGGCGCGCGCCGGGCGGATCGTCGCCATCGGCTCGGTGGCAGCGCTTCAGGCGAACCAGGGCAATGCTGCCTATGCCGCCTCCAAGGCCGCTCTGCTCGCCCATGTGCGCGGCCTCGCCATCGAGACCGCCCGGCGTGGCGTGACGGTGAACTATGTCGCTCCCGGCTTCATCGATACCGCCATGCTGGAGAAGTTCGCGGACTATCGGGCGAAGATGGAGGCGCAGATCCCCGCCGGCCGCTTCGCCACGCCCGACGACGTGGCGCAGGTGGTGGCCTTTCTCTTCTCCCCCGGCGCGGGCTATATGACCGGCGCCGTCCTCCCGGTGGATGGCGGGCTCTCCGCCTCGCTCGCCGCCCACCGCTGACATCATATTCAGAGAACAACAATGCGTGGCCTTCAGCTCGTCTCCGACCGCAAGCTCGAACTCGTCGAACTCCCCGAGGCGGAAGCCCCGGGCGCCGGAGAGGTGCAGATCCGAGTGAAGGCGCTGGCGCTGAACCATATCGACGTATGGGGCTGGCGCGGCATGGCCTTCGCCAAGCGCAAGATGCCCCTCGTGGTGGGCGCCGAGGCGGCCGGCGAGATCGTGGCCCTGGGCGCCGACGTGCGGGGCCTCAAGGTCGGCCAGACGGTCGCCATGTATGGCGCCATGACCTGCGGCCACTGCGCCAACTGCCTGAAGGGCCGGGATAACCTCTGCCAGAACGTGGGCGGGGTGCTCGGCTTCCACATCGACGGCTTCGCCCGCGACGTGCTGAACATGCCCGAGCGGCTGGTGATCCCCGCCCCCGAAGGCGTCTCCTTCGAGGAAGCGGCCTGCGCCGGCATCACCTTCTCTACCGTCGAGCACATGCTGTTCGACAATGCGAAGCTGGAGAAGGGCGAGACCGTGCTCGTCCATGCCGGCGGCTCGGGCATCGGCTCCGCCGCCATCCGCCTCGCCAAGGATGTGGGCGCCACCGTCATCACCACCGTGGGCGATGACGAGAAGATGGAAAAGGCGAAGGCGCTGGGCGCCGACCACGTCATCAACTACCGCAAGGACCGCTTCGAGCACGAGGTCCGCAAGATCACCAAGAAGGTGGGCGTGGACGTGGTGTTCGAGCATGTGGGCGCCGACACCTGGAACGCCTCGCTGCTCTCCATGAAGCCCGGTGCGCGCCTCGTCACCTGCGGCTCCACCTCGGGCGTCTCGGTGCAGATGAACCTGATGCAGCTGTTCCAGCGCCAGTACAAGATCTTCGGATCGTTCGGCGCCACCATCCGCAACGTGGCCGACGGCCTCGAGAAGATGGGCCGTGGCGTCATGCCGGTGATCGACACCGTTGTGCCGCTCGAGAACTTCAACGAGGGCCTGGAGCGGCTGGAAAGCCGCAAGGTCTTCGGCAAGATCGTGGTGAAGTTCTGAGGCGGGCTGAAATGATGATCGCAGCCGGCGCCTCCGCTCCCCTCTCCCCTCGCAGGAGAGGGGAGAGGGGTGAGGGGGCAGCGCTGACAAGGGCCAGCTTCAGGGCCGGGGGCGGAAATACCCCTCACCCCAGCCCTCTCCCGCAAGGGGAGAGGGAGCTGCACCCGCCCTGCGAAGCCTCCCATATGACTGGGCCTTGACCCGTGGCCCGGCTCCCCCTCCCCGTCCGCAAGGCGATCCACCGGCTGAAGCTCGCGCTCGCGCCCGCAGCCGAGGTGCTGGTGGCGGGCTATGTGCGTTTCTCCGTCTGGTGGTTGCGCCTGTGGCCACTGTGGCTCTCGGCCGGCGGCATGGCTTTCTGGGCGAAGCTGCTCGGACCCTTCTTCGCAGTCAGCAAGGTGGCACGGCGCAATCTTGCCGCCGCCTTCCCGGAAAAGAGCAAGGCGGAGATCAATGCCCTCGTCCGTGGCATCTGGGCCAACATGGGGCGCCTTTCCGCCGAATTCGCCCAGCAGGATCGCCTGTGGGACTATGACCCCGCGCATCCCGACGCCGGCCGGATCGAGGTGAAGGGCGCGGAGATCTTCCAGCGTCTGCGGGACGATGGCCGCCCCGCCCTCTTCTTCACCGCCCACACCGGCAATTGGGAATTGTGCGCCATCGCCGGCGCCAAGTTCGATGTGCCGGGCGGCGTCCTGTATCGCGCGCCCAACAACAAGCGCGCCGCCGAGCTCATCGAGGAGATGCGCTCGGGCACCATGCCGGGCCTCATCCGCGCCGGCCGCGACGCGGGGCGCCAGATGGCGCGCATGCTGGCCGAGGGGCAGCATCTCGGGATGCTGGTGGACCAGTATTGGACCGGTGGCCCCGAGGTGATGTTCTTCGGCCGCCCCTGCGCCACCAACCCGACGCTGGCCCGCCTCGCCCGGCAGTTCGACTGCCCGGTGCATGGCATGCGCGTGATCCGCCTGCCCGGCGCCCGGTTCCGGGTGGAGATCACCGAGGAAGTGCCCCTGCCCCGCGACGCCGAGGGCAAGATCGAGGTGGTGGGCGCCATGCAGGCCGTCACCTCCGTCATCGAGGGCTGGGTGCGCGAATATCCCGAGCAATGGCTCTGGCTGCACCGCCGCTGGCGGTGACCACCGCTTTCCCCTTGCCGCGGCCGCGCCATTCCTATAAAGCCCGCACTTTCCTATTTCGCGAAGGTTCGAGGGATGAGCACGGCTGACGTTGCCGTCATCATGGGCAGCCAGTCCGATTGGGAGACCATGCGCCACGCAGCAGAAACGCTGGAGGCGCTCGGGATTTCGCACGACTGCCGCATCGTCTCCGCCCATCGCACGCCCGATCGCATGTATGCCTTCGCCCGGAGCGCGCGGGCGGACGGCTTCAAGGTGATCATCGCCGGTGCCGGCGGCGCGGCCCATTTGCCCGGAATGGTGGCGGCGCTGACCTCCCTGCCGGTATTCGGCGTGCCGGTTCAGTCCAAGGCGCTGTCCGGCCTCGACAGTCTCTACTCCATCGTACAGATGCCGGCCGGCATCCCGGTGGGAACGCTGGCCATCGGTGTCGCGGGGGCAACAAACGCGGCCCTTCTCGCGGCGGCTGTCCTGGCCCTCTCGGACCCTGCCCTCGCCGAGCGGCTCGACGCCTGGCGCGCCGCGCGCACCGATGCGGTGGCGGAACGGCCGGTCTGACATGCTTCGTCCCGGCAGCGTCATCGGCATACTCGGCGGCGGCCAGCTCGGCCGCATGATCGCCCTCGCGGCGGCGGAGCTCGGTCTCAAGGCGCACGTCCTGTGCCCGGACAAGGACAGCCCCGCCTTCCATGTGAGCGCCGCGCATTTTTGCGCCGCCTATGACGATTTCGACGCGCTGGCGCGGTTCGCCGCCGGCGTCGATGTCGTGACCTACGAATTCGAGAACGTGCCGCTGGCCACCGCCGAATTCCTCGCCGCGCGCGTGCCGCTTCGGCCCGGTGCCAAGGCCCTGGCCATCACGCAGGACCGGCTCGCGGAAAAGAGCTTCGTGCGCGACCTCGGCATCGAGACCGCGCCGTTCGCCGCCGTGGACAGCCTCGCCGACCTTGAAGTCGCGGTCGTACAGCTCGGACTGCCCGCGGTGCTGAAGACGCGCCGCTTCGGCTATGACGGCAAGGGGCAGGTGATGATCCGCCCCGGCGAGGACCTCACCGCGGCGTGGCACGCGCTCGGAAGGCAGAGCGCGATCCTTGAGGGCTTCGTCAGCTTTTCCCGCGAGGTCTCGGTGGTGGCCGCCCGGCGGGCCGACGGCGCATTCTGCGCCTACGATGTGACCGAGAACGTCCACCGCGAGCATATCCTGCACACCTCCACGGTCCCCGCCACGCTCACCCCCGAGGCCGCCCGCAAGGCGCGCGCCATGGCGCGGGACATCGGCGACGCGCTCGAATACGAGGGCGTGTTCGCGGTCGAGATGTTCGTGGTCTGCCAGGGCTCGAGCGAGCGGGTGATCGTGAATGAGATTGCGCCCCGTGTGCACAACAGCGGTCACTGGACCCAGGACGGCGCGGTCACGTCCCAATTCGAGCAGCATGTCCGCGCCATCGCCGGCTGGCCGCTCGGCGAGGTGTCCCGCCTCGGCCGGGCGCAGATGACCAATCTCATCGGTGCCGACGTGCATGACTGGCACGCGCTGCTCGCGGAGCCCGGCACGCACGTCCACCTCTATGGCAAGGAAGAGGCCCGCGCCGGCCGCAAGATGGGCCATGTGGTGCGGGTCGCGCGCGATCCACAGGCCTGCGCCAACCTTCCGGACAGCGAAGGCTGCTGATCTCTTAAGCCGGCTCTTCCGCTACGGACTGAGACGAATCGCCCTGATGACGCGCCGCAGCGTTTGACGCATGACTCGGTCGGTCTGGGTGGTTTTAAAGTACCGCCCGGGCGCACATCGAAACTGTGGTGGCAGATGTCTTTGTCCGACGATCGCATCAAGGACCGCTTCTCCGAGTGGCTGCGGGACCTCGCGCGGCACATGGCCCGGTCGGGGCGCTATTGCAGCTGGCGCGTGATCCAGATCGAGCTGCGCTTCATGCAGGGCATCCGCGAGGCGGCGACCTGCTTTTCCGACGCCGCCATCCGCAGTGAACTCGATGCTCTATGTCGCGAAGCGCAGAGGAGCGGGGGCGCCATATTCATGGCCCGCACGCAGGGCGAATCCGCGTTGCCCGCCTCCGGCTGCTGAGCCGGCGCCGCACCATGTTCCGGTGACGCCGGCGTCCGCGAAAGTGAGCCGGCGCAAGGCGCCGCCCCCGTTTTCCGCCCGCGCGAGGCGTGTGGACAAGCTGCACCTCTTCTGGTAAGAGAGCGCTTCTTTCGGACAGGTCGAGGTCAGGCGCACGCGCCGTCTTCTGCGGTCCGATGTTTCAAATCAGGTTAGGCACCGGCTCGGCGCAACAGCTCGAAGAGGTAAACACGTGCAAGTTCTCGTCCGCGATAACAACGTCGATCAGGCCCTCAAGGCGCTCAAGAAGAAGATGCAGCGCGAGGGGATCTTCCGCGAGATGAAGCTGCGTGGCCACTACGAGAAGCCGTCCGAGAAGCGCGCCCGCGAGGAGGCCGAAGCCATCCGCCGCGCCCGCAAGCTGGCCCGTAAGCGCGCCCAGCGCGAAGGCCTCATCCCGTCCAAGCCGCGCCCCACCACCCGCTGAAGCACCCAGGTCGCTGAGGTCCGCAACGCCGGGCATTCGAGCTGACCGTCGGACGCGTCTCCTCAGTTGGTTTGCAAGCTGTGCATCCGCGCGACCCTCGTCGCGCGGTTTTGCGTTTCGAGGCTCGTCGCCTGCGCTGTTCGCCCGCCCGTCACTCGGCTGTCTCCTCACCGTGGGAATAGAGGCGGACTCCGGCCGGATTGCGGTGCCATCCGCTCGATGCCTGCTCTAGACTGCCCTCGCGCCGCTGCGGCCGGACCTTGATCTTCAGACCTTGATCCGGTCGAGGATCGGATGATCGGCGCAACGGGCGAAAGGCCGCCCAGACAGGAGAAAGGCCGGATGGTCGCGCGCGTGGTCACTGTCGAGCTCTTCGATATCGTCGTCTTCGGCGCAACCGGCGATCTCGCTCGCCGCAAACTTCTCCCGGCCCTGTTCGAGCGGGATCTCGCCGGCCAGATCCCGGACGAAGCCCGCATCATCGGCACCTCGCGCCGCCCCCTCCCTGACGAGGATTTCCGTGCCTTCGCCCGCGATGCCCTCGGCGTTGCGGATGGCGTGGAGGACGTGGATCAGGCCGTGCTTGCCCGCTTCCTTGCGCGGCTGAGCTATGTCGCCGTCGACGCCCAGTCGGACGAAGGCTGGTCCGATCTCGCCGAGATCCTGAAGACCGGAGAGGACCGCGTCCGCGTGTTCTACCTGGCGGTGGGGCCGGACCTGTTCGATCCCATCTGCGCGCGCATCGGCGCATTCGGCCTTGTCACCGACCTCTCGCGGGTGGTGGTGGAGAAGCCTGTGGGCAAGGATCTCGCCTCCGCCCAGAAGGTGAATGCGGCGGTGGGGCGCGTCTTCCGCGAAGAGGCGGTGTTCCGCATCGACCATTATCTCGGCAAGGAGACGGTGCAGAACCTCATGGCGCTCAGGTTCGCCAACGCCTTGTTCGAGCCGGTTTGGAACAACGCCCACATCGACCACGTGCAGATCACCGTGGCGGAGAGCATCGGCACCGCCGGCCGCGCCGGCTATTACGATACGGCCGGGGCGCTGCGCGACATGGTGCAGAACCATATCCTCCAGCTCCTATGTCTCGTCGCCATGGAGCCGCCGGTGTCGCTCGACGCCGACGCAGTGCGCGACGAGAAGCTGAAGGTGCTCAAGGCACTGGAGCCCATCAACGAGAGCAATTTCGCGCAGGTGACGGTGCGCGGCCAGTATCGCGCCGGCGCCTCCGCCGGCGGGGCGGTGCCAGGCTATCTGGAGGAACTCGGCTCCGGCGAAAGCGACACCGAGACCTTTGTCGCCATCAAGGCGGAGATCGGCAACTGGCGCTGGTCCGGCGTGCCGTTCTATCTGCGCACGGGCAAGCGGCTCGCGTCGCGGGTCTCCGAGATCGTCGTCGCCTTCCGGCCGATCCCCCATTCGGTGTTCGACGGCCACGCCGGTCCGATCATGGCGAACCGCCTCGTCATCCGCCTGCAGCCGGACGAGGGCGTGAAACTCTGGCTCATGATCAAGGACCCCGGCCCCGGCGGCATGCGTTTGCAGCACGTCCCGCTCGACATGAGCTTCGCATCCGTCTTCGGCGTGCGGAACCCGGATGCCTATGAGCGGCTTATCATGGATGTCGTGCGGGGCAACCAGACCCTGTTCATGCGCCGCGACGAGGTGGAAGCCGCCTGGCGCTGGGTGGACCCCATTCTCGATGCGTGGCGTGGCTCGCGCGACCAGCCCAAGCCTTACACGGCCGGGACATGGGGGCCATCCGCCGCCATCGCCCTGATCGAACGGGATGGGCGCACCTGGACCGATGACGCCTGAGGCCTCCGTGACCCTGTCGACCACTCCGATCGCCCTCAACACCTACGACGATTCCGCGGGCCTCGCCCGGGCGCTGGCCGCCCACGTGGCCGAGGCCCTGCGCGGCCGCATCGCCCGCGACGGAAGCGCGAGCCTCGCCGTCTCGGGCGGGCGGACCCCGGTGGCCTTTTTCGAAATGCTGTCCGGCGCGCCCATCGATTGGAGCCGGGTCGCGGTGACGCTCGTGGACGAGCGTTGGGTTCCTGAGACGTCGGAACGCTCCAACGCCGCCCTGGTGCGACGCCATCTGCTGCAAGGGCCGGCCTCCGCCGCCCGCTTCGTGCCGCTCTATACCGGCGCCGCGACGCCGGAGGATGGCCTTGCAATGGCAACGGCCGCGATCGCCACCCTCCCCGCCCCTTTCGCGGCCGTGGTGCTGGGGATGGGCGACGATGGACACACCGCGTCCTTCTTCCCTGGCGCCGAAACCCTTGCGGCGGCCATCGACCCGTCCGCGCCCGAAGCCCTCATCGCCGTGCGGGCCGATGCGGCGGGCGAACCGCGCATCACCTTCACCCTGCCCCGGCTGGTTTCAGCCGACACCCTGGTGCTGCACATCGAGGGCATGACCAAGCGCGCCGTGTTGGAGCGCGCCTGCGCCAGCGGCCCGGTCGAGGACTTGCCCGTCCGCGCCGTCCTGAGGGCACGCGCGCCTGTCGACGTGATGTGGTGCCCCTGAAAGGAGGTCAGATCCATGACGCACCCCGATCCGAGCGCGACCGACGCCGCCTTTGCCGCCCTCGATGCCGCCTGGAAAGGCCGGACCGGGCGCATCGCCGATCTGTTCACCGCTGCCGACCGCTTCGAGCGCTTCTCGACCAGCTATGGCGACCTGCTGCTGGACTTCTCGAAGACCGCGATCACCGACGAGACGCTGGCCCTGCTAATGGATCTCGCCCGGGCGGCCGGCGTCGAGCAGATGAGGGACGCCATGTTTGCCGGCGACCACATCAATCTCACCGAGGACAGGGCGGTACTCCACACCGCGCTCCGCAACCGCTCGGATGACGGCATTACCGTCGACGGCATCGATGTGAAGACCGGCATCGACGAAACCCTGCGCAACCTCGCAAACTTCGCGTATGCGGTGCGCGAGGGGCGGATCGCGGGTGCGCGGGGCAACGCCTTCACCGATGTGGTCAACATCGGGATCGGCGGGTCGGACCTCGGGCCGGCCATGGTGGCCGGCGCTCTGGCGCCCTATCACGATGGGCCGCGCTGCCACTTCGTCTCCAATGTGGACGGCGCCCACATCGCCGACACGCTCAAGGGGCTGAACCCGGCGACGACGCTGTTCATCGTCGCCTCCAAGACCTTCACCACCGTCGAGACCATGTGCAACGCGGGAACGGCGCGGGCCTTCATCGCGGATGCCCTCGGCGAGGCGGCAGTGGGCGACCACTTCGCCGCCGTCTCGACGGCGCTCGATCGGGTGGAGGCTTTCGGCATTTCGCGAGAGCGGACCTTCGGCTTCTGGGACTGGGTGGGCGGCCGCTATTCGGTGTGGTCGGCCATCGGCCTTCCGGTGATGGTCGCCATCGGCCCGGACCGCTTCGGCGAATTCCTTGCCGGCGCGGCGGCGATGGACGAGCATTTCCGCTCCGCGCCGCTCGACCAGAACATGCCGGTGCTGCTCGGCCTCGTCGGCCTGTGGCACCGCAACGTCTGCCGCTTCCCGAGCCGCGCCATCATTCCCTACGACCAGCGCCTTGCGCGCCTGCCTGCGTATCTCCAGCAGCTTGACATGGAGAGCAATGGCAAGAGCGTGACGCGCGAAGGCCGCCCGGTCTCGCGCGGAACCGGCCCCATCGTATGGGGTGAGCCGGGCACGAATGCCCAGCATGCCTTCTTCCAGCTGCTCCACCAGGGCACCGACACCGTGCCCGTGGAATTCCTGATCGCGGCGCAAGGGCATGAGCCGAACCTGAAGCCCCACCAGAACCTTCTGGTGGCCAATTGCCTGGCGCAGGCGGAAGCGCTCATGCGTGGGCGCACGCTGGAGGAAGCCGCGGCGCAGCTGGTCGGGAAGGGCTTCGACGCAGATCAGGTCGCCGCTATCGCGCCCCATCGCGTCTTCCCCGGAGACCGACCCTCCATAACGCTGGCATATGCCGAGCTCGACCCGTTCTCCCTCGGCCGCATCATCGCGCTCTATGAGCATCGGGTGTTCGTCGAGGCGGCGGTCTGGGGGATCAACGCCTTCGACCAATGGGGCGTGGAGCTGGGGAAGGAGTTGGCGACCCAATTCCTTCCGGCCGTGGAAGGCGGATCGCTCCCGCCCGACGCATCGGGCTCGACGGCCGGTCTTATCGCCCACCTCGGCGCCCTCGCCCAGGCCTGAACGGTCGTCTTTGTCAGGCTAGCGCCTGCGCGCTTGTGCGCGCTTGTCGGCTGGGCCGGGCAATGCTGCTATGCAGCATTGCGGGTCCGCCCCTGCGTATTTTGTATACCACGGAGGCAGGCGAACGCGGTACAAGACGGTCGTACCGGGACGCGGAAGCGTCGGGCGACCGAAATCAGGCCCGGCGGAACGCGCCGCATCCCTTCGGCATCATGCCGGGAGAGAGTTATGAACGCGCTTGAGCTTACGGCTTTCGGCCTTTTCGGGATCGTCCTCACCTTCGCTGCCAACGGGCTCACGGCCCAGAAGCCGTACATGACGGTGGCCGGCGGCCCCGGCATCCCGATCGAGGATGTCCTGTTGCAGACGCCCGAGCCGGGGTTTGCCCGCATGCAGAGTGCACCGGCCTCCGACACGAGAGGCTCGATCTCGACCCTCGTGATGGTCCATGCGGGTCCGTTCGCCCATTCTGCTCCGCGCGGCAATTGAAGAAAGGGAGCGGCAAGCCGCTCCCTCAAGTTGGGCCCGGGGTAGGTGGGCCAAATGAAGAGGCAGAGCCTCAGCCGGTGACCTTCGCGCGCGCCGGCTCGGCAGTCGCCTCGGCGGCCGCACCGGCCACGAAGCGGCTGCGCATCGGCTTCAGCACGAAGATGGCCATGAGAGCGGCGATCGCGTTGACCGCAGCGGTGATCATGAACACCAGGTCCCAGTTGCCGAGGCTGGCCACGGCCACCGAGGCCATCGGCACCACCAGCGAGGCCGTGCCCTTGGCGGTATAGAGGAGGCCGGCGTTGGTGGTGGCGTACTTGCCGCCGAAGGTGTCGCCGCAGGTGGCCGGGAAGAGTGAGTAGATCTCGCCCCAGGCGAAGAACACGAGGCCGGTCAGCAGCACGAACAGCACCGGATTGGAGCCGAAGTGCGCCAGGGCCAGCACACCCACGGCCTCGAGGCCGAAAGCGATGAACATGGTGTTCTCACGGCCGATGTTGTCCGACACCCAGCCGAAGAACGGACGGGTGAGGCCGTTCAGCACGCGGTCGATGGACAGCGCGAAGGTCAGCGCCGGCATGGTCAGGCCGAGGATCGAGACCGGCACGTCGGCGATCTTGAAGTCCTTGGCGATGGAGCCGAGCTGCGCGGTCGCCATCAGGCCGCCCGCCGCCACCAGCACGAACATCAGGTACATGACCCAGAACACCGGGGCCTTCACCATCTCGCCCGGCCCGTAGTTGCGGCGGCTTTGGGTGGCGGACACCTTGACCGGGGGCAGCTGGCCCTCCTTCGGCGCCCGGAGCAGCAGCGAGAGCACCATCACCACGATGCCCTGCAGCAAGCCGAAGAACAGAAAGGTGTGCTCGTAGCCCTGCGACTTGATCATGGCCGCGATGGGCACGATCGTGAGCGCGGAGCCGGCGCCGAAACCGGCGGCGGTGATGCCGGCGGCAAGACCGCGGCGGTCGGGGAACCACTTCAGCGCCGAGCCGACGCAGGTACCATACACCGCACCCGCGCCAGTTCCGCCGAGGGCAGCCGAGACGTAAAGCATGGCGAGGCTATCCGCCCGCGAATTCAGATACCAGGACAACGCGCACAGGATACCGCCGATGAACACGACGATCCGCGGGCCGAACTTGTCCACGAACCAGCCCTCGACAGGGACCAGCCAAGTCTCGAACAGCACGAAGATGGTGAAGGCGACCTGAATGGAGGCGCGGCCCCACTGGTGCTTCTCGTTCATGGGTTCGACGAACAGCGTCCACCCATACTGAAGATTGGCGATCATCGACATGCAGATGACGCCGATGAGCAGTTGCAGCCAACGCCCTCCCATGGGGCCGCCGACAGGCGCTGCGGAATTCTGAGCCATTTCCTTCCCTTTCTCACTGGGGATCATCGTGTGCGATGAACGGCCCGTGACGGTCGCCATTCTTGTTCGGGACGTTGATCGCCCCGTTCGCGAACCGCGGGAGAAAATGCCCCAGGAATCTGGTATACAGAATGCCGTTACGGCTATGTAACCGTTACTTCCTGCTGTATTTTTGGCTAACGGAGCCGTATTGCATCGGACCCATCATATATCGGCGCCGATCAATCTTCGGCCATCCAAATAAGCACCAGTCTAGCTCACCAATTGCATCGGCCTAAAAACAGACCACGTCTTGCAAATTACTGATCTGAATAGAAATATATTAGCTCATATTCGTCTTCTACATTCTTGCCTTGGACCTGCCAAGCCACTCCGCTTCGTGAGCAAAGGCGGACCGGTGCGTCGACAGCGACCTGTCGCGCCCCCATTCTCGTCGACCGAAAGCCCCATAAGACGAAAAAAGCCCCGGCCGGAGCCGGGGCTTGAGGGACCGCCAAATGGCGGTGGAGGGACTCTGTCTCGCGCGGCCGAAGCCTCGCGTGTTCATGGGGGCTTTGAGGCTCGGTTAAAAACCCGATGCCACGCATTGGCCCTGATCACCTCGAACCGGGCGGCGGCAGCACCGCCCGGTTCGGTCGTTCAGATCGTCCCGTTCAGGCGGTTGCCTGGCGCGTGGCCGTCGCCGCAGCCGCAGCCTCGGCATTGAGCCGGTGATGGCGGGCGAGCATGGGCCGCAGGACGAAGAGGGCGGCGAAGGCGGCGGTGAGGTCCATGGCGGCGACCGTGTAGAGCACGGTCGTCCAGGTGCCGGTCGCCTCCATCAGCAGGTTGGCCAGCGGCACCAGAAGGGCGGCGAAGCCCTTCGCGGTGTAGAGCATGCCGTAGATCTTGCCGATGTGCTTCGATCCGAAGGTGTCCGCGGCGGTTGCCGAGAACAGGGAGTAGACCTCACCCCAGGCAAGGAAGACGACGCCCGAGAGGATGATGAACGCCCAGGGATTGGTACCGAACGTCCCGAGGGCGACGATGCCGATACCTTCCAGGGCGAAGGCGAAGAACATCGTCTTCTCGCGGCCGATGTGGTCCGAGATCCAGCCGAAGAAGGGACGCGAGAACCCATTCAGGATGCGGTCCAGCATCAGCGCGAAGGGCAGCGCGGCCATGGCGAAGAAGTACAGGTCGACGTTGATGTGCTTCACGCCGAGGTCCTCGGCGATCACGCCCAGCTGCGCCACCGCCATCAGGCCGCCGGAGACGGTGAGGACGAACATGGTCAGCATCACGTAGAACACGGGGGTGCGCAGCGCTTCTCCCAGCGTGTAGTCCCGGCGGGACTGGGCCACCGTCGAGGAGAAGGTCACCTCGGTCTTGGCCGGAGCCCGCAGGAAGCCGGCGGCCAGCATGATCACCGCGCCCTGCACGAGGCCGAAGGTGAAGAAGGTTTCCTGATAGCCGCTCGACTTGATCATGGCGGCGATGGGCAGGATGGTCAGCACCGTGCCCGAGCCATAGCCGGCAGCGGTGAGGCCGACCGCGAGGCCGCGCCGATCCGGGAACCACTTCAGCGCGGCATTCACGCAGGTGGCGTAGACGCAGCCCACGCCGATGCCGCCGACAGCCGCGGCCACATAAAGCGCGGTCAACGATCCGGCGTAGGAATTCAACACCCAGCTGAGGCCGGTGAAGAAGCCACCGACCAGCACCATCACGCGCGGGCCGTACTTGTCGATGAAGTAGCCCTCGATGGGCGTGAGCCAGGTCTGCACCACCACGAAGACGGTGAAGGCGACCTGAACGGACGCGCGGGTCCAGCCGTGCGCTGTGACGATCTCGGGAACAAACAGGGTCCACGAATACTGAATGTTTGCTGCTGCCACCATGCAGACGACGCCGGCGACCAACTGAAGCCAGCGATTCGTCGCTGGCGCCTTCACTGCCATTTCGCTCATTATTCCTACCCCTTAGACCATTCTTTTATTTTTGATCTGATTGACCGCCCCACCCTCTTATTGTCCCTCGTGGCGCGGCGTTTCGTTTTTCGGACGGGTCGTTTTCTCCCCGTCAGACGGCACCGGCGGCACGCATGCCGGCGATTTCTTCGGCCGAGAAGCCCACGCTCGCGAGGACTTCGTCGGTGTGCTCGCCGAGAAGCGGCGCGCGCTCCACCGGCACATGATTGGCGGACAGCGCGATGGGCGAGCCGACCGTCACATAGGTCCCGCGCTCCGGGTGCGGCACTTCCACGAGGAAGCCGCGGTCGTAGAGCGCGCGATCATCCAGGATGTCCTTGGTGGAGAGCACCGGCCCGCAGGGCACGTCGATGGCGTTGAGCGCCTCCATCACCTCGAACTTGGTGCGCCGGACGGTCCAGCGCTCGATGATCTCGAAGCACTGCTCCAGCCGCTGGGCGCGCGCCTCGTGGGAGGCGAACTTGGGATCGTCGATCAGGTCCTTGCGGCCGACCAGCCGCATCAGCGGCGCCCAGCCCTGGGGCTGGATGATGACGTAGCAATAATCGTTCTCGCCGCCGGGCGCGCAGCGCAGGGCGGCGCCGGGCTGGCCGCCGCCGGAGCAATTGCCCGCCCGTGGCACGCAATCGCCGGAGGGCGCGCCGGGATATTCCGCAAGCGCGCCCGCATCAAGCCGCTGCTGGTCGCGCAGCTTCACGCGAAGAAGGTTCACCACGCAGTCCTGCATGGCCACGTCCACCTTCTGTCCCCCGCCCGTCATGGTGCGCTGAAACAAGGCGGCGAGAATGCCGGCCACGCAATGGATGCCGGTGCCGGTATCCCCGATCTGCGCGCTGGAGGCCGTCGGCGGGCCGGAGCGCCAGCCCGTGGTGCTCATGGCGCCGCCCATGGCCTGGGCGATGGTCTCGTAAGCCTTGGCATCCACGCCGGAGGCTTCGGCGAAGCCCCGGATGGAGGCATAGATCAGGCGCGGATTGCGAGCGCGAAGGCTCTCGTAGCCGAAGCCCTGACGCTCAAGAACGCCGGGGCCGAAATTCTCGACCAGCACATCGCAGGTCTCTACGAGGCGGTTGAGCGCCTCCTGGCCGGCGGGGGTCTTGATGTTGAGGGTGACGCTCTTCTTATTGGCGTTGAGCATGGTGAAATAGAGACTGTCCACGTTGGACTTGTCCCTGAGCTGCGAGCGGGTGATGTCCCCGCGCCGCGGCATTTCCACCTTGATGACATCCGCGCCCAGCCACGCAAGAAGCTGCGTCGCCGAGGGGCCGGACTGAACGTGCGTCATATCCAGGACGCGCACGCCGTCAAGCGCCTTGCCCATGCACCCACTCCCGGAATTTCCTGCCCATTGCTTCATGCCGGTCTGCGCCGGCTTGGACGTGCCCCCAGAGATACAATCGGGAGGAACGCCCCTGGCATTTCAAGTTTTGAATTACGTATGCCAGATACAGAACTGTAACACTGCCCTCGTCCGTCCGCAAACGGGATTTGAACCATTCTTAGACGAAAGTTGGAAAAGCTTCGGAGCCGCAACGGGGTACGGGCGGCTCCGAATGGTTCCGCGCCTCAGCGCAGCGCGGCGAGGCCGGCCTCGATGCCCCCCGACACAGCTTCAGGCGACGGGTGGGATTCCGATTCCTTGAGGTAATGGCGCATGAGGTCGGTGGCGCTGATGACACCCACCAGCGCGTAGCTTTCCATCACCGGCAGATGGCGTACCTGGTGCTCCACCATCAGGCGCAGCACGGTCTCGATGGTGTCGCTCAGCGCGCAGGAGATCACCTCGCGCTTGAGCAGGGAGGCCAGCACCACCTTCGGCGTGTTGGCGCCATGCTCCAGCACCGCGCGCGTCACGTCGCGCTCGGAAAAGACGCCCACCACCGTGTTGCCCTCGGTGCGGCAGACGTCCTTGATAATGACGGAAGAGATGTTCTCCCGCTTCATGACGAGCACGGCGTCAGCCACCGTCTCGTGCATGCGCAGGGTGATGATGCGGGTGTCACGTTTTTCCCGCAGGATGTCGTCCACGGTCATCATTGGCGTGTCCTCCCCTGGCGAATGTTCGCCAATTGCCCGGCCAGTGTCCGCCGGACAGGGTGGGGCCTTGTTGTCGCCCGTCTCCCCTTCAAACATCGTGGTATTCAAAATACATCCTGTCAACGCAAGAAGCGTCCCGCATGTGCGCAGAACATGCTGCATCGCCGCAAGACTAGGCGATGCCTGCGGCATTGCTTGCAAGCACGCTCCTTCTCGCATCTGATATGATGTATTTGGTGCGCAACACGGGAATCACTTCAGACCCGACTGAATGCCGCGAGCCTAAGGCGAAGGGGTGCGATGACGTACCAGGATATCAACGTGAAGCCGATCGAAACGGAATCGAGCTTCCGGATGAAGGCCTACAAGGCGCTGAAGGCGGCCATCATGGAGATGGACATCTACAGCCATCCCGAGGAGATCCGTCTCGAAGAGCGCCAGCTTTCCGAGAAGCTCGGGGTATCACGCACGCCCATCCGCGAGGCCATGACGCTGCTTGAGCAGGAGGGCTTCGTGCGCTCCGTGCCCCGCCGGGGCATCTTCGTGGTGCGCAAGACCAAGCAGGAAGTGATCGAGATGATCACGGTGTGGGCGGCGCTGGAGAGCATGGCGGCGCGGCTCGCCTGCGAACGGGCCACCGAGGCGGAGATCCGCCAGTTGCGCGAGAACGTCCGCTCCTTCTCCAACCGCAACCCGGAAGAGTTCGTCTCCGAATATTCCGAGGCGAACCTCGCCTTCCACAAGCTCATCATCCGCATGTCCGGCTGCGCCCTCATCGCGGAGACGACGGAGAACCTGTTTCCCCACATGCGGGGCGTCCGGAAGGTCACGATCGGCCAGGCGCATCGCGCCCAGCGCTCCATCGTGGACCACACGCATATCGTGGAAGCCATCGAGAAGCGCGATCCGGACCTCGCCGAGCGCCTCGTGCGCGAACATACCCTCGGCCTCGCCAGGCATGTGGCGGAGCATGGCGAGTTCCTGAACTAGCCTGCGCGCCGCACGAACCGACAAAAGAAAAGGGCCGGCACTTGCGCGCCGGCCCTTTTTCTTGTCGAGCGAAGATGGCTCAGGCCGCCTTGTGCTTCTCGATCATCTCGACGAAGCGGTCGAACAGATAGTGGCTGTCCTGCGGGCCAGGGCTCGCCTCGGGGTGGTACTGCACCGAGAAGACCGGCTTGTCCGCCAGCGCGATGCCGGCGTTGGAGCCGTCGAACAGGGAGACGTGGGTCTCCACCGCGTTCTTCGGCAGGCTGTCGCGGTCCACGGCGAAACCGTGGTTCATGGAGGTGATCTCCACCTTGCCGGTCGTGAGGTCCTTCACCGGGTGGTTCGCGCCATGGTGCCCCTGGTGCATCTTCACCGTCCGGCCGCCAACGGCGAGGCCGATCATCTGGTGGCCGAGGCAGATGCCAAACGTGGGCACCCCCTTCTCGATCACCTTCTGGATGACCGGCACCGCATATTCCCCCGTCGCCGCCGGATCGCCGGGGCCGTTGGACAGGAACACGCCATCCGGCTGGAGCGCGAGGATGTCCTCGGCCGAGGTGGTGGCGGGCACCACCGTGACCTTGCAGCCCGCGCGGGCGAGCAGGCGCAGGATGTTGCGCTTCACGCCATAGTCGATGGCGACCACATGATGCTGCGGCGCCTCCTGCCGGCCGTAGCCGGTCTCGGGGTCCCAGGTGGTCTCGTCCCAGTCGAAGCGCTGGATGGAGGTGACGCCGGGAACGAGGTCCATACCCACAAGGCCGGGCCAGGCGCGGGCTTCTTTCTTCAGCGTCTCGATGTCGAACACGCCGTCCGGGGCGTGGGCGATGACCGCATTGGGCATGCCCGCCTCACGGATCAGGGCGGTCAGCGCGCGCGTGTCGATGCCGGTGATGCCGGGGATGCCGCGGGCCTTCAGCCAGTCGTCGAAATGGCGGGTCGCGCGGTAGTTGGACGGGTCCGTCACGGCCGTGCGCAGCACCACGCCGCGCACGCCGGAGGCCGAGGCCATGGACACCGTCTCGATGTCCTCTTCGTTGGTGCCCACATTGCCGATGTGCGGGAAGGTGAAGGTGATGATCTGCCCGGCGTAGGAAGGATCCGTGAGGATTTCCTCATAGCCGGTGATGGCGGTGTTGAAGCACACCTCGCCGGCAAGATGGCCGGTGGCGCCGATGCCGAAGCCTTCGAGCACCGTTCCGTCGGCGAGCACGAGCAGGGCGGTGGGCCGGGGCTCGGCCCAGCCCTCGGGGGCGTTGGGGGCGTGGTCTTGTTCGCTGGTCATGGATCGCCTAGATAGAGGCTCGCGCGCCGCGTTTCCAGCGCCTCTCGCAGGAATTTGTGCGCCCCGGCCCAGGCCGGCCGGAGGGCCGCCGGGCCCCGCCACCCTTATGGCGCGCTTCAACACAGGACGGACGATCGTGCTTCGCGACGACATCAACGCGGCTCTGAAAGAGGCGCTAAAGGCCCAGGATAAAAAGAGAACCGGGACGCTCCGCCTCATCAATGCGGCGCTCAAGGACCGGGATATCGAGCAGCGGGGACATGGCAAGGACCCGCTCACGGACGATGAGCTGCGCGCCCTGCTCGCCAAGATGGTGAAGCAGCGGGAGGAGAGCGCCAAGATCTATGACGAGGGTGGCCGCCCGGAGCTTGCCGCGCAGGAGCGCGAGGAAATTACCTACATCCAAGTCTTTATGCCCAAACAGCTTTCCGAGGCCGACACGCGCGCCGCCATCGCCGCGGTGATCGCCGAGATCGACGCCAAGGGCATCAAGGACATGGGCCGCACCATGGCGGTGCTGAAGGAGCGCCATGCCGGCGCGCTGGATTTCGGCAAGGCCTCGGGCTGGGTCAAGGAAGCGCTGACGGCGGCCTGACCGGGCCGTTCACACCACCTATCCGGGTGGGGTTCGGGGGCGGAATCGGTGACGTTCGGCAGATGCCGGGTCCGATTCCGCCCCTTTTCTCATTTGCGGCTCCAGATCTGCCGGTCGACGCCGGGCGGCAGATCGGCCATTTCGTCGGCGATGAACACCGGCTCCCGTCCGGACTTCCGCTGCGTAAGGTAGTCCTTCGTCAGCCGCGTCACGGTGCCCGAGAGCAGGACGATGGCGATGAGGTTGATGGAGGCCATGAGCCCCATGGAGGCGTCCGCCGCATTGAACACGGTGGCGACGCTCTGCAGCGATCCCCACACCACCATCGCCAGCAACGCGAGGCGCAGGATGGCGACCCCCGAGACATGGCCGTGGCCGAGGAAGACCAGCGCGTTCTCGGCATAAGAATAGTTGCCGATGATGGAGGTGAAGGCGAAGAAGAAGATGGCGATGGCCACGAAATAGCGCCCGAGCCATCCCACATGCACTTCCAGCGCCGCCTGGGTCAGCTGGGTGCCGGTGAGCTGCGCCGAGGGCACCACCTCCGACAGGAGGATCAGCAGCGCGGTGGCGGTGCAGATGACGATGGTGTCGATGAAGACGCCCAGCGACTGCACGAAGCCCTGGCTCACCGGATGGTGCGGGTCGGGCGTCGCCACGGCGGCGATGTTGGGGGCGCTGCCCATGCCGGCCTCGTTGGAAAAGAGGCCGCGCTTCACCCCGTTCATCATGGCCGCAGCCACTGAGCCGGCGACGCCCCCCGCCGCCGCGCCAAATCCGAACGCGCTGCCGACGATATGGCCGAGCACGCTCGGCACCAGGGAGATGTGGGTGGCCAGCGCGTAGAAGGCGAGGCCCACATAGGCGAGCGCCATGAACGGCACCACGAATTCCGCGGTGCGGGCGATGGTGGCGATGCCCCCGAAGATGATGACGCCCGACAGCGCCGCGACCACCAGCCCGGTTCCGAGCTTGGGCACGCCGAACGCGCCCTCCACCGCATCAGCGATGGAATTGGCCTGCACCGCGTTGAACACCAGGCCGAACGAGATGATGAGGCAGACGGAGAACAGGCCGCCGGCCCACGGCGCCTTGAGGCCGTGGGCGATGTAGAAGGCCGGTCCGCCGCGGTAGCGGCCCTCGTCGTCCTTCACCTTGTAGAGCTGGGCGAGCGTGCTCTCGGCGAAGGCGGTGGCCATGCCGAGCGCCGCCACCACCCACATCCAGAAGATCGCCCCCGGCCCGCCCAAGGTCAGCGCCACCGCGACGCCGGCGATGTTGCCGGTGCCGACGCGCGAGGCCAGCGAGGTGCACAGGGCCTGAAAGGGCGTGATGCCGGACTTGTCGGTCTCGTTGGAGCGCAGCACCGAGCGCAGCATCTCCGGGAAATGCACGATCTGCACGAAGCCGAGCCGGAGGGTGAAGAAAACGCCCACCGCCAGCAGGCCATAGATCAGGATGTAGCCCCAGAAGATGGTGTTGAGGAAATCGATCACCGCATCCATGTCAGCCCGCCCCCCGCTGAAACGATGAAGCTTATCAGCGTGACCGTCGCGGTCCATCCCCATACCGCGCCGAGCGCGCCACTTTGTGGACATAATTCGGCGGCGAGCGAGGGGTGTGGATAGAGGGGATTGCGGGGGCTCCTTTACAGGCGTCATGCCCGGGCTTGTCCCGGGCATCCACGTGGAACGGCTGGGAATACGCCTCGGGCACATTCGCTCCAGCGGCCTGACGTGGATGGCCGGAACCCGCATGTTTGCGGGTTCCGCTCCCAAGGGCGGACGTCGGCAACAGCCGACTTCCGGGACAAGCCCGGCCATGACGGGCGGTGCGAGGCGGGACACCAACCGTCATCCCCCGGCTTGTCCGGGGGATCCACCCATCGGCTGGAGCGCTGGCCGTAATCCCATCCCGGCCGGGCCGTGGATCGCCCGGACACGCCGGGCGATGACGCGAAGAGGCTGGAGCAGCGTCCCGGCGCGGCGCCCGGTCGTACCGTGAGCAGCTCGGCAGGGAACGAGAGAGGAAGCCTGCTCTCGCATCAGGCGCCGGCGGCCCTCCTTCTCTCCTTGCGGGAGAGGGCCGGGGTTGAGGGGTGTCCTGACGTTCGTCGCGACGGCGGCTCCTGCCCCTGCCAGCCCCCTCACCCCCGTCCCCTCTCCCGCAAGGGGAGAGGGGTGGCGACTGCCCCGTTTCCCCTCCCCCCAATTCCCGCTAGACTGGAGGGCTGATTTCCGGGCGTCCCCTCTCCCGCGCCCCAACAGACTGCCGGCTCCGCCTGCCCATGCGCTTTTCGCCCGCCTTTCTCGATGAGATCCGTGCCCGGCTTCCGGTGTCGGAGGTGGTCGGCCGTCGGGTGAAGCTGAAGAAGCAGGGGCGCGAGTTCGCCGGGCTCTCGCCCTTCAACGCGGAGAAGACGGCTTCCTTTTTCGTCAACGACCAGAAGGGCTTCTATCACTGCTTCTCCTCCGGCAAGCACGGCGACGTGTTCGACTTCCTGATGGAGACGGAGGGTGCCTCCTTCGGCGAGGCGGTGGAGCGGCTCGCCGCCATGGCCGGCCTGTCCCTGCCGCAGGAGACGCCGGAGGCCGCCGCCAAGGAGCAGAAGCGGCGCACCCTCCACGAGGTGATGGTGCTGGCGGCGAAGCATTTCGAGGCCAATCTGCAATCCCGCCTCGGTGCCAAGGCGCGCGGCTATCTGGCCGACCGGGAAATCGGCCCGGCGACCCAGAAGAAGTTCGGCCTCGGCTATGCGGCGGGCGAACGCTTCAACCTGAAGGAGGCACTGGGCAAGGAGGGCGTCTCCGTCGCCGACATGGTGGAGGCGGGCCTGCTGATTGCCGGCGAGGACATCCCCGTCCCCTACGACCGCTTCCGCGACCGGGTGATGTTTCCCATCACCGATCTGAGGGGCCGGGTGGTGGCCTTCGGCGGGCGGGCGCTGCAGAAGGACGTTCCGGCGAAATACCTCAATTCCCCGGAGACACCGCTCTTTCACAAGGGCTCCCTGCTTTATAACGGCTTTGCCGCCCGCACCGCCGCCCAGTCGGGCGCCCGCGTCATCGCGGTGGAAGGCTATGTGGACGTGATCGCCATGGTGGAGGCGGGATTCGGCGGTGCGGTGGCACCGCTCGGCACCGCTTTGACCGAGGAGCAGCTGCAATTGCTCTGGCGCATGTCGGAAGAGCCGCTGCTGCTGTTCGACGGCGACAAGGCCGGCCGACGCGCCGCCCACCGCGCCATCGACCTCGCGCTGCCGCATCTGAAGGCCGGGCGCAGCCTCTCCTTCGCGGCCCTTCCAGAAGGTCAGGACCCCGACGACCTGATTCGCCGATCCGGCCGCGAGGCCATGGAGCAGGTTCTGGCGCAGGCGAGGCCTCTCGCGGCGGAACTCTGGGCGCGCGAAAGCGAAAATGCCTCGCTGGAAACGCCCGAGCGCCGGGCGGGGCTGGAAGGCCGGCTGAACGAGGTGGTGAACGCCATCGGCGACGAGACGGTGCGCAAGCACTACCGGGCCGATCTGATGGGCCGCTTCAACGCCCTTGTTGCCCCGGCGGACCGCGCCCGCGGGGCCGGCCGAGGCGGTGGCAGCCGGGAAGGCTGGTCGCCCGGGTTTACCCCCGGGCGGGGGCGTGGCGGCAAATTTCCCGGCAAGCCCTCGGCGCCGCCCTTGGCCCCGCGCGGGCAGGAGATCGCAAGGAGCGCGCTGGTGCGCGGGCCCATGGCCGCCCTGCCGCGCAACGAGGCGCTGCTGCTGTTCTGCCTCATCAACCACCCCTTCCTGCTGGACGAGGCGGGAGAGGAGGTATCGAGCCTCCCCTTCGCCAATCCGGAGGCCGACCGCCTGCGCCGCGCGCTCATCGAGGCGCACCTGGAGGGGCTGGACGCCGAAGCCCTCGCCGAGCAGCTCGGCCGCTCCGATCTCGACGCCTTGACCCGCCGCGTGAAGGCCCTCGCCAACCCCCGGCACGACTGGCCGGCCTATTCTGATACCGCAGAAACCGACGTTCGGCTCTGGTGGCATCAGCGCACGGCCTTGCATCGCAAGGCTCACGCGCTATCTAGAGAGCTGAAGGAAGCCGAGCGCACGCTGGGGGAGGATCCGAGCGAAGCGAATTTTGCCTGGCTCAGGGATGTCCGCGAGCGTCTTTCGGCGATAGACGGAACCGAGGCGCTGGTGGAGGGGTTCGGTGCCTCCTCCGGCCGTTCGGCGGTTCGGTCGCTGTAGGGATTTGAAGCCGGAGCGGCACAATTTGGCCAAGAGCCTCTGGCATGGCCCGCATGGCGGGTGCATGCCGAAGCTTCGGCCCACGAAACGGAAGGCAGCCTGCCGCCGACGACCATAGGGGTTGGAAGCGCGTTCAGGCTGGTTTAACGGGATGGCGTCAAAAAGGCCGCTCCCGGGTTCAAGGGCAAAAGGTGGCGAGGCAGAGGAGCCGCGCCGCCGTTCTGCTGTTGGAAATCGGCGGGATCAGCAGGAGAAGTCGATGGCGAAGCAATCTTCCGAAGCCACAGAGGCCCCGGAGAAGGAGACCGACGCCCCCGACGGGCCGTTGCTCGACCTGTCCGACGCCGCTGTCCGGAAGATGATCAAGAACGCCAAGCGGCGCGGCTACGTGACCTACGAGCAGCTCAACGAGGTGATGCCTTCCGAGGAAGTCACCTCCGAGCAGATCGAGGACACGCTGGCGATGCTCAACGACATGGGCATCAACGTCATCGAGGCCGAGGAAGCCGAGGCCGAAGAGGGCGCCGAGGAGACCGAGACGGCGGAGGAGCCGGAGGAGGCGGAAGGCGGCGAGCTGGCCGAGCCCGCCCCGCGCGCCGTCGCCCGCGCCGAGACCAAGTCCGAGCCGGCCGAGCGCACCGACGACCCGGTGCGCATGTACCTGCGCGAGATGGGCTCGGTGGAACTGCTCTCCCGCGAGGGCGAAATCGCCATCGCCAAGCGCATCGAGGCGGGCCGCGAGGCCATGATCGCCGGCCTGTGCGAGAGCCCCCTCACCTTCCAGGCCATCATCATCTGGCGCGACGAGCTGACCGAAGGCCGCGTGCTGCTGCGCGACATCATCGATCTCGAAGCCACCTACGCCGGCCCCGAGGGCAAGAACCCGCCCGCCGCGCTCGGCGAGGAAGCAGCCCTCGCCCCCGAGGCGGGCGAGGACGGCCTGCTCGGCGACGGCGCCGGCCCCGACGGCGAGGAAGACGACATGGAGAATTCCATGTCCCTTGCCGCCATGGAGGCGGAAATCAAGCCGAAGGTGGTGGAGACCTTCGACCGCATCCATTCCAGCTACACCAAGCTGCGCCGCCTGCAGGACCAGAACGTCGAATCCAAGCTCAAGAACGAGACCCTCTCGCCCGCGCAGGAGCGCAAGGCGAAGAAGCTCAAGGAAGAGCTGGTGGGCGACGTGAAGAGCCTGTCCCTCAACCAGGCCCGCATCGACGCGCTGGTGGAGCAGCTCTACGAGATCAACAAGCGCCTCGTGGGCTACGAGGGCCGCCTGCTGCGTCTCGCCGACAGCTACGGCGTCTCCCGCGACGACTTCCTGAAGAACTACATGGGCGCGGAGCTGGACCCGAAATGGGTGCTGCGCATCTCCAAGCTCGGCACGCGCGGCTGGAAGGGCTTCGTCGCGCACGAGAAGGACACCATCCACGAGATCCGCGGCGACATCCACGCGCTGGCCACCGAGACCGGCCTGGAGATCGCCGAGTTCCGCAAGATCGTGCAGATGGTGCAGAAGGGCGAGAAGGAAGCCCGCCAGGCCAAGAAGGAAATGGTGGAGGCGAACCTGCGCCTCGTCATCTCCATCGCCAAGAAATACACCAACCGCGGCCTGCAGTTCCTGGACCTCATCCAGGAGGGCAACATCGGCCTGATGAAGGCGGTGGACAAGTTCGAGTACCGCCGCGGCTACAAATTCTCCACCTACGCCACGTGGTGGATCCGGCAGGCCATCACCCGCTCGATCGCCGACCAGGCGCGGACCATCCGCATCCCGGTCCACATGATCGAGACGATCAACAAGATCGTCCGCACCTCGCGGCAGATGCTGCACGAGATCGGCCGCGAGCCCACCCCGGAGGAGCTGGCCGAGAAGCTCGGCATGCCGCTGGAGAAGGTGCGCAAGGTGCTGAAGATCGCCAAGGAGCCCATCTCCCTCGAAACGCCCATCGGCGACGAGGAGGATTCGCATCTCGGCGACTTCATCGAGGACAAGAACGCCATCCTGCCCATCGACGCCGCGATCCAGAGCAATCTGCGCGAGACGACGACGCGGGTGCTGGCCTCCCTCACCCCCCGCGAGGAGCGCGTGCTGCGCATGCGCTTCGGCATCGGCATGAACACGGATCACACGCTGGAAGAAGTCGGCCAGCAATTCTCCGTGACGCGCGAGCGCATCCGCCAGATCGAGGCCAAGGCGCTGCGCAAGCTCAAGCACCCCAGCCGCTCGCGCAAGCTCAGGTCGTTCCTCGACAACTGAGCTGTACGCGCTTCCAGCGATCAGACGGCAGGCTTCGGCCTGCCGTTTTCGTTTGGGGCGACACCCAATAGCGAGGAGGCAGCATAACTCGTTTAGGTTGTATTTATTGATTGAACAATTCTAAATATACAATATCGTACGGCCCCGTCACCGCTTGAGTGATGGGGGCACACATGGCACACCATGGATGGGTACAAGTCGACGATCCCGACAAGCTCACGCCCGACGGCCTGAAATCGCCCTTCGGCCGCCTGTTTCCGGCGGAGAACATCGCCTACGACAGCCTCGGCATTTCCCTGTTCGCCGGACCTGACGGCCCGCTCGAGACCCCCTCCCCGACCGGAAACCAGCGCAAGCAATCCAATCCGGCGGGCTTCACCTTCCTCGGCCAGTTCATCGATCATGATCTGACGGAGTTCCGCGTCATCGGCGAGGGCCTCCAGATCATCCCGATGAACCCGACCATCGGCATACGGCAGAAGCTGCTCGAAGACCTTTTTGAGTCGGAGAGCGAACTTCCGACGACCACCAACGGCCGATCGGGGAAGCTGGACCTGGATTCCGTCTATGGTCTTCTCGGTGCCACCCAGCCCGATCTCTTCAGCCCGGACGGGCTCTTCCTGTGGACCGTGGGCGGTGGCCAGCCGGATCTCAGGCGCGGCCCCCAATACCGGAATGGCCGGCTGATCGCGGACCCGCGCAACGACGAGAACAAGCTAGTCGTTCAGATCCATCTTCTTTTCGAGCGGCTTCATAACAAGCTTCACCAGGCAAAGGTCGGCGGTGGCGCAGACCCCGAGGTTTCGGGACCTTACAGCCCGGCCTTCAAGGCCACGAAGAAGACGGTGCAGCAGATTTATCGGCAGATCGTGCTGTTCGACTATCTGCCCCGCATCGTGTCGTCCGACCAAATTGCTCAGGTTCTCGGCAAGTCCGCCACGGGACAGGCCCTGTTCCAGAAGTGCAATGAGCGGAACGACGCCATTCTCAAGCGGCTCGGCCTGAGCGACGCAACGATCGCGGACGCGGTGGCTATTCCTGTTGAGTTTTCGCACGCCGTGTTCCGCCTGGGTCACTCGCAGTTGCGGCCGGGATATGTTCTGAACTTCCTGAACAATCAGCCCATCGGACTTCCGCTGTTCAATACTGCGGCCATCTCCCCCGAGAAGAAGACAGGCCCCGGCGCTTCCCGGCTGTCCCACACTGACCTGCGCGGCAAGGAGCCGCTCAGCGCGCTCGATGACAGCCAGCCACCGAACGTCATCGATCTTCACGTTGACTGGAAGTTCTTCTTCCTCGTCGGGAACGCCGGCGACCAGCCGGTGCTCGACGAGAACGGTCAGCCGGAACTCGACGACCAGGGCAATCCGAAGACAGTGCCCTTCCCGCAGCATGGAGAGCCGCTCGACGGCCACCTGCCCCGGCCGACCTTCCGCCTGCCGCCGCCCTCCATCGGCGAGCCACCCCAGTCTCTGGCCGAGCGCAACATCCGTCGGGGTGTGGATTTCGGTCTGCCGAGCGGACAGGCGGCCGCCAACCAGCTCGCAGAAGCAGGCTATACCGGCCTAACCTCGCTCGCCCGCGATGACCTTTTCCCGCCGGATATCTTCGCACAGTTCGCGGATATCCTCGCAAGCGAGCCCCGCCTCGCCTGGGATACCCCGCTCTGGTACTACATGCTCAAGGATGCCGAGAAAAACGTGAACCAGCCTCAGCTCGGCCCGGTAGGCGGGCTGATCGTCGCCGAAACCATCATCGGCTCCTACCTGGAAAGCGAGGTCGAAGCGACCGACCCGGCGCGACGCGCGCTGGACATTCGCAGCAAGGCCTCAAGCCTCGTGGCAACGTTCGCGAACGGATACGATCCGCAGCTTCATGAACTGGAGGCGGGACATCCGCTCTATCACGACAAGGCGATCAGCGAGAACGGCGAGAACATCTTCTCAATGAGCCAGCTCGTGCGGTTTGTCTCGTAGCTCCCAAGGCGGAGACGCCCGCGTGAAGGCATCCGGCACGGGTTCCGCGACAGGCCGAACCCGTGCCGGCCCGTCACCGCGCCGGCGCCTCCACCAGGAGGCCGACGATGCGCCGGACCACCGGCAGGACGAGCAGCAGGGTGGGGAACGCCACCAGCCAGGAGAGCCCCCACGCCACCGGCCAGGTGGCGAGGAAATCGGGGCCGAAGCCGAGGCTGCGCCCGGTGGCGATGGCCGAGACCACGAAGGTCATCAGCACCGACAGCACCAGCGGCATGACGAAGCCGGCATAGCGCGCCGGCAGCTTGCGAATAGTCTGGGAGGAGCCCATGGGGCCATCCTTTTCCGGATGGTCCCAGTGGTCCGGATCGCAACGCGCATCCGACCGGCCGGGACCGGGGTTGGATGCGTTGCCTGACGTCGGACGCTTACGGCGCAGCATGGACTGCGCAGGGGCATAAAGCGCCGAACGGCCAGTGCCGTCAAGAGGGTGTGAAGCACGCCGCAGGCCGCCCCCGGAACGATCCTCCGCCCCCGTCATTGTCCCCGTAACCGGCCCGCACACAGCGCGCCGGGTTTGCGGGCCTTGGCCATGGGTCGCCCGCGCGTCGATCCCTCAATGATGGAGGCTCACATGCCCGGTCCCCTGGACGGCAAGCGCATTCTCATCCTCGCCACCAACGGCTTCGAGCAGTCCGAGCTGGAAGTGCCCCGCGACCGGCTCAAGGAAGCGGGTGCGCAGGTTCACGTCGTCTCGCCCGAGCGCGGCGAGATCAAGGGCTGGGACAAGAAGGACTGGGGCCGCCCGGTGCCCGTGGACAAGACCCTCGCCGAGGTGCGGGAGACTGAATACGACGCCATCGTCCTGCCCGGCGGCCAGATCAATCCGGACCTGCTGCGCGTGGACCCGGCGGCCATCGGCCTCATCAAGTCCTTCTACGATGCCGGCAAGACGGTTGCCGCCATCTGCCACGCCCCGTGGCTGCTGGTTGAGGCGGGCCTCGTGAAGGGCAAAAGGATGACCTCCTACAAGTCCATCCGCACGGATGTGGAGAATGCCGGCGCCCGCTGGGAGGATGCTTCCGTCGTCACCGACAACGGCGTCATCACCTCGCGCAATCCCGGGGATCTGGAGGACTTCAGCAAAAAGATCATCGAGGAAGTGCGCGAAGGCAAGCACGAGCGCCGCGCGGCGTAGACGCTTCCCTGTCTCTACCTCAATGCACGAACGCGGCGTCGGCCGGGTTCGGGCGGAGAGGGTGGAGGTAGCCCTTTTGTGACCGTCATCGCCCGGCTCGTCCGGGCGATCCACGGGAGGGCCGGGTCGGGCTTTCGGACACCGCGCCAGCGAATGGGTGGATCGCCCGGACGAGCCGGGCGATGACAAACCCCAGAGCCGCTCTCGCGCTCCGGCTTCGCCGTCGCTTGTCCGGGGGCTCGCGGCCCCCTCAAACCCCGAGATACCGCCCCACCAGCCCGGCATCCCCCGCGAACGCCACCGCCGGCCCGGCATGCACCACCCGGCCCTTCTTCATCACCGCCACCTGATCGCAGACCCCGGCCAGCGCGGAGACGTGCTTGTCGATGACGATGAGCGACAGCCCCTCCCCCTTCAGCACGGAGAGCACCGCCCAGATCTCCGCGCGGATGAGCGGGGCGAGGCCTTCGGTGGCTTCGTCCAGGATGAGCAGGCGCGGGTTGGTCATCAGCGCGCGCCCGATGGCGAGCATCTGCTGCTCGCCGCCGGAGATGCGGTTGCCGTAATTGCGCCGCCGCTCGGCGAGGCGCGGGAAGAGGGCGTAGACGCGCTCCAGCGTCCAGGGCGGCAGGCCGGAGCGGCCGGGGGCGGCGGTGGCGACGAGGTTTTCCTCCACGGTGAGGGTCGGGAAAATCTGCCGCCCCTCGGGCACGAGGCCGAGGCCGAGGCGGGCGATGCGGTGGGGCTTCAGGCCCTTGAGCGCCACGCCATCGAAGGTCAGCGTGCCGCCGCTGGGCGGAACAAGGCCCATGAGGGCGCGCATGGTCGTCGTCTTGCCCATGCCGTTGCGGCCCACAAGCGCCAGCGCCCCGCCCGTGGGCACGGCAAGGTCCACGCCGAACAAAGCCGGCGTGCCGCCATAGCCGGCGGTGAGGCCGGTGATGGTGAGCAGCGGCGCGCTCATGCGCCGTCTCCCAGATAGGCGGCCTTCACGGCCGCGTCGGCGCGCACGGCGTCCGGCGTGCCGCAGGCGATGATGCGCCCCGCGACCAGCACGCTGATGCGGTCGGCGAGGCGGAACACCGCATCCATGTCGTGCTCCACCAGGAGGATGGCGCAGCGGCCCTTGAGGCGGGTGAGCAGCGCCACCATGGCGGCGGATTCCGCCGGGCCGGTGCCCGCCATGGGCTCGTCCAGCAGCATCAGGCGCGGACGGGCGGCGAGCGCCATAGCCAGCTCCAGTGCCCGCTTCTCCCCATGGCTGAGGGCGGACGCCGCCACCCCGGCGCGCGCGCCCAGCCCCACTTCATCGAGCAGCCCGGCGGCCTCCTCCCGCGCCGCGCGGTCGGAGGCGGCGGGGCGCAGCAGGCGGAAGGTGCGCCCGCGCGCCGCCATCACGGCCAGCGCCGCATGTTCCAGCGCGGTGAAGCGGGGGAAGATGGAGGTGATCTGGAACGCCCGCGCGAGGCCGAGCCGCGCCCTTTTATGGACGGGCAGGCGGGTGATGTCCGCCCCGTCGAAGCGGATGGTGCCGGCATCGGGCATCACCTCGCCCGCGATCTGGCCGACGAGCGTGGTCTTGCCGGCGCCGTTGGGGCCGATGAGGGCGTGGATTTCCCCCGGCAGCACCGCGAGGTCCACGCCCGCCGTCACGTGCAGCGCGCCGTAGGCCTTGGCGAGGCCGGCGATCTCAAGCAGCGCCTCAGCCATCGCGCCGCCCCCCGAGCAGGGTTTTGAGCCCGCCGCGCGCCAGCACCAGCAGCACCAGCAGGGGGCCGAAGATGATGCGCCAGTGTTCCGTGAGATGGGCAAGCCCATCCTCCAGCAGCACCACGCCCAGCGCGCCGAGCACCGGGCCGAGGGCGCTCAAAGGCCCGCCGGCGACCACCATGACGATGAATTCCGCCGAGCGGTGCCAGGAGAGATAGGCCGGGCTCACGAACTCGGTGAGATTGGCATAGAGCGCGCCCGCGAGCCCGGCGAAGCCCCCGGCGATGACATAGGCCACGAGCCGATAGGCATAGGGGTCCACCCCCAGCGCGCGCAGCCGCCGCTCATTGTCCCGTCCTGCCGCCAGCACCCGGCCGAAGGGCGAGCGCGCCAGCATGGCGCAGACGAGGACGGTGAGCGCGAGCAGCCCGAGCACCACGTAGTGGAAGGTCTTCGGATCCTTCAGCCAGCGCGCGCCCGCCACGGTGGAGCGGGCGGCGAGGGTCAGGCCATCATCACCGCCATAGGCCGACAGGCTCTGGGTGACGAAGAAGGCCATCTGCCCGAAGGCCAGCGTGATCATGATGAAGTAGACGCCGCGCGTGCGCAGCGAGATGGCACCCGTCACCAGCGCGAACAGGCCGGCCGCCGCCATGGCCACGGGGAAGGCGACGAGGGCATCGCGCACGCCCTCCTCCATCAATATGCCGACCGCATAGGCGCCGATGCCCATGGTCGCCGCATGGCCGAAGGAGACGAGCCCGCCCTGCCCGAGGATGAAGCCGAGGCTGACCGCCGCGAGCGCGAAGATCATGGCGCGCGCCACCAGCGTCAGCAGCGCGGTGTCGGCGAAGACCGGCACGGCGGCGAGGGCCGCGAACACGGCGAGGGCGAGGAGGGCGCGCGTCATGCCGGCGCCGGGAACAGGCCGCGCGGGCGGAAGAAGAGGATGGCCGCCATCAGCACATAGACGCTCATGGAGGCGAGCGCCGGCCCGGCCGCGCTGGCGGCGGAGGCGGACAGGACGAGCTTGAGGATGTCGGTGAGGAAGGAGCGGCCCAGCGTGTCGATGAGCCCCACCAGCAGCGCCCCCACGAACGCCCCGCGCATGGAGCCGATGCCGCCGATGACGATGACCACGAAGGCGAGGATGAGGAGATTGTCCCCCATGCCCGGCTCCACCGAGAGGATCGGCCCCGCCATGGCCCCGGCGAAGGCCGCCAGCATGGCGCCGAAGGCGAAGATGCGGGCGAACAGGGCATTGATGTCCACCCCCAGCGCCGACACCATGGGCGCGTTGGTGGCCCCCGCCCGCAGCAGCATCCCCGCCCGGGTGCGGGTGACGAGCACATAGAGCAGCCCCGCCACGCCCAGCCCCGCGCCGATGAGCACGAGGCGGTAGACGGGATAATTCAGCCCGTCCATCAGCCGCACCGAGCCGGAGAGCGCCTCAGGCATGGGGATGGCGAGGGGCGCCGAGCCCCACACCATGCGCACCGCCTCGCTCACGAACAATATGATGCCGAAGGTGGCCAGCACCTGATCGAGATGGTCCCGCCCGTAGAGCTGGCGGATGACGAGGCGTTCCAGCAGCAGCCCCAGCACCAGAGCCGCGGCGAGGGCCAGCGGCAGGCCCAGCCAGAAGCTGCCGGTGAGGGCGGTGGCCGTCACCATGAGATAGGCGCCCAGCATGTATTGCACGCCATGGGCGAGATTGATGACGTCCATCACCCCGAACACCAGCGTGAGCCCCGCCGCCACGAGGAACAGCAGGATGCCGAGCTGGAGCCCGTTGAGCATCTGGACGAGGAAGAGCGTGAGGGTCATGGGACAGAGCGAGGAGCGTGAAATCGGCGACCGCGCCCAAGGCGCCGCAACCGTTCTTTCAGGACCGTCATCCCCCGGCTTGTCCGGGGGATCCACGGCACGACGGGGACGTGACCAAGAGACTGGCCGCGGAACAACGGTGGGGTGGATGCCCCCGGAACCCGGCTGTTGCCGGGTTCCGGACTCTCGAAAGGAAGTCGGCAACAGCCGACTTCCTCACAAGCCGGGGCATGACGTCTATTAATCGGGAGGCCGCTCCCCGGACGGGGCACGCCGCCTTCGGCGAACCCTCGGCGCGGGCCCCCTGCCCGCATTCCGCTGTCGCTGCATGCGTCCGGGGTGCGAGATGAGGTGAGGCCGGGCCTCACTTCATCTCGCACTTTTCCGCATAGGCGTCGCCATAATTGGAGAAGACCTTCTCCTGCACCATGGTCTCCACCTTCCCGTCCGCCCGCTTGCCCACCTTCACGAGGTAGAAGTCCTGGATGGGGAACTGGTTGGTGTTGAACTTGAAGTTGCCGCGCACGCTCGAAAAGTCCGCCTTCTTCAGCGCCGCGCGCACGGCCGCCTTGTCGGCGGTCTTGCCGCCGGTGGCCTTCAGGGCGCTGTCGATGAGCTTGGCGGCGTCATAGCCCTGCGCGGCGTAGAGCGCGGGGATGTAGCCGTATTCCTTCTCGAACGCCGCCACGAAGGCCTTGTTGGCGGAGGTGTCGAGGTCCGGCGCCCAGGCCGCGCCGGAGTAGAAGCCGAGCGCCGCCTCGCCGGTGGCGGGGAGCGTCGTCTCGTCCACGGTGAAGGCGGAGAGGAAGGGCGTGGTGTCGGCGAGGCCCGCCTGCCGGTACTGCTTCACGAGGTTCACGCCCATGCCGCCGGGCATGAAGGTGAAGACGGCATCGGGCTTGGCGGCGGCGATCTTCGCAAGCTCGGCGGAGAAATCGAGCTGGCCGAGCTGGGTGTAGATCTCGTCCGCCACCTCGCCCTTGTAATAGCGCTTGAAGCCGGCCAGCGAATCCTTGCCCGCCTGATAGTTGGGGGCGATCAGCACCACCTTCTTGAAGCCCTTGTCCTGCGCATACTTGCCGAGAACCTCGTGGTTCTGGTCGTTCTGGTAGGAGGCGGAGAAGAAGAAGGGGCTGCAGCCGGCGCCGGCGATGGTCGAGGGGCCGGCATTGCCGGAGATGAGGAAGGTCTCGTTGGCCGTCACCGGCTTCGCCACCGCGCCCATCACGTTGGAGAAGACCACGCCGGCGACGAAGTCCACCTTGTCGCGCTCAAGCAGGCCCTTCACCTTCTGCACGGCGATGTCGGGCTTCAGCTCGTCATCGACGACGATCACTTCGGTCTGCTGCCCGCCGAGCTTGCCGCCCAGCTCCTTCACCGCCAGCAGGAAGCCGTCGCGCATGTGCTGGCCGAGCACGGCGGACGGGCCGGACAAGGTGGAGACCAGCCCCACCTTCACCGGATCGGCCGCGGCCGCGCCGGACAGTGCGAGCGTGCCAAGGAGCGCGGTGGAAGCGAGAAGTCCCTTGAAACCCATGGCGGCGAAGTCCCCGGTGGATGGTTCTGGCGTCAGTCGTGTGACGTGCCGGCACCCTTGCAGAGCCGCGCGCGGCAGACAAGCCGGGATGTGCGGGATGGCGCTGCCGGCGCGCACCACGGCTCCCCCCGTCCAGCGGGAGGGGACCCCGCCTTTCGGGATTGAAAGGACCCCGCCCTACCCCTCGATACGGTCGAAATCGGCGATGCCGCGGGTGGCGGCGCGGATTTCGTCCAGCAGCTTCAGGCGGTTCTCGCGCAAAGCGGGATCGGCGTCGTTCACCGTCACTGCGTCGAAGAAGGCGTCCACCGGCTGGCGCAGGTCGGACAGCGCGGTCATGGCCGCCGCGAAATCCTCGGCCGCGACGGCCTTGGAGACGCGGGCCTTCACATCGTCGATGGCGGCGGCGAGGTGTTCCTCGGCCGGCTCCTTGAGCAAAGCGGCGACGGTGGGGCCGGCGAAGGCGCGGCCGTCCTTCTTCTCCTCGATGCGCAGGATGTTCACCGCGCGGCGGTAGCCGGCGAGCAGGTTCCTGCCGTCCTCGGTGGCGAGGAAGGCGGCCAGCGCCTCCACGCGGCGGACCACGAGGAGGAGATCGTCCTGCCCTTCGAGGGCGAAGACGGCATCCACGAGGTCGTGACGGGCGCCGCGATCGCGCAGGTAGATTTTCAGGCGGTCGGCGAAGAAGGCGAGGAGGTCTGAAGCCTGACCACCCAACAATTCATTCAACTGATCTTGAGTAAGTATAAGCCCCGCCTCAGCTAGAGCTGAGCCTTGAATGACCACACTGCCATCTTCAGTGACGAACTTGCTGAATTCACGAATCGTCTTAGCCAGATCGCTGATCCGTGCATTCCCGATATCACACCAAACATCGAACGCAGAACGCCTGAAACAATTATTGAGCCCCAGCCGAACCCCATTCTCCAGCACAATCCGGATCACCCCCAGCGCCGCCCGCCGCAGCGCATAAGGGTCCTTGCTCCCGGTCGGCTTCTCGTCAATCGCCCAGAAGCCCACCAACGTGTCGATCTTGTCCGCCAGCGCCACGGCCACAGAGACCGGCGCGGTGGGCACGCGGTCGTTCGGACCCTGCGGCTTGTAATGCTCCTCGCAGGCGGCGGCGACTTCCGGGGGCAGGTTCTCGCCCTGCGCGTAGTAACGGCCCATGAGGCCCTGAAGCTCGGGGAACTCGCCCACCACCTCGGTGAGCAAATCCGCCTTCGCCACCAGCGCGGCCTCCTCGGCCAGCGCCACCGGCGCGCCCACCTTGGGGGCCAGCTCCTTGGCGAGGCGCACGATGCGCTCGATGCGCTCGGCCTGGGAGCCCAGCTTCTCGTGGAAGGTGATGGACTGGAACTTGGGCATGCGGCTGGCGAGGCCATTCAGCCGGTCCGTGTCCCAGAAGAATTTCGCGTCCGACAGGCGGGCGCGGATGACGCGCTCGTTGCCGGCGACGATGGCCTTGCCGCCGTCCGAGGCGACGAGGTTCGAGATGAGGATGAAGCGGTTGGCGAGGCGCCCGCTCTTCGGGTCCTTCAGCACGAAGCACTTCTGGTTGGCGCGGATGGTGGCGCGGATCACCTCGTCCGGAATGTCGAGGAAGCGCGCCTCGAACGACCCCATCAGCACCACGGGCCATTCCACCAGGCCGCACACTTCGTCCAGCAGCCCCTCGTCCTCCACCAGATCAAGGCCGGCGGCGAGCGCCAGGTCCTTGGCGTCGTTGAGGATGATTTCCTTGCGGCGGTCGCGGTCGGCCACCACCTTGGCGGCCTCCAGCTTCGCCATCCAGTCGTCCAGCCGCTTCACGGTGAAGGGCTCGGGCGCCATGAAGCGGTGGCCGCGCGTGACGTTGGACGCCGCGATGCCATCCACGGAGAAATGCACCACCTCCGGCTCATCCCCCTCCGCCCCGAAGGTGGCGACGATGGAGTGCAGCGGGCGCACCCAGCGCAGCGTCCCGGTTCCCCAGCGCATGGATTTCGGCCAGGGGAATCTGCGGATGATGTCCGGCACGATCTCCGCCACCACCTCGGTGGTGGCGCGGCCGGGCTTTTCCACCACGGCCACATAGAAATCGCCCTTCTTGGGGTCTGACTGGATGGTCGCCTGATCGAGGGAGGAAAGGCCCGCCGCTTTCAGGAAGCCGGCCACCGCCTGCTCGGGCGCGCCCACGCGCGGGCCCTTCTTCTCTTCCTTCTGGTCGGCCTGCCGGCCGGGCAGTCCGTGCACCGCGAGCGCGAGGCGGCGCGGCGTCACGAAGGCCTTCGCGCCCTCATAGAGCAGGCCGCGCTCCACCAAAGCGTCGGTGACGAGCTTCTTCAGCGCGTCGGCCGCCTGGGCCTGCATGCGGGCGGGAATTTCCTCGGAGAAGAGTTCGAGCAGAAGATCGGGCATCGGTTCGGGCTCGTCCTCCCCATGCGGGGAGGCTGGCGCTTGCGCGCGGCGGGTGAATTTCGGGGCCTGTGCTAGAGCGTTTCGGCAGCCGCGTCGAGGGGGCGGGGTCAGTCGAGCGGCTGGCCGCGCGTCTCCTTGAGCCCCAATGCGGCGAGGAAGGCCACGATGCCGCCGGCGATCACATAGAAGGCCGGGGCCATGGCATCGCCGGTGAGACTCACCAGCAGCACCGCCACCATGGGCGCCGTGCCGCCGCCGAGGCCGAGGCCGAGGTTCCAGCTCAGCCCCACCGCCGTGCAGCGGGTGTGGCGGGGAAACATCTCCACCAGCGCCACCGCGATGGGCCCGCCATAGATGGAGACGATCACCGCAAAGCCCAGCTGTCCCAGCAGCGCCAGCCCCGTCGAGCCGGAATGCAGCAGCAGGAACAGCGGCCAGGTGAAGACGGCAAGACACAGGAAGCCGCCGACGATGAGCGGCTTTCGGCCGATGCGGTCGGAGAGCGCGGCAAAGCCCAGGCAGCCGACCATTACCGCCGCCATGCTGATGGCGTTCAGTTCCAGCGCCACATGGGGCGTGAAATGCTCCTGCTGCTGGAGCCAGGTCGCGAGATAGACGAAGGCGAGGTAATAGGCGATGCCCAGCACGATGTTGATGAGCGTCGCCCGCAGGATGTCGCCGCCATTCTCGCGGAAGGCCTCCACCACCGGCAGGGTCGGGCGATGCACGGGCTTCACGTCCCGCGCCACCGTCCGGCGCAGGAAAAGCGCGAAGCCGCCGAGCAGGCAGCCGAGCAGGAAGGGAATGCGCCAGCCCCAGGCGGCGAGATCGTCCGCCGACATGAGGCCGGAGACCAGCGCCCCCACCGCCGAGCCCAAAAGCATGCCGCCGTTGCAACCGACGATGACCAGCGAGGTCACCGCCCCGCGCCAGCGCATTTGCGCATTCTCCGCCAGGAAGACGGCGGAGGTCATGTATTCCCCGCCCACCGACAGCCCCTGCGCGAGGCGCAGCACCAGCAGCAGCACGGCGGAGAGCACGCCGGCCGTCTCATAGGTGGGCAGGAGGCCGACGCAGAAGGTGGAGATGCTCATGAGCGCGGCGGACGACATGAGCGCCGCGCGCCGGCCCAGCCGGTCACCGATATGGCCGAACAGCACGGAGCCGAGCGGCCGCATGAGGAAGGAGGCGGCGAACACGCCGAACACGGACAGCATGGCCGCCGTGGGGCTCGTCTCGGGGAAGAAGTTGCGGGCGAAGATGCTGGCGAGGAAGCCGTAGACGGCAAAGTCGTACCATTCCAGCACGTTGCCGAGCATGCCGGCGGCCATCAGCCGGCGGGAAAGCACGGGCGCATCCTGCGGCGCGCTCCCCCCGGAAACACCGCTGGCGACGCCCCCGGCGTCCGCGTCCGTATGCGCGATGCTGCTCATGCGTTCCCGCCCCCACTCAGCTCAAGCGTTAGGGGCTTTGCGGCGGCACGTCCAGCACCCGGCCGCGACGCTCGGGCAACGCGGCAACCCCAGCGAGGGCAAGGGCGGCCAGTGCCATCAGATGGACCGCCGGCGCCATGGTGAGTCCGAGGCCTTTCACGAAATAGGTGGCGAGCATGGGCGCCAGCCCGCCCGATACGCCGATCCCGAGATTCCAGGCAAAGCCCATGGCGCTGCAGCGCACGGGCGTCTCGAAAATTTCCACCAGCAGCGACGGCAGCGGGCTCGTGACCGCCGCTGCCATGACGGACAAGACGACCTGCGCAGCGAGCACTTCCGCCGGGCCGCCGCCGCGCAGCAGCTGGAACAGCGGCCAGGACAGCACAACGAAGCCGGCAAGCCCCGCCGCGACGATCCGGCGCCGACCGATGTGATCCGACAGGGCGCCGAACAGGAGGCAACAGGTCACCGACACGATGAGCGCGAGGGTGGTGAAGGCAAGCGCCGTCCCGGGCGCCAGGCCGGACTCCGCCTCGATATAGGTCGGCAGATAGACGAACAGCAGATAGGTGTCGGCGCCGACGAAGAGGGTCACCAGCATCGCCGCGATGATGAAGCCCCCGGCTTCGCGGAATGCGCGTGTCAGCGGCAGCCCCCGCGCCGTGCTGCCGCCGCGGTCGCCGGGCCGGGGCCGGCGCAGCAGCAGGGCCGCAATGCCGAGCACCGCGCCGAGCAGGAAGGGCAGCCGCCACCCGAAGGCCTCCATCGCCTGCGCGGAGAGGAGCGCGCTGAGCAGCGCGCAGACGCCCGAGCCCAGCAACGTCCCGGTCTGCCCGCCCGCCGTGGAGAAGGCTGCCGTGAGGCCGCGACGGCGCGGCACGGCGTGCTCCGCGAGATAGATGGAGGAGGTGGTATATTCCCCGCCGATGGAAAGCCCCTGCAGCAGCCGCAGGAGCAGCAGCAGCAGAGGGGCGAGGAAGCCGGCCGTGGCATAGGTGGGCAGGAGGCCGATGCCCACCGTGGCGCAACTCATGACCGAGACCGAGGCGATGAGCGCGATGCGCGGGCCGAACCTGTCGCCCACATGGCCGAACAGGATGGCGCCCAGCGGCCGCATCAGGAAGGCCGCGCCGAACAGGCCGAAGGCGGAGATCAGCCCCACCAGCGCATCCTCGGCCGGGAAGAAGGTGCGGGCGAAGATGGGCGCGAGGAAGCCGTAGGAGGCGAAATCGTACCACTCGAGCACGTTGCCGATCGCGCCCGCCGCGAGCAGGCGCGGCGAGGAGCCGGCCGGCCCCGGCGCATCGGGCGGAACGATGCCGGAAAGGTCACGGGTGCCGGCATCGGTGTCGGTCATGGCCCGTCCGGACGAGCGGGTTGCAGCTTCGCTTCAGCTAACACCCGCCCCCGGGCCGGGGCAACCCCTTACCGTTTACGCCCTCAGGCCGCGGCGCCGCCGCCGGCCGTCTTCAGCCAGGCCGCGCCGCAGGCCTTGGCCAGTTCGCGCACGCGCAGGATGTAGCTCTGCCGCTCGGTGACGGAGATCACACCCCGCGCGTCCAGAAGGTTGAAGACGTGGGAGGCCTTGATGCACTGGTCATAGGCCGGCAGGGCCATGTCGTGCTTTTCGCCCTTGTCGCCGAACGCGAGATACTTGTGGCAGGCGGCCTCGGCCATGCGGAACTGCTCGAACAGCATGTCCGTATCGGCCGCCTCGAAATTGTGCCGCGAATATTCCTGCTCGGCCTGCTTGAACACGTCGCCGTAGGTGGTCTTCTCGGCGCCCTCGCGGCCGTTGAAATTCAGGTCGTAGACGTTTTCCACGCCCTGCACATACATGGCGAGGCGCTCCAGGCCGTAGGTGAGTTCGCCCGAGACCGGGGCACACTCGAAGCCCGCGACCTGCTGGAAATAGGTGAATTGCGACACTTCCATGCCGTCGCACCAGCATTCCCAGCCGAGGCCCCAGGCACCCAGCGTCGGGCTCTCCCAGTCATCCTCCACGAAGCGCACGTCGTGCAGCTTCAGGTCCACGCCGATGGCGGCGAGCGACTGCAGGTACAGCTCCTGCAGATTGTCCGGCGAGGGCTTCAGGATGACCTGGAACTGGTAATAATGCTGGAGCCGGTTGGGGTTCTCGCCATAGCGGCCGTCCTTGGGGCGGCGCGAGGGCTGCACATAGGCGGCCTTCCAATGCTTCGGGCCGAGCGCGCGGAGCGTCGTCGCCGGATGGAAGGTGCCGGCGCCTACTTCCATGTCGTAGGGCTGGAGCACCACGCAGCCCTGGTCCGCCCAGAATCGCTGAAGGGTCAGGAGCAGCGCCTGGAACGAACGGTCGGGGCGCATGTGGGCGGGAAGGCTCGGGTCGATCATTTCACAACAGCTCGCAGCAACGTGACCACGGCGCGCCCTCCCCGGCGTCGCGGGACAAGGGCGCGAGAGGCGCGCGGACACTAGGCAGAGGGCGGCGCGATTGCAACGTGGCCGCGCCAACTTCGCTCACGCCAATCGAAAATCGGGAATGAACCGAAATGCGGTCTGCGCGGTTGTCATGCCGTGCAGTCAATTGGAGGGAGACCCCGCATGAGCATCGCGAAGTTCGCCATTCCCGTCGCCACCGCCGCGCTGATCGCCATGACCGGCGCCGCGAGCGCGCAGTCCGGCACCGCCGCCGGCCAGAACACCCAGCGCGGCCCCGCGCAGGAAGGCGGCCGCACGCAGGCTACCCCCGGCTCGAGCAGCAGCGGCATGACGGCGCCCGATCCGAGCGTGCCCCCCACCCCGCGCTCGGGCATTGCCGCCGGCGCCGATACCCAGCACGGTCCCGCGCAGCAGGGCGGCCGCACGCAGGCGACGCCCGGTGCCTCGTCCAGCGGCAACGCCCCGGCCATGGACACCACCGGCACGGTGACCCCGCGCTCCGGCACGGCGGCCGGCCAGGATCCCCACCGGGGCCCGGCGCAGGAGGGTGGCCGCACCCAGGCGACCCCCGGCGGCACGCGCTGACCGACGCCTTAAGAAAAAAGCCCCGGAGCGTCGCTCCGGGGCTTTGCCTTGACTGGAGGGCGACCGCAGAACGCGTCAGCCGCGGGTGCGGGCGCGCACCATGAAGTCGTCATACGTGAACTCGACGATCTGCCACCACAGATAGGCGTTGTTGCGGAACGTCTTCATGTCCTCGTAGATCTTCTTGAAGTCCTCGTTCTTGCCGCCGATTTCCTCATAGAGCTGCTGCGAGGCCTTGTAGGCGGCGTCCATCACGTCGCCGGGATAGCGGCGCAGCTGGGTGCCAGCCTTCACGAGGCTCTGCACGGCCACCGGGTTCTTGGCGTCGTAGCTCGCGAGCATGCTCTCGTTGGCCTGCGCCATGGCAGAGGTGAGGATCGCCTTGTAGTTCTTCGGCAGCTCGGCGAGCTTGTCCTGGTTGACGAAGAAGTTGAGGGCGGCGGAGCCTTCCCACCAGCCGGGGAAGTAATAATACTGGGCCACCTTGAAGAGGCCGAGCTTCTCGTCGTCATACGGGCCGACCCATTCGGCCGCGTCGATGGTGCCCTTCTCCAGCGCGGGATAGATGTCGCCGCCGGCGAGCTGCTGCGGCACCACGCCGAGCTTGGCCAGCACCTGCCCGCCGATGCCGGCGATGCGCATCTTGAGGCCCTTGAGGTCCTCGACGGTCTTGATTTCCTTGCGGAACCAGCCGCCCATCTGCCCGCCGGTGTTGCCGCCGGGGAACATCACCACGCCGTACTTCTTGTAGAACTCGTTCAGGAGGTTCATGCCGTTGCCGAACAGGAACCAGGCGTTGATCTGGCGAGCGTTCAGGCCGAACGGAATGGCGGTGCCGAGGCCGAACGTCGGGTCCTTGCCCACATAATAATAGGACGCCGAGTGACACATCTCGACGGTCTTGTTGGTGGTGGCGTCGAGGGCCTGCAGGCCGGGAACGATTTCGCCCGCCGCGAACACCTGGATCTGGAACTTGCCGTCGGTCGCCTCGGCCACCTGCTTCGCCATCAGCTCGGCGGCGCCATAGATGGTGTCGAGGGACTTGGGGAAGGACGACGTGCAGCGCCACTTCACTTCCGGCGCAGACTGCGCGATCGCCGGCATGGCCACGGCTGCGGAAGCGGCAACACCCGCGCTGGCGGCGGTGAGGAACTCACGGCGTTTCATGGAGAACTCCCTGGGGCTCTTTAAACGCAGCGCCGCTTCTGGGGCGGGCCGTCGTACCGCTTTTAGAACAGGCGTCGTTCGGGCTCAACGCAGAGGAAGGTATGAAACGCGGCGCGCCGGGGAAAAAATGCCCCGGCGGCTCAAATTCCCGGCACCGCCCCAGCCGGTGCCGCACCCGCATCACTCGATGACGATGCGGGGCGCCTGCCGGCTCTGGGCCGTGGCCCTGTCGAGGGCCGCCTTCACGCCGGTGGCGACGTGGCGGTAGGCATCCGCCTGCGGGCTGTCGGGATCGGAGACGAGAATCGGCAGGCCGGCGTCCGACATTTCGCGGATGCGCATGTGGAGCGGGATCTCGCCGAGGAACGGCACGCCCATCTTGTCCGCCTCCGCATGGGCGCCGCCATGGCCGAAGATGTCCGAGCGTCCGCCGCAATGGGGGCAGATGAAGTGGGACATGTTCTCCACCACGCCGAGGATCGGCACGTTCACCCGCTCGAACATGGCGACGCCGCGCCGCGCGTCGATGAGGGCCAGGTCCTGCGGGGTGGAGACGATGACCGCGCCGGCGAGGTTCACCTGCTGCGCCATGGTCAGCTGGGCGTCGCCGGTGCCGGGGGGCATGTCCACCACCAGCACGTCGAGGGGACCCCACTTCACGTCCTTCAGCATCTGCGAGATGGCGGACATGACCATGGGCCCGCGCCAGATCATCGGCGTGTCTTCCTCCACGAGGAAGCCGATGGACATCAGCTGCAGGCCGAAATTCTCTAGCGGCAGCATGGTCTTGCCGTCCGCCGTGGTCTCCGGCTTCTGGGCGACGCCGGTGAGGCGCGGCACCGAGGGGCCGTAGATGTCGGCGTCGAGCAGGCCGACCTTGAGGCCGAGGTCCCGCAGCGCCAGCGCGAGGTTGATGGAGGTGGTGGACTTGCCCACGCCTCCCTTGCCCGACGCCACCGCGATGATCGAGGCGACGCCCGGCACGGCGATGCCACGGGGGGCCGGCGCGCCGCCATGGGCGTGGCCATGGCCATGATTGTGGGCCGCGGCAGCCGGTGCGGGAGCCTGCTTGCGCTCGGCGGTGAGGGTGACGAGGGCCGAGGCGACGCCCGGCAGCGCCTTCACCGCATTCTCGGCGGCGATGCGCACATCCTCCCACGCCCGCGCCTGGGCCGGATCGATGTTGATGGAGAGATAGACCTTGCCCGACGTGACCACGACGCCGGCCAGCGCCGGCGATACGGACAAGGCGACGCCTTCCGGCGTGCGCACCTTGGCCAAAGTGGAACGGACGGTGTCCTCGGAAAGCTCGGCCGTGTGGCTCATCATGTCACTCAACTCCCCGGCCGGTCGGCGCGCATCTGGGGCAGGCGCGGGGGCCGGACTGGAACGGTTTGAAGTCTTCTTCTGATTCGCACGAGAGGCGGCGCCTGCAAAGCCCGACATATGGGCGCTGATTAAACCCTAGGCAGAACGGACGCCATCCTTTCATGGGACCTTGTTGTAGTCCGCCTGTTGCGGCCGGGCTATATTTCTATTATTCATGAAATATGGAATTAAATCAGGCCGTCCCCGTCCTATCCGCCCTCGCACACGAAGGCCGCCTCAGCGCGCTGCGCCTGCTCGTCGAGGCGGGACCGGAGGGCATTGCGGCCGGCGAGATGGCGCGCCGGCTCGGCGTTCCGGCCAATACGCTCTCCGCCAGCCTCGCGCTGTGCAGCTAGCTTCGCGAGAGATCAAGCCGATGAGCGATTTTGCCGTCACCATCTATCACAACCCGCGCTGCGGCACCTCGCGCAACACCCTCGCCATGATCCGCGCCTCCGGCGTCGAGCCGACGGCGGTGGAATATCTCAAGACCGGCTGGACCAAGGCACAGATCAAGGACCTCGCCGCCGCCGCAGGCGCGCCTGTGCGCGACCTTCTGCGCGCCAAGGAGCCGCTCGTCGCCGAGCTGAAGCTCGACGGGCCGGAGGTGACCGACGACGCCCTGCTCGCGGCCATGGTCGAGCACCCCATCCTCGTGAACCGGCCCATCGTGGTGACGCCGAAGGGCACGCGCCTGTGCCGGCCCTCCGAGGTCGTGCTGGATCTACTGGAGACGCCGCCGGAAAGCTTCACCAAGGAAGACGGCGAGGTGGTGACAGCCGCGCGCTGAACCGCTGCCCGGCTGGTACGGGAAATGCTTCGGCCATGGTCCCGCTGTCGCGAAACCGCCATGACCGTTACGCACCCCACCCCTGTCCACGAGATCCCCCTCGGCATCCGCCGCAAGGCCATCGCGGTGCATGAGGCGGGGCACGCGCTCGTGGCGGTTCTGCTCAGGCGGGACGTGACCGAGGCGCTGCTGCACCCGCCGGACGGGTTGAGCGGGCAGACCCGCTTCGCCGACGCCGAAAGCGCGCCCCTCGATCCCACCGTGGAAGCCGACCGGCGTCGCGTGGCCGACGCCATCGTCGTCCTCATGGCCGGACAGGTGGCGGAGACGGAATACTGGCGCCGGCACGCCTCATTGTATTCCCCCAGGGTGAATTCCCACCGCAGCGACGCGGCGGAAATTCTCACGCTCAAGTCCGGCCTCGCCCTCGGCCCGGAGCAGGACGCCCTGTTCACCGGCTACTGCATCGAGAAGGCGAAGAAGCTGGTGCTTCAGGATGCCGCCCAGGCGGCGATCCAGGAGATCGCCATGGGGCTGTGCGAAACCATGTCCATGCTGCGGACGGAGCTGGACGAGATCATTGCCCGCCATCGGGTGAAGCTGCCGAAATAGCCTCGTCCTCCTGCCGCCGCGTCTCCGGCATGGCGACCAGCACCGCGAGAAAGCCGAGCGCCGCCAGCGCCGCGAGCATCTCGAAGGCGGCGAAGCTGCCGAAGCGGTCGGCGACGATGCCGGCGAGAAGGGTGCTGATGGAGGCGCCGATGCCCATGGCGCATCCCACCGCCCCCTGCGCCAGATTGAAATGGCCGCTCCGGTGGGCGAGCCGGCCCGAGGCGGGCGACGACCAAGTGTGGGAAGCGGCCGTGGCGGCGCGCTGCCTGCCGTTCATCGAGGAGCTGCCGCAGGGCCTCGACACCATCGTCGGCGACCGGGGCGTGAAGCTCTCCGGCGGGCAGCGCCAGCGCATCGCCATCGCCCGCGCCTTCCTCAAGAACGCGCCCATCCTCATTCTCGACGAGGCCACCTCGGCGCTCGACACCGAGGCCGAGGAGGCGATCCGCGCCGCGCTGGAGCGGCTGATGACCGGGCGCACCGTCATCACCATCGCGCACCGCCTCTCCACCTTGCGCAGGTTCGACCGCATCCTGGTGCTGCGCGGCGGGCGGCTGGTGGAGAGCGGGCCGCCCGAGGAGCTGATGCGGCGACCGGGCGTCTATCGCGATCTCGTCTCGCGGGAACTGGGCCGCCTGTCCGAGCAGGTGGTCTAGGACTTCGCCTTCCGACAGAAGCCGTTGATGCGGCGCACAAACGCCGCTTCAGCGTTGTGCGCCGCGCCGAAACGCGAAAATGCCGTGGGCAAGCCCCACACGGCGGGGCCTGTGGCGCCCCATCCCCCGCCTTTCCCCTTGAGCCCGGAGCGATCTTCGCAGACCGTTCAGCCCGCGAGTCGGCGCGCTCGCTTGCATCGGGTAAGAGGTCTCCATGTCGCTACACACCCATGACCCTTCGGACGCCACCGGACGCGCGTGGGCGGTCAAGGCCAGCGCCCTCCTGGGCTGGCTGACGGAGATCCCCGCCGCGGCGCTGGTGGTGGCGGAAATCCTGGTGCTGCTGGCGGGCGTGATCTTCCGCTATGCCCTGCACAAGCCGCTGATCTGGTCGGACGAGCTTGCCTCCATGCTCTTCCTGTGGCTGTCCATGTTCGGCGCGGTGATCGCGCTGAACCGGGGCGAGCACATGCGCATGACGGCCATCGTCGGCATGATGAAGCCGCGTGCCCGCGCCTTCTTCGACATGATCGCCATCGCCTCCGCCGTGGCCTTCCTGCTGATGATCCTCCATCCGGCCATCGAGTACGCGCAGGAGGAAGCCTATGTGGTGATGCCGGCGCTGGAGATCCCCAACACCTGGCGCGCCGCCGCCATCCCGGTGGGGACGGTGCTGATGCTGATGGTGGGGCTGCTCAAGCTCGCCCAGCACGCCACCACGCGGGACACCCTGCTCGCCATCCTCGTGGTCGCCGCCATCGTCGGCGGGTTCTATGCGCTGGGGCCGGTGTTCCTCAAGCTCGGCAACTACAACCTCCTGATCTTCTTCCTGTTCGGCGTGGGCGTGATGGTGCTGATGGCGGTGCCCATCGCCTTCTCCTTCGGCATCGCCACCTTCGCCTACATCGCGCTTTCCACCCACACGCCGAGCATGGTGGTGATCGGCCGCTTCGACGAGGGCATGGGCCACCTCATCCTGCTCGCGGTGCCGCTGTTCGTGTTCCTCGGCCAGCTCATCGAGATGACGGGCATGGCGAAGGCCATGGTGGCCTTCCTCGCCAGCCTCCTCGGCCATGTGCGGGGCGGCCTGCATTATGTGCTGGTGGGCGCGATGTATCTCGTCTCCGGCATCTCCGGCTCGAAGGCCGCCGACATGGCCGCCGTCGCCCCCGTTCTGTTCCCGGAAATGACCAAGCGCGGCGCCAAGCCCGGCGACCTCGTGGCGCTGCTCTCCGCGACGGGCGCGCAGACAGAGACCATCCCGCCCTCCATCGTGCTCATCACCATCGGCTCCGTCACGGGCGTCTCCATCGCGGCGCTGTTCACCGGCGGCCTGCTGCCGGCGCTGGTGCTCGCTGTCGCGCTCTGCACGGTGGTGTGGTGGCGCTATCGCCATGAGGATCTGAGCGGCGTCGCCAAGGCGAGCTGGGGCGAGGTGGGGCGCGCCTTCATCATCTCCGTGCCGGCCATTGCCCTGCCCTTCGTCATCCGCGCGGCGGTGATCGAGGGTGTCGCGACCGCCACCGAGGTCTCCACCATCGGCATCGTCTATTCGGTGGTGGCGGGCCTGCTCATCTATCGCCGGTTCGATTTCCGCCGCCTGTTCCCCATGCTGGTGGATACGGCGGCGCTGTCCGGCGCCATCCTGTTCATCATCGGCGCGGCGACTGGCATGGCGTGGGCGCTCACCCAGTCCGGCTTCTCCAATGCGCTGGCCGAGGCCATGCGCGCGCTGCCGGGCGGGGCGGCGAGCTTCCTCGCGGTGTCCATCGTGGCGTTCGTGGTGCTGGGCTCGGTGCTGGAGGGAATTCCGGCCATCGTGCTGTTCGGCCCCCTCCTCTTCCCCATCGCGCGGCAGGTGGGGGTGAACGAGGTGCACTATTCGATGGTGGTGATCCTCGCCATGGGCATGGGCCTGTTCGCGCCGCCGTTCGGCGTCGGCTATTACGCCGCCTGCGCCATCAGCCGCATCAGCCCGGACGCGGGCATGAAGCCCATCGTGGGCTACATGATCGCGCTGCTCGTCGGCCTCATCATCGTCGCCGCCGTGCCGTGGATTTCCACCGGCTTCCTGTGACGGCCCCCAAAGTCACACGTAGCACGGGCCCTCGATGAGCGGGTGGGCGGCGAGGAAAGCCTCGTCCACCTCGATGCCGAGGCCCGGCCCCTCGCGGCAGGTGACGGTGCCGTCCGGCGCGAGCTGGTACGGCAGGCCGCACACCTCGTCGCGGAACGGGTTGTGGTGGGCGACGTCGCCCTCGAAATAGCCGGGGTTGTCCACCGCGCACATCAAATGCAGCGTCGCCACCATATTGATGCCGGTGGCGGAGGTGTGCGGGTTCACCGACATCTTCCAGGCGGAGGCCAGCACCGCAATGCGGTGGCATTCGGTGATGCCGCCGGCCTTGGAGAGGTCCGGCTGCGCGAAGGAGACGGCGCCGTCCGCGATCAGGCGGGTGAACTCGAAGCGGGTATAATGGTTCTCCCCCGCCGCCAGCGGCACGGTGCCGAGCTTCGCGGCGTCCTGGTAGCTGCGGTAATCGTGGGGCGGGAACGGCTCCTCGAACCAGCCGACCTTCGCCGCCTCATAGGCCGGCATCACCCGGCGCACGTCGTCGAGCGAGCAGCCGGTGTTGCCGTCGACGAGAATGTCGATCTCGTCCCCCACCGCCGCGCGCACCGCCTCCACCCGCGCGATGTCGCGGCGCGGCGTGTCGCCCACGCGCAGCTTCAGGGCGCGATAGCCCTGCGCCACGTAGGACTGCGCCTCCTCCGCCAGCGCCGCCGGATCCTGCCAGCCCAGCGAGATGCCGCCGGCATAGGCCTTGATCTTCTTCGGCGCGCCGCCCAGCAGGCGATGGATGGGCGCGTTCATCGCCTTGCCGCGGATGTCCCACAAGGCGATGTCGAGCCCGCTCAGAGCGAGGGCCGCCGCTGCGCCCATGCCGTGGCTGGCGAGCTGCATGCGGTAGACCTTCTGCCACACGCCCACCACGTCCAGCGCGTCCATGCCCAGCACCAGCTCGGACAAGGTGGTGTCGATGAGCTTCGCCACCGCGCCCGGGCAGCGGCCGTGATGGGCCTCGCCCCAGCCGACGATGCCCTCGTCCGTCTCCACCCGCACCAGCACGGAATCCCGCTTCACCGCCCGGCCGATGCCCAGCGTGACGTTCTTGCCCTCGGGCACGCGAAAGGAGACGGGGACGGCACGGACGGAGGCGATGCGCATGGGGCTCTCTCGGTTCTAAAGCATTTTCGAGCGAAGTGGATTCCGGTTCGCGTGAAGAAAATGCGTTTAATCAGAGTTTTAGAGCATTTCCGGCGAACCGGAATTCGCCGGAAATGCTCTAATCTGTTGGCGCGGTTCAGGTGCGCGCGGCGCGGTAATCGGGATTGACGAGGTTCTGCGGCTCCCCGCCCTTGAGGATGCGCAGCACCTCCTCGGCGGCGCCGATGCTCATGGCCCGCATGGAGGTGGCGGTGATGCCGGCGAGGTGGGGGGTCATCAGCAGGTTCGGCAGGTCGAAGAGCGGGCTGTCCGGCGGCACGGGATGGCTGTCGTAGACATCGGTCGCGGCCCCGCCGATCCACCCCGCCTTGAGCGCGGTGAGGAGCGCCTGCGTATCCACGATGGGGCCGCGCGCGGGATTGATGAGCACGGCATCCGGCTTCATCCGGGCGAGAAGGCGCCCGTCCACGAGGCCCCTGGTCTGCGGCGTCAGCGGACAGGCGATGACCACCGCGTCGCTCTGGGCGAACAGCGCCTCCCGATCGACCACCTCGATGCCCTCGACCGCACCGCCGGAGCGCGACGCGCCGATGACGCGCATGCCGAACCCGGCCCGCGCGATGGCCGCGACGCGCTGGCCAATGGCGCCGAGCCCGATGATGCCGAGGGTCGAACCCGCGATCTCGCGGGTGGTGTCGCCCACCGCCCGCGCCGGGTTCCAGCCGTCCGCCCTGAGCCGCGCATCCACACGCGCCAGCGGCCGACGCAGATGGAACAGGGCGGAGAACACATATTCCGCCACCGTCTGCGTGTTGCTGCCGGGAAGGTTCGCGACCGGGATGCCGCGCGCGGTCGCCGCCGCGACGGGGATGAAGTCGAGCCCCACCCCGTGCCGCACCACGCCCCGGACGCGCTCCGCGCCCTCGAACACATCGTCTGGCAGCTTGGCGCGGACGATCACCGCGTCGGCGTCGCGGGTGAGGCGGCGCAGGGTGTCGTCGGAGGTGTCGGGGCCGACGACGATTTCGGCAACGCCCTCCAGCAGCGCCGCGCCGTCCGGATGCAGCGCATTGGTGGCGAAGACGATCGGCCGCTCATTCGCCATAGGGCGCACCTTCCACGATGGGATTGACCAGAGTGCCGAGCCCTTCCACACGCGCACGCACCACGGAGCCGGGCTTGAGCCAGGCCGGCGGCTTGCGCATGCCGGCGACGCCGGCCGGCGTGCCGGTGGCGATCACATCGCCCGGCTCCAGCGTGTGGGCCTGCGAGAGGCGGGAGACCAGATCGGCGATGTCGAACACGAGGTCCGCGGAGACGCCCTCCTGCAGCCGGGTGCCGTCCACGTCGAGGGAGAGGGCGAGCGCGTGCGGATCGGCGATCTCGTCGGCGCTGGCGAGGAAGGGGCCGAGGGGACCGAAGGTTGGCAGATTCTTGCCGCGGGTGAAGCCGCCGTCGCGCTTGATCATCTCGCTGGCGCTGATGTCGTTGAAGACGGCATAGGCGACGACGTGGGAGAGCGCATCCTCGCGGGCCACGTTCTGCGCCCGGCGGCCGATGATGGCGGCGATCTCCACCTCATAGGTGCAGCCGCCGATATCCGGGGGCAGAAGGATGGGCGCGCCCGGCCCGACGACGGTGGAGGCCTGCTTCATGAACAGCACCGGCTCGGCCGGCGCCGCCATGCCGCGTTCGGCCAGCGCATCGCGATAATTGAAGGCGAGCGCGTAGATGCGCGGCGGCACATAGGGCGCCAGCAGGTCCACCTCGCGCACCGGGAGCCGCGCGGCATCGGAAAGCCCGTGGGCCGCGATGCGCGCAACCACCTCGGGCAGGCCGGCGGGGATCAGGGCATGGACATGGGGCGCGACGCCGCCGAGGGCATCGGCCATGGCCGGATGGGCGAGGTCGAACACCACGTCATCGGCACCCGCGCCATCGCCCTCAAGCACGCCGGCGCGGTCTTCGCCGGCGTGGCGGAAGCTCACGAAGCGCATGGCTCAGGCCACCCGGTAGCGGTCGATGACCGAGCGGTCGATCTCGATGCCGAGGCCGGGGCCGGTGGGGATCTTCACCCGGCCGCGCTCCTGCACGATGGGCTCCTTGGCGAGGTGATCGCGGAACGGGTTCTCGCACTGCTCGAACTCCAGCAGCGGCTCGAACGGGAACAGGCTCGGCGGCTGGTCCGCCAGGGAGCCGAGGAAGTGGAGCGTCGCGGCGATGCCCACCGCCGAGCCCCAGGCGTGGGGCACGCACTCGACGCCATGGGTGGAGGCGAGCGCCGCGATCTTCTTGCACTCGGAGAGGCCGCCCGCCGCGCACACGTCCGGCTGCACGATGTCCATGGCCTTGCGCACGATGGCGTCGCGGAAGCCCCAGCGGGTGAACTCGTTCTCGCCGCCGGCCACCGCCATGTCGAGGGCGCGGGCGACTTCAACATAACCGTCGATGTCTTCCGGCGAGATGGGCTCCTCGAACCACTCCACGTCCAGCTCTTCCAGCTTGCGGCCGAGACGGATGGCGACGGGCACGGAGAAGGCGTGGTTGGCATCCACCATGAGGCGGATGTTCGGCCCGATGGCGTCGCGCACCGCCTTCACCCGCTCGTAGTCCTTGGTGATGTTGCCAAGGCCGATCTTCATCTTGATGGCCTTGAAGCCCTCGTCCACGTAGCCGGTGGCTTCCTCCACCGCCTCGCCCACCAGATTGTCGAAATCGATGAAGTAGAGGCCGGTGGCGTAGCAATCCACCTCGGTGCGGAAGGCGCCGCCGAGGAGCTTGTGCACCGGCTTGCCGCAGCTCTTGCCGATGATGTCCCACAGGGCGATGTCGATGCCGCTGATGG